>DAOTKC010000022.1:0-24975 GCA_035449045.1 Eubacteriales bacterium
GGGCTAATTATGACGTTGACTTTGTTGGACTGCGCCGTATCGTAGTTGTCGACGGCGGCGGCGTTGTAGCGCGCGACGCAGAAATATTTGCCGGCGTCGCTCGGCGGGCCGCTCAAAACGTTGCCCTCCATGTCGGTGTAGACAAAGACGATTTTGGACATCAGCATCTCGTATTCGGCGGGCGTGGTGTTGGCGATAACGGGATTGTCAACGGTAACTTCGCTCATATTATAGGACACCGACTTGGAGTTGAGCTTGATGGAGAGCTGCTTTCTCGATATCGTCATGACGGACTGCGCCTGCCATGGCGTGAAGTTGCCCGAAGGCCCTTCGTCATAGCTTGCGACGACTTTATAGACGCCCGCTTCCGTTATCGGGCCGGCAAGCGGCAAATCGGAGAAGGTCAACCCGCCGTCGGTGCTCGGATAGTAGTCGTAGGTGAGATAGGCGGGCGAAATCAAGCTGTTGGTGCCCGTCACCGTCACCGACTTGGGAGTGCCGTCGTAAATGAAGATGCGGTTGACCATGCTCAGCCCCTCGACGTAGGCGCGCTCGATGGTCAGCGTGGCGAACTCCGGCCTTAGGGCGAACTCGTAGTAGAGCGCGGAAGCGCCCGAAAGGTCGATGTAGACGACGTAATAAACGGTGCGGCCGTCGGGCAGCGACATCGAGGTGCCTATCGGCGTCGAGGAGTTGGAAACTATGTCGGCGACGTAGGCGCCGTGCTCGTCCACCAGCGCGAACTTGGCGGTGGGATAGTGCATCTCGAGCACGTTAATGCCGGGAATCTGGCCGTTCTTGAAGCCGTCGAACTTGAGTGTGATTTCGGGGTTGAGCCCTTTATAACCGCGCTTGTAGTTGTCGGTGTAAACGGTAACCACCGCTTTTCGGATGGTCAGCTCACCCGTCGCTACGGTGACGCCGCCCGACGTAACCGTTTGGCCGTTCTGCGAGTCGTTGAAGGAGAAGTTGGACGCAATGTCTAGATTGGAAAGAAGAACGCGGTGCGTGCCTACCGGCGTTGTCGGCTTAAAGGAGCTCGAAATAATGGGCAGGTCGGAGTCGCGGTCGGTATAAATGACCACTTTTTGTTCGATGCCGTTGGTGTCGGTGTAGACCCACCATTTCTGGGTGTCGATGACTTTGAGCGTCACCCACTCCAAATTGCCCATATAGTTCATGCGGTAGAGCTTGTTGAAATTGAACTGTTGCGTGCCGTAGGGAACGGAGAGGTTCTCGGCATAGACGAAGACCTGCCGCTTGGTTATCGAGCCGCTGCCCTTGACGACAATATAGTCCTCGCCCGCCTGCGGTTCGCCCAGCGAGTAGTTGCTGACTAAGTTGGCGCCTAAGCCCGGCCCGTCCCAAAGTCCTTGTTGCAGCAGCACCGTCACCGTCTTGTTGGCGCCGGCGTTGGGCGTGTCGAAGGAGGCGCCGCCCGCTATCGGCCGCGCGTAGAGCGTCACCATGCCTATGCTGACGCGGACGCTGACGCCCGCAATATCGAGGGATGTGGTGCCGTCGTAAATCTTGGGAGTGGTGATGACGGTGGGGCTGACGCGCATCGGCGTGATGGCGGCGGGGACGGTCGTCAAAAGATAGACCTTGTCGCCCTCGGCTATCGCGCCCTTTAGGCGGTAGTTCATGACCGATACGCCGGCGCCGCCGTAGAGCTGGGATTCGGGGTTCTTGGAGAAATAAATCTTGGCGTGATTGGCGCCGTTTCCAAAGGCGTCAATCATGACGTTGGCCGAAAGGAACGTCTTGCCCGAGATGTTTAAGAAAATCTTGTCGCGGTCGGCGGCAATCAGGCCCTCGCCCGGTATTCCGTCCTCGGCGAGCTGGAAGGTATAGCTGACGTTGCCGTATACAGCGGTGGTGCCGTCGTAGACTTTGCCAGGCACGCTGATGAAACTGACGCCCAAGGGCCGCGGCGTGACGGTTATGTTCTGATATTTGACGTAGGAGCTTATGGTGTTTTGCAGATAGTAGCTCTTGGCGCTGGCGCCCGAGAAACCGTTGCCGTTCGGCCCGGCCTCGACGCGGAAGGTCGCAAGCACGTTATCCTTGACGTTGGCGTCGGCGAGCGTCACGGTATAGACGACCGACACCGTGTCGCCCGCAACCAATCCCGAAAAGGCGGTGAGGCCGGTTAGTGATGCCGTCTTGGTGCCGTCGTAGACCTTGGGGCTGACCATGACTTCGGCAAGGTTGATGGACACCATGCGACGCTCCACGGAGGCCGCCGCAGTCAAAACGACGGAGTTTTCATGCGCCTCGGGGTTAGCGCCGGTTTTGTCGGTCAGATTTACCGTCTCAAGCGGAATGATTTCGCCGTTTATGTAGGCAACCAGCGTGAAGTTGTTGAAGTAGCTGCCGCTCTCGGCAGAGAGCGCGATGCCGGATAACAGCACGTCATGGAGCGCGACGTTATTGCTCCCGTCGAAGACGACCCATGGATGCTGGGAAGCCTGCGTCCGTGTAGCGCCCTTTTTGACTAAATAGGCGTTTTGATAGGTCCAGTTGAACTGGGAAATCATCTCGGTGTTGCCGAGGAAAATATAGGTGGAATCCGTTATGGTGTATTCGGTGCCGTCCTTGGTGTAGCGGTAAGGCAGGCTGTTGACGTTGACCGAGGCGCCGCCGACGTTGACGGTGAAGCCGAAAGAATTGCCGTAGCCCGTAACCGAGGTAGTGGCGTCGTAGACCTTGGGAGTAAAGTTTATGCCGAGAACCAGCCGCGCTTTCAAAATTTCGGCGTAGAGAATGGGATAATCCTCGTCGGTGAGGCGGTAATTCTCAAAATAGGGGCCCGTCGGCTTGATTGAAATCGAGTTTATGGTGGCCGAAGTCGTTCCCACCTCGGCCGAGGTCAGCATGCAGGATATCTCAAGCTCAATCGACTCGCCCGCTACCAGCGCGCCTGCGCCGAAGGAGTAAGTGACGCTGCCCGAATAAGAGCCGTCGAAAATCTTGTCGGAAAGGGTTAATATGATGCCGTTCTGGCCGTAGCTCAGCGTTTTCTTGGCTATTCTTGACAACACGTTTCTGGCTGTTATTACGATGGACGAGCCGTTTATCGTAACAGTGACATTTTCGTCGGTCGCGTTATAGACCAGATTGCTGGCGGCGTCCGTTATTTGATAGGTGAGCGTAACCGTGGCACGCGCAAGTTCGCTGACGGCGGGGCTTGCAAAAACCACCTCGGCTTCGGGCGTGAAGTTGTCGAAGAGCGCGGGAAGGCTGAAGGAGGAAAGCTCGCCCCAGACGAGCCCGTCGTATTCTTTTTCGGCCACGACAAAGTCGGCCGTAACTATGGTGAAATCGAGCTTGGTTATATATGCCCCTCCGACGTGGAAGGTGTCGGCGGCATTCACAGTATCGCCCGAAGCGTCGACAAAGACATAATTTTGGGCTGCCGCGCCGCCGAAGCCCAGCCCGCGGTATTCGATATAAAGCCCGCTTCCCGCCGTAGCGGTGGGAATGTAATTGCCGCCTGAAAGCAGGCAGTAATCGGCGGTGAAAACCACCCTGACGTCGTCGGCGGCGCGCGCCTTGAAGTCGAAGTTTAAAGGGCTTCCCGCGAGGCTCACCGCGCTTATGCCGTCGTAAACTTTATTCTGCGTAATGAAAAATTCGTCGCCGACGGTAACTTGCCGCGGCGTAATCGTAAACCTCAATCCCTCAAGGCTCCCCGCCGCGCCGTAGTTAAAGACTATGGTGTAGTTTGCTCCCGCCGTAAACGCCTGATTTATCGCGATGCCGTAATAGGCGGACGTCGGAAGCAGGGTGTTGACGGAATCGAATCTGCCGCCGTCGGCGGTCAGCGCGCCGTCTCTTAAAATCCGTTTAAAGCTGCCCGCAAGAACGCTGCCGTCGTCGAGCTTGCCCGTGACGCTAAAGGCGACGGGAAGGTCGGCGTCGCCGTATTGCTTAGTCAGCGCGGCTTCGTCGATTGTAATCGTTATTTGACGCGGAACGACGGCGAAATAGCTGCCGTTTTCGCTGGCGGAAAGCACCTCGAAATTGCCGCTGTCGGCGCTTTCGGCATAAGTATAGGCGCCGGACTCACCCGAACGCGACAGCACTTTGGCATTTGTAAGCATGATGGGATATTGCCCCACGCCCAGTCCCGAAGGCACGGCGACGGTCGCCGAAATTTTAAGCAAGGGATATTCGCCCGCGAACATTTGTGAAAGCGTGCCCGCCTCGTCGTCCTCGCGTATTATTACCGATGCCGACAGCATGGGGTCGGCAATGGCGTCGCCGTAGACAAAGCTTGTCGCGGCAAAACGGACGTAGATAGGCGCTTTGGAAACCAAAACGTCCCAGCGAGAGATAAAGTATTCACCGTATTTCGCGGTGTATGCGGCGGGAACGGCCAAGCGGAGCTCGGCGGCGCCGCCGTAGAAGCCCACCGGACTCAATCTGGTGAGCGAGGCGTCATAGGCAATCGAAAACACCAGCGCGTCGGCGTTCGGGTATAACAATTCGAAGGTGTCGCCTGCGTCCAGCCCTTCAATCGACCAATCCGAGCCGTAAACCGAATAGAGGTCGGCGGCAGGCACGTCGTAGGATGGGTTCTCGATGCCGTAAATGCGTTTGATGAGGTTGCCGGGAAGCAGATTGAGCCAGGTGCCCGACATTGCGGGCGATTCAACCAGCTCAATATAGACCTCGGCAAAGAATTCGATGATATAGTTCTCTTCGGCAAAGTCGCCGATGGGGCTCAATGTATTAATCGTAATGAGGCGGCTTTCGCCCGCGGTCTCGGTTTCATAGCTCTCATACCCTTGATAGGCGAGGTTGCCCTCGAAGACCAAGGCTAAATCGGCAGTGTCGCCCGTGTAGTAGAATTTTATGGTTTCAAGGCCCTCGTCAAGGGGCACACCCGCAACCTTGGTCTGGTTGGCATAGGGATAGACGCTGATCGCCCGCTTGTGGATGGTGAAAACCTTGCCCGCCGTTTCGGTGTTGATGTAGTAGTTGTCGGCGGCGAGCGTAAAGGGGTTCATGGGGTCGGCCTCTATCTCATAGTCGCCGGCGCCGTCGGAGGTGCCGCTCCTTCTGAAGCCGCCCGAGATGATTTGAGTTTCGTTTTCGCCCTCGACAAAGCCCGACGCCGTCCAGCCGATGACGGGATCGGGATCGCCGTATATCTTGGACGCATTCTGGGCGGTTATGGTGAGCTGTCTCTTAAAGACGGTGTAGACAAAACCGGGCATTTCGCCGAACGTCACTTCGTAGTTTTGGGGATCGCCCGAGCCGAAGTCGGAAATCTCGTCGACTACAATGGGATAGATGCCGGCGTTAACGCCGTTTATCTTGAAGGTGACCCTAAGCATCTCGCCCGCCACGCCCGTTTGAAGGTCGTAATAGTCGAATACGCCGAGGTAAGTGATGGTGTGCGGCATGCCGGTGTAGACGTCGGCTACGCTGAAGTTCTCGGTTTCGTAACTTTCGAAAACCTTGTAAACGGGCGCCTTTTCGATAGTCCAAACGGCGCTCGTGAAAGCGACAGCATAGTTAGTAAATGTCAGCGTGCCAATCGTTATATTGTAGATTCCCGCGTTTTTGGAAGGAATGGCGAGCGCGCCCGACGCCGTGGTTTCGGCGGTGTCGCCGCCCACAAATCCCGTCGCGGTGTAGCTTAGCGCGGGCATGGCGCCGTTATATACCGAGGTTCCCGCGTTGGCAACTACGGCAAGCGGCGCGGGCTTTATGATGAAGACGCCCGAGGCGGTGTTGGACTGGTAGCCGTCGCTCATATGGACGGCCTCGACGTAGTAAGTGCCGGCGTTCTTGGGCGGCACAGGCAGTTCCGCCCCGCCCTGCGAGGCGTAGTATCTAACCGTGAGACCTGCCGTGCTCGGCATATCAATGTTATAGGAAATGACGGCGGCAACGCCCGAGCCCGTATAGATGTTGACGGGATTGGCAATCGCTATCTCGATGAGCCGCTTATAGAATAAGGCGTAGCGCGCCGTGCCCTGCACTAAATAGCGCGAATCCCAGAACGGCCGCTCTACGTGGTTTGCGGTGTCGACAAGGACGGAGAGCTCGTAGTTCGAGGCGCCTTCCAAAATCTCGGAGTATTCCCAAAGGTTATATTTGGCGAACAGGAAATCCTCATACATCGAGATGTTGACAACGGCGGTTTCGCCGCGCTTGAAGACGGCGCGGTAAAGCGTGTAGACAACGCCCTCGACCGTGATTTGGCTCAGCGAATAATCGACGCCGGGTTCAAATTCGGCAACGCCGCCGTGCGCCGTTCCCATCGAGTTGTCGACGTAAAACTCAACAAAATAATCGGTCGGGTCGTAGAGGAAGCCGTAGGCGAGAGTTTCCGAAATATTGCCCGCCTGGTCGACGGCGCGCGTGAACACCGTCTTGAGGCCGGGCGAGGTAACGCCTAAGGCGGGCAGGCTTAACTCAAAGAACATTCCCTGCGCAAACAGATCGGCGCCCGATACCGACACTCTGCCGCTCGGCTCGAAGCCCGAGGACAGGCTGAACTGAAGCTCGACATCATCAAGATGGTCGTCGTAGAAAGATGAGAAATCGAGCTCGATCGAAGTGCCGTCGGTATACCACGTCTTGGGCGCGGGCGGATTGTAGGCATAGTCGTCGAAAGTCAGCGTTTCGGCCTCGTCGGGGCGGTTTCGGTCAATCTTGAACGTCATCGGCGTGGCGAGGTTATATTCAAGACCTGCGCCCGAAAGCGCGGCGAAAGACAGCTCGGCGTCATAATCCTCAAAGAGCTTTAATTCCTCGTCGGAATAATCGAAGCAGAGCCTCAGATAGAAAGTATCGACCGAATTTTCGTCGGCGTAGAGGTTTGCTACGACGTAAAAGCCGCTCGAATATAGCTCGTATGTAGCGTCTTGGACTATTTCAATGAGGTCGTCGTCGCCGAAATGATAGAAGAATTTGACGCCGCTTCGCCTCAAAATGTCGACACTCAAAAGCTCGTCAAAGCTCTCGGCGAGCGTCAGCTCAATTTCGACGGCGTAGCGCGTCCATGCGCCCGCCCACTGCGCCGCGGTGTAGGTCTGGAACAGCGAGCCGCTTCCGGGTATGTCGGGGTTGACGTTTTGATAGAGGTTAATCTTGGTGACGCTGAAGGCGGGTGTGGTATAGTCCACCTTGAAATAATAGTAATAGACATCGGTCGTGGAGCCTGCGTAATTTCTGCCGAACAGCGCCAGACAGTAGTAGCCGGTGTTTTTGAAAATCTCGGAAAACGCCAGCGAGGAGTTCATTGAGCTTCGCCAGCTCGGCGAGCCTGCGGGCACCGGCGCTACGGTAAAGTTTCGCGTGCGCGTGACAGAATAATAATATACCGTGGGCGAAAGCCCGTCGAGGTCGGGCACCAGCGCGGCAAGCTCGATAAAGGCGTTTTTGGAAACTACCCAGTTGACGGAGTCGAGGACGGCGGAAAGCGCGGCTTCGCTGCCGAATTCGCCGAAATCAAAGGCGGTGCCGTCATGCGAGATGGGCCCTACGATGGGGAAATCGGGGCTATATTGGTCGCTTTCGGGCTCATAGGCGTGCGGCTGATACCTGTCGATGCCGCGGACGTCGATGATTTCCGTCCGCGCCAAATTGCCGTTGTCGGTCATGGTGACGGCGATGCTTAAGTTTTCAACTATCTCAACTTTAAACTCTATCCACTGACAGACGGGTTCACCGCTCCCCGTGTAGGTATCGTGGCTGACATAGGCAAATCTGGCGGCGGGAGTGACGAGGTCGTCCTCTGTGAAGATGTCGTGCCAGACGTCGGGCACAAGATTTTCGGGAGTCAGCAAAAACATGGTGTCATTAAAGGCCACCTTGTTTATGCCCGTTATTTCCTGAGGCATCTCTTCGCCCGGCTTGGGCTTGGCCATATCGGTTATGACCAGGCTGGTTATGTTTTTGTTGCCGTTATACCAAGCGGGGAACTTGAAGGTGCTCTTGCCGTCGGGAGAGGTTAAGATGTTGAGAGTGTCGACGGTTTTCCCCGATATTCTGTTGTTTTCTTCCTCGGTCGCGCAGGGGAAACCGACGTCGCCGAGAACGTAAGGAACCATAGTGAGCGCGGTAATCTTGGGCGCGGAGTAGTCGCTTAAGGAAAAGCTCACCGAGAGGTTGGAGTAGTTGACGGAGGCAGAGTTGTTGTCCATTATCGTGCCTGTGCAGATGACGGCGGCAAGCACGGTGTCGGCATTGAGCGTGGTCGTCACGTTGATGGCGCGGGGAGTGCCGCCCGAAGCGGGAACGTCGGGAGTGCCCGTCGTAACGCCGGTGGCGATGGTCTCCATGTTGAACACGGGAGTATCGCCCGCTGTAAACTGCTTGATGGCTAAAACGCAGGTGACGTTGCCGCTGGCGCCGGTGGGCAACGCGGCAAAGGTCATGTTCACCCTGCCCGTCGCGACGGCCGTCGCAAGCGTGCCTTCGGTGTCGATTTGGATTAAGAAAGCGGCAAACCACGTTTTGCCTTCCGCCGAGCCGATGCCCAAGAACTTGTCCTGAAAAGCGAAGTTGATGGCGCCGGTATCGCCGTTTCTCGCGCAGGTGATGGTGCCCTCGCCGGAGTCGAGGTTATGCCCCAAATATTCGGTGTAGGCGAAGGAAGTGTCGGCAAGCTTAGCCGCCTCTATCTCGTTGAAGACGACGGCGAGATCGCTCGCGACTACCGGTCCCGCGGCCTCGGCGGCTAGGATCTGCCCGCCGCCGAAAAGCCCGATGATGAGCGCGAGAGCGATTGCGAGCAGCGCCATAGCGGCGGCCTTTTTCTTTCCGAACTGAGTTTGTGCTTTCATGGCTACTCCTATGATGTTACACTGTATCCGTTGCGTTTATTGGCGCGCGGAGTTCCGTGCGCTTAAGAATTATTTGGTTTTTCGGCGTTTTTCGGACTGCCGAGTTTTTCTGTTACCCTTTAGCCTTGGGTTATTGCTTATTCGGGGTCGTCGTCGCTTAAGATTTCTTTGTTTTTCGAGATGAGCTCGCCGCCGTATTCCAGCTGACGCTTCTTGTTGGCGATGAAAGCGAAGACGAATGCGCCGATTAGAACGAATCCCGCGCCGCCGCCCACGGCAATCCACACCCAGAACGCCGTCGCCTTTTCGACTATGGCGAAGGTGCCGAGTTCATCGGTCATAAAGACGGCGTAGCCGCGCTCGAACACGGCGTCGATTTCGGTCACCGTGCCGTCCTCGTTATAGCGCATCAGCATAGCCTTGCTTGTGTCAATGCCGTCGGGAATTCTGAGCGTGACCACTATTCCGCCGCCGGGAAGCGCGGTGCGGCTGACGCCCTGCTCGTCGATTAAGAGATTGGCGGAGATGACGGCCAAAAGGTTGTAGCCGCCGCCCACCGCGCTCTTGGCTTGCGCCCATATGACGCGGTCGTCGGGATCCTCGGCGGGCTTGTTGTTCTTGGACACTATGGTGTGGTAGGAGAGATAAGCCTGCGAATCGAGGATGGTGCCGCTGTCGACGGGAGTGACGGTAACTTCTTTTTCGGGCGTTTCGAGCTGCTTGGCGCCTATCGTCAGAATGCCCTTGCCGCCCGCCAGCGTATAGTTGGGATTGCCCGATATTATGTTGAACTCATAGAGGCCGGCCGCCGTCGGCACGTTGCCCGTGGGAAGCGCGACGCCCGTCGCCTTGTCGGTGTATTTGACGCTGGCATTGACAATGTCGGTCAGATTTTCGTTGGACAGCGCGAACTCGACGCCGTTGCCGTCGGGGTCGCCCTCGACGTAGGTCTGCTTGATGACGATGACGCCCACCGTGACCTTGAGGATTGTCAGCTTGACGAGGGATGTGCGCTCGGGGTTATAGTTGCTGTTGCCCGCCGTCGAGGCGTAGTAGTAATAAGTTCCCGCATTGGCAGGCGCGCCCGCCATCAGGCTTCCTTCGTTGTCCTTGTCGGTGTAGTAGTGGTAGGCTACCGGCAAGTCGTAGGGATAGACATCGGCTATGCCGCTTATCGCGCTGCCCATGTAAACGGTGGTGATGGTGCGCGCCGTAATTACGGGCGTCGCTTTCTCAATTTTCAGCGTGGCGGTATAGGTGCGCGAGGTGTAGTTGGGGTTGTCGAGCCGCGCAGTGATGGTGTAGGTGCCGGCATTGACCAGCATACGCGGCGTGCTGTAAGTCTTAAGCGTGCCTTCGATGGTGTCGGAGTAAGTCACCACGGTGCCCGCGGGAAGCGCGTTGCCCTGCGTGATGTCGAGTTTTTTACCCGTGCCGTCGTAGACCGCCGTCAAGCTGTTGAAAGTTATTCCGCCGAAGGTAGCGCGGACAATGGTGAGCTTGGCGACGGCGAGCGGAGTGTTGGTGATGTCGTAGTAATTGCCGTTGCTATACCACTTCATGACGTAGTTTCTGGCATAGCCGCCCGACACCGTAATGTCGTAGTCGCTGCCTATCGGCGAGTTGGGGCCGGCCGCCGAAGTGACGGTGGGCGCCACGAAATAGGACGAAGGCAGGTTTGCGTTGTCGGTGCCCAGCCATCCCGAATAGATGATGGGGAAAGCGGGATTGGCGACGCCGAACGGCCTGGACGCGTCGGCAATGCTGATGTAGAGTGTCGCCTTGGTAATCCTGTAAGTGCCCGGGACGTAGTTGAAGCTGTAGTTGGCGGCGGCGGCGTTCTTAACATAGATGACGTAGCCGCCTATCGCGCCGCCGGGCAGTTCGATGACGTCGGCAAAGGCATTGTTATTGTTGCTGCACTCCGTCGTCGCCTCCTTGAAGCCGAGGATGGCGGCGCGCGAAGCCGGCGTGGCGAAGCTTTCGGTGGTCAGGTTGGCCGAATAGCCCGAGAGCAGATTGCCGAACCCCAAGGCCTCGGCGTAAGCGGGCGTATAGGAGTTGAAAGCCGCCTCGCCTATATTGTAATATTGGACGCCGGGCTCGGTGTAGGAGACCGTCATTCTGGAGACGTCGAAGGAGCCGTAGTTGTCGGAGACGTCGTTGGCGGTCGCCGTCACGGTAAGCTTGGTGATGACGCCCTGAGCCGGCACATAAAGGTTGGAATTGACGTAATTTCTGTTGACGCCGTCGCGGACGTAATAGACCGCGCCCGCCGCAAATTCGGTAAGGCCGTGCTGAGGCTCGTATTGATAGCAGTTTCGCGCCGCGTTGAAGACGAGCAGATAGTAGAGCGTGTCGGGGTCGAAGAGCTCGGCGCCGTCCACCTGCCGCATATTGTAGACCTCGGCCTTGAAATACATCTTGACTTCGACGCCGCCCGAGGGGTTGACGTTGGGCTGGGCGAAGTAGACCTTGGGCGCGAATATGCCGCTGCCCGCTATCACTTCGTAATATTCGTAGTCGATGTCAATCGAATAGGCGTTGGTGCCGGGTATCGCCGTTTCAAAGGATGTGACGTTGCTCAGCTTGAAGCCGTATTTCCCGGGCAGTATCGATGTTGTGCCGTCATAGGGCTTGCTGTCGGCCCAGACGGAGACGGAGAGTGGCCGCGCCGAGATCGAGTTGGATGTGTCGAGCTCGCCGGGCGCGGTAACGGCAAAGGCGCAGACTCTGCCCTGTCCGTCTTTCCAGACAAAGCCGGGAACCAGCTTGAAGATGTAGTTGCGGCTGTCGCGTCCCGTCAGGTTGAGGCCTACCAGCATGCCGTAATATCCGGTTTCGGCAAAATCGCGGGCGTCGCTGCCGTCGGCGTAGGTCAGCCGCGCATTGCCCGATGCCACCGCCGAGCAGATGTCGCCCGCAAGCACGCCGCTTATGATGACGTCCTCGACGGCGGTTTCGGCCGTGCCGTTGTAAACTTTATCGGCGACCGACGCTCTCACTATATCGAGCTCAATGGGAAGTATGTTGCCCTTGACTGTGATGTTGACGGTTTCGTCGGTGAGGTAGTTGGTGCGGTTGGCGCCGGACAGCGCATTGATGCTTATCCTGACGTTAATATTGTCGCCGGCGTAGGTCTGGTTGTAGACGACGCGGTAAGACGCCGCCACTTCGTCACCGGCGTAGATGCCCGAGAGGATGGTGTCGGAAGTGGTGTAAATTCCGCCGAACATCGCGCCGAGCCCCGAAAGCGCCGAGGCGGGTGCAATCGCCATGAAGTCGTCGTAGTCGGAAGCGGTGAAGTCCTTCAAAAGCGTGTAGAGCGGATGCGTCACGAAGTCGCCGTTGGCGTCGAGGTTCTCGTAGTCGATGACATAGAGGCCGTAAAGCGGTGTGAAGCCCGACATATTTTGTGCGGCCGCAATGAACTCGGCGTAGTTGGTCGCCCCCGCGAAGTAGGCGCGGAGCGCGTTGTAATACTCGGTCGCCTGCGCGCTCACCGCCTTGAAGACCATTTCGCCGGCGTCGTTTTTGTCGTAGACCTTATTCTTGATGTAAACGTTGGCGGCGTTGAGCGAGACTTTCTTGGGATTGATGTAGGCGGAGAGGTTGGCCGTCTTGTTGTAGACGTAGTTGTTGATTTCCTGCCCCGACGTCTTAAAGTAGAGCGTTTCCGCCGAGTAGGCGGCGTAGCTGTAATCGGTGACGGGAACGTAATTTTTGTTGACTACGCGGTAGAGCTTGTAGAGCTCGTTGCCGAAAGCCGCCTTGAACTCCGCCTCGTTAAAGGCGAGCGCCGTTCCGTCGGGCATAATGACGGCGTATGTCGAGGTTGCCGCGGAATAGGTGTAAGGCGCGTAGCCGGCGTAATAGCAGTAGTAAACCGAGTCGGCGGGCGACTGGCGGAAGTCGGTGTCGTCGTAAGGCACGAATACGTTGACAAGGCGGTAATAAACCGGCTTGTCGCCCCTTATCGGCTCGGACTTGTCGCGGACGACGAAGGCTCCGCCGCGGTAGAAATAAAGCTCTGTGCCCTTCTCTAAGCATTCGCTGACGGTGTTACCGTCGGCTTCGGCGTAATATTCCGATTTAAAGACGTAGAAGTTGGCGCCCGCAATCGGCGTTTCGCCTTCGGCAATCGGGCGGTAGTAGCGCTTGAAACCGACGTAGTCACTCGCACCGTCGGTCAGCAGTGTGTTGTAAGCCGCGCCCGAAAGAATCTCGGTGCGTATGTTGATGTATTTGTAAAGCAGAATGTCGGAGAGCAGCACCTCGCGCGTCGTGACGTTGCCTATGCTGTTTATGGCGACGTCCTTGGACGTAAACCTTGCCGTCGCGGCATCCATATCCATTCTGAAGGCGTCGTAGCCCTGCCCCACCACGTTGCTGAAGGAGGTGACAAGGTCGCTGCCGGGAACGAGCGAAGCGTTGGTGGTGGCGTCGTAGGTCTTGCTTTCGATGTTGGCGGTGACCTCCAGCGTCACAGGCGTGATTTCGGCTTTCATTCTCGCCGTCACGGGATAGTCGAGCTCGTTAGCCGTGCGCGTGAAGACACCGCAGTGGCGGTAGTAAACGGCCAGCCCGTCGTGTTCGGGATTTTCGGCGTCGTAAGGCACGTAAAGGTTGCGCTCGAAGTAGTAGACAGGCAGCACACCCAGCACATAGGGCACGTAGTCATCGCCCTCTTTGTTGTAGAGATAAAGCCCGCGCGACATATCCTCGTTGGTGGTGTCGCGGTAGCCCGTGAATATGACGTAGAGTTCCTCGCCCGCGGCGAGCTCGGCATCGGTGGCGACGGTGTAGTAGACCGAGGGGAAGCTGGCGTAGTAGACCTTGTAGCCGCCTATCGCGGTAGTGTCGCCGTAAATGGCGCCGTGCACCGCGCGGTCGTAGCGCACCATGCCGTCGCTTCTCGTGAAGTAGGCGAACTCGGCGCCGTCCATGACTATGGCGCCGTCCTGAACGGGATCGGGCTCGTAGTCGCCGAGGTTCATATAGTAGTTCTCGTTTCTATACCTTGCCTGCGACTGCGGCTGAGTGGTGTAGGGTATCCATTCCCCGCTGTCGTAGACGAAGAGGTTTTGGTTGGCGGAAAGCTGCTGCGGCGTGGGCACCGAATAATAGACGCTGTAACGGATATAGACGTTTTCGCGCGCCTTGAGTTGGTTCTCGGTGGCGCCCGGCATAAAGCTTTCGCCCGTCGCGACGTAGAGGTTGACGCCCTCGGTGACCTGCCACTCGGTGACGATTGAATAAGTCACTTTATTGTGCTTATAGAGCGGAGTGTAGCCGATAAGCTCGGGCGTGCCCGGGATATATTGGACATACTCGCCGTTGTAAATCACGTAGAGGTTGTCGGTGTCCGCCTCCATCTCGGGCGTCAGCGTGTCGGTGTAGTCGTTGGCCTGAACGTAGGGCTGCCATGAGTATTCGATGCTGCGGTGATAGAGCTCGTGGAGGACGCAGTAGTAGATGTCGCGCCCGCCGTGCTGAGCCGGAACGTAGGGAACGAAGATATTGTCAATCAGCACGTAGAGGTTGAGACCGGCGAGAATTTGCGCCTGCGTCGCAAGCGTCTTTATGGCGTAAAGGCCGGCGTTGTCGGTAATCTTGATATAGTCGTCGCCCGACTTTCTGTAAATTTCGTCGAGAGCGGCAATCTGCTCCGCCGTCGGCGTCTTATAAACTGAGGAATATTCCCAAGTGTAGAGGTCGTCGCCGTGCAGTTCGCCGTTGTCGGCTATGACATAGTCATAGTCCTTGAGCACAAGGCTGTAATTGCCCTTGTCGGCGCCGGTAAGAAGGAACTTGCGGCCGTTGGAAAGCGTCTCAAGTATGGCGGTGTGGAAGCCGACGTCGGAGGTTATAGTGGCGATGCCGAATTCGTCGATGTCGGCAAAGACGCCGGCGAAGGTGATTCCGACCTGCTCGTAAATATAGCTGCCGTCGGGCTGCAGGTAGCAGATGATGTTGCCGAGGTTGTAGTTGAACTGCGCCGTCGGCGTGGCGTCGTAGACCTTGTTGATTGCGGCGAACACCGAAAGATAGAGGTCGCGGTATTGTATGACGCCGGTAATTCCGTTGGTGAGATAGACTTCAATGTAGTTGTCGCTCACCGTGAAATACTCGCCTTCGTCAAGGTGGAAGGTGCCCACCGTGAAGTTGACGGCGGCGCGCGGCAAATCAATCCTGATGTAGACAGTGGCGCGGGCGCTGTAATTGACGTTCTTGCTTTGGTAGTTGACGGTGAAATTCATGCCGTAGCCCGTCACCGAAGCGTTGTCCTGCACCACTTTTTGGACGAATCTGGGAATGCCGATTTCGTAGTAAGTGTAGATGCCGTCCTGCACCGAAACTATCTCGGCCGTGGTCGTGCCGTCGTATTGGCGCGGCTTGAGCTTGATGGCGCTCTTGTCGAAGCCTATCGGATAGCGGTCTATCTCGATGGGATTGCCGAAGTTATCGAGCGACTTGTAGAAGCGCGGCAGCGGGCCGGGCGAAGCCGAGTTGATGATTTGGACGCCGCTTCCTTCGTAGTAGATGAGGTCGTAGTAGCGGCTCTGGTCGGCGGCGGTGTAGTCCAGCCCGATATAGCTGAATATCGCCTCGGTTATGCCCGCATCACTGGAGGCGTAACGCGCCTGGAAAGTGATTGTCACCGAGTCGGAGCCGACGAGGTCGAAGTTGGTGTAAACGACGCCGGCGTCTCCATCTAAAACGATGTCGGTGCCGTCGTAGACCTTGCCGTAAACGTAGAAATTGGCGTCGCTAATCGCGAGCTGCTTTTTGGTGATTTCAAAGAACACCGTGGTGCCGCCTATGACTCCCAGATTGGTGAAGGTCGGCTGATAGTTGGACGACACGGTATAGGGCACGGTGTTGTGGATGGGATAGTAGCCGGGAATGGCGTTGCGGTTGTTGTAAATATAGTTGATGTTGTCGAAGTATTCGTAGGCGCCCGTCGACATCACGATGCATTTCTCGTCGTTGTCGGCAATCAGGACCTGCCCGTTGTAGGCGACCGAGGTATAGGCACCGGTAGGCGCCCAGTTGCCTCTGCCGGTCGGGCGTATAACGGGCGTGAAGTCGCCGTATTGCTTGGTGAGAATGCTGTTTTCGTTGTCGATGTAAATGTTTACCGGACGCTTGGTGATGGTGAAGTAGAAGGGATTTATCGTCAGAATGAAGTTGGGGCTTTCGGCGATATCGGTATCGCTTCTGGTGCATCTCACCGAGCCCTTGGAAACGAGATAGCTTCCCACGTCCTCTTTGGCGGCGCGGGAGAAGGTGCCGAAGATGTGGACGGAGTTGAGCAGCGTGGTGACGTCGGCGGGATTGGCGGCGCCGATGACGACGGAGAAGTTCAAGCCGATAATGGGCGAGCCGATGAGAACGGGATTGCCCATTCCGCTCCTGAGCTGGAAGAGGTTGGCGTCGTCGAGGGTGCCGTAAACCTTGGTGAAGCGCGCGGCGGCCGCCGTCATGGTGATGGGAATGGGTGTAATCGTCAGGCGGCTGGGCGCGTAGTTGATGGTGTAGTTGGTAAGGCTCAGCGCCACTCCGCCCTGCGAATACTGCGCCGTGATGGCGTTTTCGTAGACGCCGGCGTCGGCATACCTGCTGATTTGCTGGCCGTTATACATGTAGTTAATCTTCAGCGTGTAGCCGGTAAGAAGCGCGGTGATTATCTGCTGGTCGTTTCTATATTGCGTTTCGGGATAAGTGATGCCGCCCGCCGAAGTGTAGGCTATTGTCTTGAAGCCCGATATCTAAACGCTGAGAGTTTCGGGGTTGGCGGCGTAGAACTGCCGCGTCACGTCGGGCTGGGTTACCGTCAGCGTAACCTTTCTTATCGTGAACGATACCGAGGAACTGACGCCGACGACGTAGTTGTCGGTCAGGCGCAGCGAGCCCAGCGTAAAGCTGTAGGTGCCGACGTCCTCGCCCTCAAGACTGCCCGCGTAGGTGCGGCCGAGCGCGCCCGAGAAAGTGGCGCCGTCGACGATGTCGGCGGAGTTATAGGTGTAGTAGAAGACGGGATCGGGGTCGCCGTAGTATTTAAAGCTGTTGTAAGTCGAAACGGTCACTATGACGACGCGCTTGGCTATGGTGAAGCAATCGGCGTAGCCCTGAATCTCGAGAACGTAGTCGTTGGGATAGAGCGGGTCGGCGTAGCGGTTGGCGAAACCGCTGTCGAGGACGGCGTAATATTTGCCTGCCATCGTCGATTCGGTGAGGATGTAGTAATCGCCCGCCGAGCCGTAAACTTGAGGCGTGCCCGCCGCAATATAGCCCGCCGCGGTGGCGTCGTCGATGTTGACGCGCTTTCTTATCAGGAACTTAAGGTCGAGAAGGTTGGCCGCGCTGTCGCCGTATTCCGTCACGTAGCCCGATGCGGCGTAATTTATCACGGCATTTGAGGTGTTGTCGTAAATCTTGGTGCCCGGCATTACGGTGACGGTGACGGTCTTGGAATTAATGGTAAAGAAGACCTCGCCGCCGATGGTAGACGCGCTTTCGCCGTCAATCTCAAACGCCAGCGGCGTGCCGGAAAGTTCGGCGGTGGCGTCAACCGCTTCCGAAGCAAGCAGAATATTGTGGTTGGCGTAGGCGAAGGTAGTGCCGCCGAAGCTGACGGCGCCCTTCCTCATGACGTAGTCGCCCGCGTGGATGCCGGCGTCCCTCGTCACGCTGTAGAGGAGCTGGGCTGTTCCGGAACCGTCCTCGCCGTCGCGAATCAGCGCGGTGAGGCGGAAGAGCGGGCCGTGCACAGCCTCGCTGTAACCGATGGCGGTAGCGTTATCAATGACAATTTTCAATCCGCCGTCCTCAATTACTCTATGGTATTTGTTATCGGTATATTTAATGTATATATCTTCATAACCCGTCAATGCGGATGCGTCGGCGACGGGATAGAAGGCAAAGCCCGAATAATTGAAGTCGGGATCGTCGGTGCCGTAGGTCTTGGAAGCGGCCTCGGGAACGACGACGACGTCGGCTTTCAAAATGGTGACCAGTCCTGCGGGCAGGTTGCCGTAGAAGCCCGACACGCCGTAGCCCGATACCTCGGGGCCCTTATAGCTGACCGTCATGATGACGGAATAGTTGCCGGCGTTCCTAGGCCCGTTGCCGTCGATAAAGCTGCCCGAAGATGAGCCGCTGAAAGTTCCGCCGAACACCCAAGCCCATTCGGCGGGAAGGGTGACGGTGCCGGAGCCGTCGTTGTAGGTGAAGGACAAAAGCTTGGTGAAGTCGACGACGTCACCGTTATAAACGGCGGTGTCCCTCACTATCTCGATGGTGATTTCTTGATAGACGCCGACCGAGAAGAACAGCATGGCCTCGCCCGCGAAGAAGAAGTCGCTCTCGTCGACGACGAAGAGGACGTTATACATATCTCCTATGCCCATCGCGGCGGCGGCTCTGATTGCCTCGAAAGTAGTCGGCGTCACGCCGTCCTGCTCGATAAAGCTTACCGCCATCGTGATGGTGACGGAGCCGAATGTGCGCGAGGGGTTGGATGAATCGGGGAAAGGAACTGCGGAAACCTCGAGGGCGTTCACCGCCTGCTGATAATCGGCAAACGCCGCGAAGGTGACGACGGGTATGCTGGAGTTGGTGAGACTGAAAGTCACCGTCTTTTTGGCTATCGTCAGCGTGCCGGTATCGGCGACAAATTGGTAGTTGCCGAAGTAGTCGGCGCCGCCGATGCCGAATTCGATGTCGTGGGTGGTGCCCGCTTTGAAGCAGTCGGTCAAGCCGGGATAGGCCGAAGCGCCGCCCTCAAGAAGATAGGTGTAATACTGCGAATAGTCGTAGTCGTGCTCGACTGCGGCGCGGCTCGATGTGGTGAAAGTCCGAACAGCCGCAATGAGCGCGGCGCTGTCGCCGCCAACCCAGCCGCTGTAGGACGCGGTGTAAATCGGTGTGTCGCCGTATTGCACAGTAATGTCGCCGACGTCGACCGTCACTACTTTGCGGTTGATGACGGCGGAGGTAACGTGGTTATTAACCGTATAGTTGTAGGCGCCCGCGCCCGAAATCGAGAAGATGAGCGTCACCGTCACGGCGTCGGGAACAGCACCCGCTCCCGCTACGTTGGCCTGCGCGAACTTGGCGGAAACAAGCGTTATATTGATGGAGTCGCCGGCGCAAATGCCGGTGGACGATATACCGCCCGGCGTCAGAACCTGATTGATGGCCTCGGTGGTGCCGTCGTAATATTTGGTGTTGAGCATCACCAGCCAATCGGGGCTGCCCATTTCGGTGATATCGACCGAGATGGGTCTGGGCGTAATGTCGACCGTTATCATGTCGGGCAGAACCAAAACATAGTTGCCGGTGTTGATGCCCGCGCTCTTATATCTGAAAGTGGCGTTAAAGCCGACGTAATCGGCAAGCTGGCGCTCGAAGCCCGTCACGTTGTTGATTTGCCCGCCGAGGGCGATATAGTTGGCATAGCTCGCCGAAATGAAAAGAGGATCGGCTTCCATACTGGCGCGTTCGGAGGGCGCAAGGCCTGCCGAGGCGTTGCCGAGGACGTTGAACCAGTCGAGCGTGACGATGTAGGACTCCGCCTGATAGACGCGGTCGGTGCGGTCGTAGACCTTGGTCAAACGGTTGGCGGCGGACATATGCGACGTCAAAAGCTGCTGCGCGGTGTAGCCCGTGCCGTAATCCGTTTTATCGAAGAAGTTGGCGTAAACCTTCCTCGGATGGATGACCATGGTGGTCGCGGTGTCGTAAATTAAGCTGTAGTTGCCGCTGACGGTGTAGGAACTCGTCGAGACGGCATAGCCTATGCCCGCCGAAAGCGAGCCCGCAAGAGCCAGCTTGGAAGAGAGAGCGGATGGCGACACCGAGCCTAAATAGAGCCCGTCGCCGATGTCGGCAAAGTTGCCATACCACGGCGCGTATGCCGCACCCGTCTTTTTATAGAGCCCGACAAAGCCGCTCGGGAAATGCGCGGCAAGCATCACGTTGTTCAAAAAGTCGTTGGGGTGCAGGGCGCGGACTGCCGGCTCAAGGCTTTCGGTGGGCGTGAGATAGAAATACCATGCCTCGACGCGTGGATCGCCAATCGTTATCGGCGTGTAGGTTATGTCGGAAATGCCGATGGAGGGATTGGAGGCGAAATTGCTGATGGTGTGGGCAATGATGGTGGAGCCCGCGAAATTGACCTCGCCGTAAATGTAGGTCTGGCCCGCCGTCACCGACATATTGATGACGCGCTTGTTGATTTTGTAGACGACCATGCCGTCGGGCGAGCCCTCGGTCAGCGAGTTATAAAATGACAGCTTGAAGGAGGCGTGGTTGGCCATTCCCGCCTTGGTAAGGCCGGTGGTGTCGTTGACGGTGCTGTAGTAGCCGTAGACGAAGCCGCCCCAGTTGATTGTCTCGCCGTAGTCGATGGAGGGCACGATGTAGTAGTCGCCCGCCTGCTCGAACATGGTGATGAGGCGGTTGTCGCCGTTGACATCTCTAAACAGCTCGGCCATGCGGAAGGTGACGAAATCAAAGGAGCTGTAAGAGCGCGAAACGGGCGCGCCGCCTCCCTGCGGTGTATAGGTGATGCTGAACACCGGGCTGGCTTCGGGAAGCCTCAACGCGCGGACGAGCGCGCTGCCCGTCGCAAACGCTATGCCGAAATATCTAGTGTCGGTGGAAGCCGCGGTGGAATATTGCGCGAATGGCGTTATTGTCAAGGATTTGCCGCCCAGAACTCCGCTGACGACAAGGCCCCAGTTGAGCTCGGCGTCGGCGTTGCCGTAAATCTTGCTTTGGTCGGGAACGGGCGAAATGACGGTCTGATAGTCGTTGGTGGCGTTTGCGTCTCTGACGGCGATATTATAGACATATCCCGCACTCTGGAGCGCGGCGCCGTTGGAGCCGTTGTAGAGACAGGGGCTGGAGCCAGTCGTGAAGCTGCCGATCTTGTAGTCGGGGCAATAGAGAAATACTCTGCCCGTCGTCACGACGTCGTTATAATAAATCGAACTATAAGGAACGAGCGAGCTGCCGTTCCAGACATAGAGGAAGGCGCGCGGCGCGTCGATACCCGAGCTGAAGTCGTAGCCCAAGCTCTCGAGGTAATCGACCGCTTCCCAAAGAAATTGGCCTTTAGTCTTTTTGCCCTCGTAGTCCAGCCCAACTTCGAGCTCCTCGTAGGGGCTGTAAAGCCCGCCCGACTGTGTCATGCCCAGCGTGTATACAGTGAGCAAACCGTTGAAGTCGTAGGTGTAGACCTCGGCGGCGTTATCGACCAAAAGCGAGCTCTGCCCGTAAAGGTTGTTGGACATTGCGCCGACGTTGTAATGATAGCCGAGTGCGTTTGTGTAGTAATATATGCCTACATCCTCGCCGGGCTGGCGCACGAATCTCGCGCCCGGGAATATGCCGCCCTTCAGCGTGTTGTTGATGGAAGCGGGCGTCAGCGTCGAGGAAGTGTAGACGTTGTAGTCGACGGCGAGCGGGTTCTCCTCGCCGAACTGCTTGCCTTGGTTGGTGACCGGTCTAATAAAGATGTCGCCGGGGTAAATGATGAAATATGCCTCGGGAAGAACCGGCACGTTTATGTTGAATGAGGAAGTGGTGTCGGGCTGGTAGTTGGTGACGGTGTAGTTGTCGTTGACGGCGTCGGCGGAGAAGCTGATACCGACGCGGTAAATGCCGGCGTTCCAATTATTGGTGCCGGTAGTGCCCGAAACCGCAATCAAACTCAAAACAAGCTTGTCGCCGTAGGCGAGGTTGCCCGAAGATACGTCAAAAATATCGTTGGCGCCGCTGCCGTCCTGACCCGCGGGGCCGGTCGAAGCGATGATATATTCGCTTTGGCCGGCGAGCGAGGGATCGTAGCGCTTCATCATTTCATTGGCGGGAACGGTGACGGAGAGCGCGATGGGCCGCTTCACTATGGTGAAATATTCCTTTTTCAAATCCATATTGAAGTTGTTGTTGCCCGCCGCGCCGAAGACGAGGTTGCCGATGAGAATCTCATAGCTGTTGCCCACGTTATGGGAGCTTCCCGCGCCCATGCCCGCGCCCGTTCTGGTGAGGCCGGTGCCAGCGAGCTGGGTTATGAAATTGCCCGAGTCGTCGCGGAGGTATTTGTCGCCCGTCGTGGCTGTGCTCTCGATGGCCGCGCCGCCTTGAACGATGGGCGCTCCGTTATAAACTATTGCGGAATCGGGCGTAAAGGTATACCCTTCGATGGTGTAGACGTATTTAATTTCGGGGTCGGCGTAATACCGCGTCGTCGAATCGACGGCGACGAAAGTCGAGCCGTTCCAAAGCCAGGTGTGGGGGTCGCCGTAGACCTTGTAGTTCTGGCCCGTCGCGGCGTAAGAGAGCGGCGTCAGCGTAATTTTACGCTGAGTTATCTCGAAGGGCATATCGGAGATGGCGTTAGAAACATAGTTGCAGCTGTAAATTTGGGCGGAATATGAATAATTTCCGACCTCTTTCATGCCGGGTTGAACAGCGGTGAGCCAGGTGGAAAGCGTGGCGCCGTTGCCGTATTTGAGAACGGGCGAGGTGCCGTAGGGCACGCCGCCGTGTTTATAGGAAACATCGAAAATGGAGACGATGGCCGCCGTCCAGTTAGCGGGGCTGCCGACCGTTCGCGGCGTGTAGTTGAAATAGGAGCCCTGTTCGCGGCCGTTGTATTTCCGTTCGGAGCGTTCGTAGTCAAGCTCCACAAATTCGCGGAAGGATGCCCGCACCGAGGCGAAGGAGGCGAAGTTGATGCCCGAGGTGTCGGCGTTGACGTCGATGGGACCTACGCTCATTGTGTAGGATTCCGTGCCCCAGTAGTTGACGGCCGAGCCGCTCTCGTAAACTTTTTTCGCCGTGAAATAATTTCTGTTGGCAGGCGAAGAGGTGTTCCAGTAATTGGCGTCGGCATTAAGCGCGCCGCCGTAAATCGAATAGCGGTTGGCGTCGCCGTCCATCGTCAGAAGCACTTGGTTCAAAAGATAGACTGAGGGGCTGGATGTTGCCGCCCTAATCTTCAAAACCTCGCCGCGCTTGAAGGTGCCGCCGCCGAGGTCAACCGTGGCGCCGTTGCGCTCCACTATTCTGATGGTGCCTTGAGCCGCGTTCGCGCCCTCCGTCAAAAGGCTGATGCTGTAATCGTTGGTGTCCCAGTAGACCAATCTCTTGTAGACGGCCGAGGTGTTGCCCGCCTGGTCGGTAACCCAGATATCGATTCTTCTGGCGCCGGTACCAGAGGTGAGGTCGCCGCCCGAAAACGGAATGTTGAGGTTGGGCGCGCTGGCAAAGGATGAATAGAGCTTCAGTCCTTCCTGAGTATTAGACGAGGTCGAGTCTATATCAAAGCTGGAAAGCCCCGAAAGGTCCCAAACCTTAAAGCGGACGGCCACGACGGAATTATAGGTGGTGTCGAAGGTGTCGGTGCTGGTCCACGATACGGGAAGCGTCCAGTTGCCCGGCGTGGTGCGCCACTTATTCGCCATCTCGTCGAGCTGGGCGGAGGACGGCGTCGCCGGCACCGAAGTGTCCACTTTGATGTTGTTGGTCACTTCGACAATCTTGCCCGCACCCGTTCTGACGGCGAAGACGTAGTTGCCGTCGGTGCCGTGGGTGAAGATGGTCAGCGTCTGTGTTTCACCCGCACTTCCTAAAGGAGCCCAGCTCGCCGACCCCTGCTGTCCCGCGGGATAGTAGGCGAACTCGGCGCCCGAAATGTTGATGATGCCGTCGCCGTTGCCTTGATATGTAATGGAAGCGTAGACATTTTGTTTGTTCCAGTTGCCGCTGCCTGCCCAGGCCGGGCCAGTCAGATAGTTGTTATATCTCAAGTTGGCAGTGAAGACCGGCGATTTGGTATCGATCTTAATGGTGTGCGTTGATGCCGTGCTGGGGTTATTGGGCGAAGCGACGGTGCCGACATAAGTGATGAGGCCGGCTCCCGAAACCAGACGGAAACGGTAGCCCTGCGCCGTGCCGTTGCCGAAGTCAATGTTTTTTACGATGCCGTAGGTGGTATTGGTGCCGGAATCGCTGGATATGGCCGCCACCGAATCATAGTTTGTCCATGCGCCGCCGCCCGCGCTGTATTGCCAAGTCAGTCCCGAAACGTTGTTGGAGGCGGAAGGCCCGCTCGTCACCGATACCCTTACATCGGTAGACGACCATGTATTCTGAGTGTAATTCAGCGAAAAGCCCGCCCCGTTCTTTAGGGCGAGCGCACCGACCTGCGGCGTTACGTCGTCGATTTTCAGTTTCTGTTTTATGTCATACCACGCCGTTGCGGCGGTATTTCCCGAAATATCGGTCGCTCTGACTCTGAAATAGCGGTTTTGCGCCGAGATGGTGACGGTCTTCCCTGTGTCATATGTATAAAGCGTCGTCACATAACTTCCCGCCGCCGAAGTCACGCCCCAGTCGATAACTTGGTCGGTATTGACAACGGTGGAGCCGTCGGTCGAATATTCCAGCGCTATTGAGCGGAGGCAGCCTGCGTCCTGCGCCGTCACCTTGATGATTCTCGAGGTCGAGCTCCATGCCGCGGCCGCCCATGTGGTGTCCTTGAATGAATATCCGAGGTTAGTGGGAGCGGTGGTATCAGCCGTCGAGAATTGAATATTGATGTTCGACCAAGTGCCGTGAAACGCATGGCTGGGATCGTAGAGATATAAATTTATGCGCAGACACTTTGTGTCCGAGGCCAAAGCCACGTTGCTTCTTTGATTGATGTTGTTCAACTGCCCCGACGCATCGCTTCCGGTGTAAGCTATCGGGGTAAATGAGCCTGAATACAGCGTGTTTACGCCCTGAACGCCATAATAGATTGAGCTGCCGTTATCGACCGATGCGCTGCAGGATATGGATACCCTGGCAAGGCCGGAGGAAACAAAGTTCAAAAGTTTGCCCGAAAGGGGTATATACCCGATAAAATAGCCCGACTTTTGCGCCGATGCTATGAGCCAATAATGGTCCCAAGTTGCGGAGGTATCCGTGCCGGTGTAGTCGTCTCTCTCTCCTACCGAAGTGCCGCTTGACCACGAATATCCGGCGAAGCTCTGGAGTCCCGTAACCAATATGTTGGAGTTCATCGTCCATGTCGACAGATTCATGGTCGTCGTGCCGTTCCATGTTTTAGTTGTCGCGGCTTCGGCGACGTTCGAGGAATTGTCTTGTGCGC
>DAOTKC010000023.1:0-24278 GCA_035449045.1 Eubacteriales bacterium
GCGCGGAGCAGCCCAAGGTCAAAATTACCGCCGTCACTTTCGGCAAGGTAACCGACTACGGCATCGACGACGAGAATAATATGGGCGCGGCGATGGCTCCCGCCGCGGCAAGCACGCTTATAGCTCACTTTAAAGAGCTGGACCGTTCGCCTGCCTACTACGACGCCATCTGGACGGGCGACCTCGGCAAATTCGGCGCGGGGCTTTTGAACTATATCATGTCCAGCGACAATTTGCCGCTGTCCGACACTCATCACGACGCCGGCGCCGAATATTACCGCGCCAACCAGCATCCCGTTCAGGGCGGCTCGGGCGCGGGGTGTTCCAGCACCGTGTTCAACAGCTACCTCATCGATAAATTAAGAAAAAGAGAGATAAAGCGGCTGCTTTTATGCCCTACGGGAGCGCTGCTCAGCAAGTATACACCCCTTCAGGGCGCCACCGTTCCCGCAATCGCGCACGCCGTGGCAATCGAGGCGGAGGACTGATATGGATATACTTTTGACTTATGTTCGAGTTTTTTTGGTTGGCGGCATCGTCTGTCTTCTCGGGCAAATTCTTATTAACAAAACCGAAATGACTTCGGCGCGGATACTCGTTACCTTCCTCCTTTTAGGGCTTGCGCTCGAGGTTATCGGCGTCTTTAAATATCTGGAGGAGTTCGGAAAAACCGGCGTGACGGTGCCCATCATGGGTTTCGGCAGCGCGCTTGCCAAAGGTGCCATGAAGGGCGCCAAAGCGGACGGTATTTTAGGCGCAATTAAAGGCGGCATGGAAGCGGTGGCGGCAGGCTTGACCGCGTCTATCTTTTTCGGCTTCTTATTCGCGCTGATATTCAAAGCCAAAACAAAGAAATATTAAGATATTAGTAGCAAAAAAAATTAAACCCGCCGACGGCGGGTTTTTATATTTAAATTATCTTAAGGCACAAGATTTAACCTGCCTAAGGATAGATAGGTGTCGGGAATTTCGCCGATAAGCAAGTTTTCGCAAATCAGCACCTCCGATATCACAGTCGTTTGGATGTCGTAAATTGAGGAAACAGAATATATTTCCGCCTTGACCGTTATATAAATTTTGTGGAGTGTTTGATTGATGCCCGCCGAGGCGAACTCGGAGATAAAATCGCAGTTTGCCGAGCCTATCGGCGTGAATTTAATCTCGATGTCGGGCCCGAATCCCATTAAAAATGAAAATCCCGTGAATGTTCCCGAGGCTATATGCACCGACTGCTCGCCCATATCCTCGAGGTTGGCTTGCGTGATGTTGGCGATTTCGTTGGCGATTCTGTTGATGTTGGGCGAATTCGCCTGGACCATAGTGATTTTGTTGCCTTCCTTGACGACGGTGAACATATCGTCATAGTCGATGTCGCGCGTTATCACAATGCTTATAGCGTTGATTATGGCGTTGGTGCCAAGCGCATACATCTCGGCTTCGCAGTTGCCGACAATGGTCGGCTTGACGTTGTTCCGCATAAAGAGCCCGAACAGCGAAAGCGCCGAAATAACGATAATGACCGCCGCCGCAATCTTAATTATTTTCTTCTTTTTGTTGTCCATATCATTTAAAAATATGCCAAAATCCGCCTAAAGTTGATAGCAAAATCAATATATCGCGCGGCGGGGTGGCTTCACCGAATAAACGGCTTCGCCGAATGAATAACTAATAACTAATAATTAATAACGGCGGTAGCGGCGCAAAGCGTCGAACGAAACGGCTACGCCGAACGAAAAACTAAAATTGAAGGACTAAAAAAAGAAAAGCTCGAATCTTCTGTTCGAGCCTAAGTTCTTAGGTTTAGTTTCAAAAATTTTATCGAAATGCGCTTAACTTATGTTATAACGCTTGGATTTAAAGAGCAGGAAATAGACTACCGAGGCAAGCGGAATGTTTGAAAGAAGCGTTATCGGCAAAATGATGGGAAGGACCATGGTAGAATAGTCGCTTCTGTCGGCCTTAAAAACGAAAACTCCCAAGAGCGCCGCTACGACCGAGAGCTCGATGAAAATCATGAACCGATATAAAAACGAAAGCCTGAAATCGTATTCGGCGCGCTTTCTTTTAAGCGGGTTAATGAAGCGTATGGCTAGGGCTATCGCGTAAATTAAAAGCGAGCCGCACATCACGCCGACATAGACCATTTGATTTATCGAAGCGGGGGAGAATATCCAAAACAGCGCCGTTTCCAAAATCATGACAATTGTTATGACGAGCGCGGCCGCCGAAGATATTTTGTTGGCGTAGAGATAATTTTTGCTGTAAAACTCCGCCGATTGCGCCTTAATGTAGGGGCGCATCTTATATCCCGCCGCAAACAGGCGGTTTTTAAGGCCGCTTATCGACTTCTCGCTCTTTTGGGCAGGCTCGGCCTTAATCTGCGGCTCCTCTTCGCGCGTTTCTTCGGCAAGCGCAAGCAGGCCTTGGAAATAGCATTGATATTCGTCGCCCTCGAAGCTGTATTCGGGCGCGTAGGCCTCGCTTTCGGCCTGCTTTTCGGCCGCTGCCGCTTCCGTCCTTTCGGGAACGCCGACGCCGATATAGACAACGCGCTCCTTTTCTACTTCCTTTATAACCTCAACTTCCCTTATTATTTCGACGGGAACTTCCTTGATTTTCTCGACTTGTATTTCACGGAGCGTTTCAATCGGCTTCTCGGTCTCGATTTCCTTTGTGAGCTCGATTTCGCGGACAATTTCCACCGGTCTGTCGACGACGACTTCAACCGATTTAAAAACTTCTACGGGCTTTTCGATCTCGACCGTCCGCTCGACTAAGACTTCTTGATAGACCGGATAGGGGACTTCCTTTATGACTTCTATCTCGCGCAGCGTTTCTATCGGCTTTTCGGTTTCAACTTGCTTTATGATTTCGATTTCCTTAATAGTCTCAACGGGCACTTCGCGCTCGCGAATAACTTCGACGGGAACCTCTTTAACAACCTCTCTTACAATTTCAACGGGAACTTCTCTTACGACTTCCTTAATGATTTCGACGGGAACCTCGCGAATGACCTCGACTTCTTTGATTACTTCAACGGGAACTTCCTTGATTACCTCGACTTCGCGCACCTCGGCGGGCGCTTCGGACGCGGACTCGGCCTTGTCGTCGTCGGAGCCGCGCTTGGTGAGCGGCCTTAAGCTCTCGATATCGAACGGGGCGGGCGAGGAGAAATCAAATTCTTCGTCGGTGACGAGCTTGTCGATTATGGTGCGGGCGTAGACATATTCGTTCTTCATCCGCTCGTAAAAGTCGCGCCCCAGTTCGGTCAGGCGGTAGTATCTTCTTCTTCCGCCGCCGGTATCGTCGGGTTCACCCAAATAAGATTCAATCAGGCCTTGCTTTTCCAGCCTCTTTAAGTTGTTATAGAGCGTGGGCTGCTTGATTATGTATTTTCCCTCGCTCTTGACCTCGATTTCCTTCAAAATATCATAACCGTAACGCTCGCCGCCATCGAGCGAACCTAAAATTATGGTTATCATATTACCGCGGATGATATCGCTGTTTACCGAGGGAGTCTCCATTAACGCTCCAAATTTTTTTGACTGACCGCTTGAATACCATTCAAGCGGTCACATAAACTTATTCTAAATCCACTACTCTACAAATGTCAACATTTTAGAATACTATTTTTCAAAATTCGCCAATTTTATATCGTTGTTCGTTTTTCGTTTTTCATTCGGCGAAGCCGCCACCACCGTTATTAATTATTAATTATTAATTCGGCGTCAGCCGCCACCGCCGTTATACATTTTTCGTTCGGCGTTTTCGTTCGACAGCTATTTCTTATCGTTTTTTTCGGAGTCTTCACGCAGTGTCACTTTATCGGCTGCTGCCTTACGAATATCCTCCGACATCGCGGCGTAGTGCTTTTTGGTAGTGTTGACGTCTTTGTGCCCCAAAACCTCGGCGACTATGTAAATATCCTGCGTGGCGCGGTATAGATTTGTGCCATATGTGCTCCGAAGTTTGTGCGGCGAAATATTTTTAAGCGGAGCCGCCGTCTTGCCGTATTTTTTGACGAGGTTTTGAACGGCACGCACGCCGATTCGCTGGTTTTGAAGCGATAAAAAGAGCGATTTTTCATCGGGAGAGAGGTTTTTATTTTTTTCGCGTTCCTCAATATATGAAATAAGTGCGGCCGCGACTTCCTCGGAGAAGTATAAAATGACGCGGTTGCCGCCTTTTCTGGTCACGGTAAAACTATTATTTGAAAAATCAAAATCGGGCACGTTGAGCCCGACAAGCTCGCTCACCCTTATGCCGGTGCCGAGAAGAAGTGTTAAAATGGCGGCGTCGCGTTTTGCAGTTTTGCGATTGTAGGCATTTTGGCGCGGCGTCAGCAGTTTTCCCGTTTCGGCGTTTTCGATTATGCCGGAAATTTCTTCGCCTTCCAGGCGGATTATTTCTTTTTCGCGAATCTTGGGCTGGTTTACCTTGGCGGCGACGTTTGCCGTCAGCAGATTTTTATTGAAGAAATATTTAAAAAAGGCGCGGACGGTGGAGAGCTTGCGCGCCTTGCCGCGGTCGCCGTTTGTTCTGCAGCGGCCCCCAACTGTATAGGAGTTGAGATAGGACAAAAACTGCTCGAGGTGTTCGGGCGTCACTTTATCCATGTCGCGTATGCAGAAATCGGAGGGCAAAATGCCCGAAAAATATCTGGTTTCATGGGCTAAAAAGTGAAAGAACAGCCTTAAATCCAAGGCATAATTGAGCCTTGTCAAAACGGTGGTCGAGGATTCGATGCCGGTAAAAAACTGGCCGCAAAACTCGGGAAGCTCCTTTATGACAGCACGAAGCTTTTCGATGTTTTCGATATCGCGGGTTTTATAGTAGTTTGTCGACATACTTTAATTATATCACCCGCGGCGCGGTCGCGCAATATTTAGTTTGCAATCATACTTACTTAACTATATTTGGATATAATCAATCTATATTGTTGATTTTTAAGCCTATCTGTGCTATAAATATTGGTATATTCAAAACGCTTTCAGCGGTGAAATGATAACCGTATTAAAAAATATAGTTGGTGGTTTTACTGCTTGCAAAAGCGTTTGGAGGGTTTATGACGATTGAAACTGTGCTTGAACTTTTTAAAAACGAAATAAAAAGCGCGCGCGGCTTAAAAGGCCTGTCGGCGCTTCGCGTCCGCTTCCTCGGCAAAAACGGCTTGTTTACCGATTTGATGAAAGGGCTCGCCAAGGTCGCAAAAGAAGATAAGCCAGCATTCGGCAAGCTTTTGAACGAGGCGCGCGTTAAAATCGAGGAAGAGATTTCTGCGCTCGAGGCCGCCGCCAAGCAGGCCGAAATAGAGAGAAAAATCAAGGAAGAAAGAATAGACGTCACCCTTCCGGGAAAAGGCGTTGAGCAGGGCTCGCTTCATCCCTTGACCTTAGTCAGGCGCGAGGTGGTGGAGATTTTAACCGGCCTCGGGTTCGAAGTCGCCGAAGGCCCCGAAGTCGAGCTTGACCTCTATAATTTCCAGCTTTTGAACGTGCCCAAAGACCATCCCGCACGCGATATGCAGGACACCTTCTATATTACCGACGACATTCTTTTGAGAACTCACACCTCGCCGATGCAGGCGCGCGTCATGACGACAAAAAAGCCGCCCATCCGCATTATTGTGCCGGGCAGGGTATACCGCGTCGACGACGACGCCAGCCACAGCCCGATGTTCAGTCAAATCGAGGGCCTCGCCGTCGACAGCCACATCACGCTCTGCGACTTAAAGGGCACGTTGGAAGCGTTTTTAAAGCAGCTCTTCACAAAGAGCACCAAGGTGCGCTTCCGCCCCTCGTTTTTCCCTTTTACCGAGCCCAGCGTCGAGGTTGACTGCAGTTGTCCGCTCTGCGGCGGCAGTGGTTGCAGAATCTGCAAAGGCACCGGCTGGATAGAAATTTTGGGCGCCGGAGTGGTCAATCCCAAGGTGCTCGACGCTTGCGGAATCGACAGCAAGGAAAATTCGGGTTTCGCTTTCGGCATAGGGCCGGAGCGCATCTCTATGATAAAATACGGCATTCCCGACATTCGGTTGCTGTTTGAAAACGACGTTAGATTTCTTAAAGCATTCCGCTGAAAAGCAAGTTGATTATAGCGACTAAAACTAAAACAAAAAATTTATTTAGACTTTTTTAATGCGTTTTGCGCATAAAAAGCGGGGCATATATGAAAATTTCGTTTGAATGGCTCAAAGAATTTGTAGATTTTGATTTAACACCCGAAGAGCTTGCGGATAAGCTCGTTAACTGCGGCTTCGAAGTGGAAGATATCGCCTATGAAAAGAATACAATAAAAAACGTCGTCGCGGGCAGAATCACCTCGATTGAAAAGCACCCCAACGCCGATAAGCTTTCGGTGTGCGGCGTCGATATCGGCGGTAGGACTGTTCAGATAGTGACGGCGGCGACAAACGTCTTTGAAGGAGCGGTGGTGCCCGTCGCCTTGGATGACTCGCTCTTGCCGTCGGGGCTGAAGATTTTCAAGAGCGAGCTTCGGGGCGTTCCTTCCCACGGAATGTTTGTGAGCGGGGAAGAGCTTAAGCTCGCCGAAGAGGATTTCACCGGCGCGGGAGTCAATGGCATTTTGATTTTAAACGGCGTGGAGCCCGGCGCCGACATTGGCGAGGTCATCGGCTTGACCGACGCCGTTTTGGATATCTCGGTGACCGCCAACCGCCCCGACTGCAATTCCGTCATAGGGATAGCGCGCGAGGTGGCGGCCATCACTAAGTCGCAGTTTAAGCCGCATAAGTTCGATTATCCGACTGCGGGGAAGTCTTCGGACTACGTTTCGGTCGAGGTTAAAAACGCCGAGCTTTGTCCGCGGTATATGGCGCAAGCGGTCAAAAACGCCGTCATTAAGCCCGCGCCGGCCTATATGAGAAAGAGGCTTAAAGCGGTGGGTATACGGCCGATTAACAACATCGTCGACATAACCAACTACGTGCTGATTGAAATCGGCCAGCCCATGCACGCCTTTGACCGAGATAATCTCGTCGGCGCCAAAATAGTGGTCAGGACGGCGGAGGACGGCGAGAGCATAATAAGTTTGGACGGTAAAAACAACGTCTTGAAGCCCTCGATGCTGGTCATCGCCGACGAAAGTAAGCCTGTGGCGGTGGCGGGAATAATGGGCGGCGAATACAGCGGCATCACCGAAGCCACCAAAGAAATCATTTTTGAAAGCGCAAAATTCGCGCGGGACAGCGTCCGGCGCACTTCGCGCGCCCTTAACTTAAAATCGGATTCCTCGGCAAGATTTGAAAAGGGCATTGACTTTATGTCCCAGAAGTTGGCGCTTGACCGCGCCATGCAGCTGATTTACGAAACCGGCAGCGGCGAAATAATAGCCGAGCCGATTGATGTCAAGGTTAATTATCAGGCTTCAAGAACGGTAAGCTATTCGCTTGACGCCGTTAACCGCATTTTGGGAATAACCGTTCCCGCTAAAAAGATACTCGAGATTCTTAACGGGCTGGGAATTAAGACGGCGATAAAGGGCGGATGCTTCGTTTCCGAAATTCCCGAATACCGCGAGGATATCGAAAACGCCAACGACATCGCCGAGGAAGTCATAAGAGTTTACGGATACGGCAATCTCAAATCGACGCTTCTCTCCGACGCCCATCAGACGACGGGCGGAAAGAGCGCGGAATACGCGCTTGTTGACAGAGTGAGAACGGCGCTCGTTGGCGCGGGAGCCGCCGAGATTATCACTTATTCCTTCATATCGCCCAAGGCATTTGAACTTTTGAGGCTTCCCGAAGGCCACGCTTTTAGAAATGCGCTTAAAATCAGAAACCCTCTCGGCGAGGACGTAAGCGTTATGCGCACGACGCTGCTTCCCAGCATGCTGAATATCGTAGCCTTAAATCTCGCCAAATTTAACCGCTCGGGGCTGTTTTTCGAGATAGCGCGGTGCTATATTCCTAATGGTGAGGGCGAGCTTCCCGAAGAAGAGGAAACTCTGATTTTGGCGGGCTACGGCGAGGATTTCGATTTCTATTCGCTCAAAGGCATAGCGGAGCGCGCCGCGGGAACCGTCGCGCTGGAAATGAAGAGGAAGGAATACCCCTATCTTCACGGCGGACGTTCGGCCGAGATTTTTGCTTCGGGCGTAAGCGTGGGATATATCGGCGAAATCCATCCCGACATTTTAGAGTCTCTCGACGTCGGCGCCAGAATTTACGTCGCCGAAATAAAGCTTCTGAAGCTGTTAAAATATGAACAGCCCAAAAAATTCAAACCGTTTTCCAATTTCCCGCCGGTATCGCGTGACCTCGCCGTCATAGTCAAGGACGGCGTTCAGGCGGGCGATATGCTGGCTGCAATCCGTTCGGCCGCCACGCTGCTGGAATCGGTCGAAGTCTTTGACGTCTACACCGGAACGGGCATTAAGAAAGGCTTTAAGAGCGTGGCTTTTTCGCTTCTGTTCAGACACACATCAAGGACGCTGAAAGACGAAGAGGTGGCGGCCGAGATGGAAAACATTCTCGCCGCGCTCGAAAAAAAATATCAGGCAAAGCTGAGATAGAGATGGTTTCAACTAAAGTTTTAAAAGCGCTCGAATTTGATAAAATTCTTTTGGAATTAAAATCTTTCGCCGCTTCCGACGTAGCGGCGGAAAGAGCGCTTTCCATAGTTCCCGCAACTTCACTCACGCAGGCCGAAACTCTGCTTAACGAGACGAATGAAGCGGATAAAGTGCTGTATCAGCACGCTAAAAGCCCGAATTTCGCAATTGACGACATTTCAGAGGCACTTGTGCGCGCCTCTAAACTGTCGGTTTTGAGCATCCCCGAGCTTTTGAGAGTAGCGCGGCTTTTGAAGGTTTCGCGCAACTTAAAGTTTATCGGCAAGCTTCCCGAAATCAAGCTTTTAAAGGAAAAGACCGAGGCGCTCTACGAAAATTTAGCGCTGGAAGAGGATATTTTCAAAGCTTTTCCTTCCGATAACGAGGTGGCGGACGCTGCGAGCCCCGAGCTTGCAAAAATCCGCTCTAAAATAAGAAAGTGCAACGAAAATATCAAGTCAAAGCTTAACCAATACATTACCTCGCCGTCTTATTTGAAATATCTTCAAGATGCGCTTGTCACCATCCGTGAGGACCGCTACGTCATTCCCGTCAAAAGCGAATATAAAGGCTCGGTATCGGGGCTGGTTCACGACCAGTCGGCGTCGGGCGCCACGCTTTACGTCGAGCCGTTCGCCGTGGTCGAGCTCAACAATGAGCTTAAGACATTGCTTGCCGAAGAAAAGAGCGAAATCGAGAAAATCCTAAAGGCGTTCACCGCCGAGGTGGCTTCGCTTGAGCACGAGCTTTCGCTCGCCATGGAAATCATAGTCGACTTGGACGCCATATTCTGCCGCGCCATGCTCGCCAAAAAATATAACGCAGTCATGCCCGTTCTCAACGATGAAGGCAAAATTTTCATCGAGAGGGGCAGACATCCTCTGATAGACCGCGCGAAGGTTGTGCCGGTGACGCTCAAGGTCGGCGGCGACTTCGATATGCTACTCATCACCGGCCCCAACACAGGCGGCAAGACGGTGACTTTAAAACTCGCGGGCTTATTTGCGATTATGGCGGTTTCGGGAATGTTCCTGCCGGCCGGCTATGCCGAGATTTCGGTTTTCGACAACATTTTCAGCGATATAGGCGACGAGCAGAGCATAGAGCAGAGCCTATCCACATTTTCGGCGCACATAAAAAACATCAAAGGTATTTTAGAGGAGATGACTTCGAACTCACTCCTTCTTTTGGACGAGCTCGGCGCGGGCACCGACCCCTCCGAGGGAGCGGCGCTCGCCGTCGCCATTTCGGAATACATCTTAGAATCGGGCGCCAAAGCCATAATAACGACGCACTTCAACGATTTAAAGGAATTCGCGCTGTCCCGCCCGCGCGTCGAAAATGCCTCGATGGACTTCGACGTCGACACCTTTGCGCCCACTTTCAGGCTGATTATGGGCGCGGTGGGCGCATCCAACGCCTTAAAAATTGCCAAACGCTTGGGGCTTAAGGGTGAGGTCATTGAATCGGCGGCGGCTAAGATGTCGGCGGAACGCCGCGATTTTGAAAACATCTTGCTCTCGGCCGAAACGGCAAGGAAGCAGGCGGAGCAGATAACCGAGGAAGCGCGGCTGGACCGCGAGGAGGCTCAGCGCCTTTTGAATGACATCGCGCGGGAGCGCAACTATCTCGCCCAGCAGCGCGAGAAAATGAACGAAAACATAAGAAAGGAAACCAAGAGGCTGATTGAGAAATCGGTTTTCGAGGCCGAAGCCATCGTTGACGAAATCAAGGAGATTTTGGAAAAGGGCGAGGAGCTCGAGGAATCCGACCTGTTCGCGGTGAGGAAATTAAAAAAGCAGCTTGAGAAGCTTTCCGCCGAATACGAAAGAGAGGAAATCGTCATAGAAGTCGAGGAAGAGGATTCGCCCGCCGCCGAAGGCGACGCCGTCTACGTCAAATCGCTCGGCAAAAGCGGCATAGTGAAGTCGATAGGAAAAAACGGCGCCGCCGTCAAAATCGGCAACGTCGTCATGCAGATAAGAGAGGGCGACTATTTTAAAATCAAAAAGGAAAGAATTGAGAAGCCATCCGTCACGGCAATGGTTAAGCGCGGCGCGTCCGCCGCTCCCAAGGCCGAAATAATGCTTCTCGGCCAAACGGTGGAGGAAGCTATCTATAACGTTGACACCTTTCTCGCCGAAGCGGCGAACGCCGGCCTTAATGAGGTCAGAGTAGTGCACGGCAAGGGCAGCGGCAAACTTCGGCAGGAGCTTAGGCGCCACTTCCAAAACCATCCCTTCGTTTTGGAATTTCGCGACGGGCGCTACGGCGAGGGCGACACCGGCGTTATAATTGTGACTTTAAAATAAGCCTAGCAAAGTTTTATAACGATTAATCCGCCGCGAAAGGAAGTAACTACTAAAAATTATTGAATCATTAATACAAAAATCTTTTGCAGAGCAACAAAGATAAATCAACAAGTTAATCTTACAGCTAATTTGTTTGTTAGACTAGTTTAAGTCTTGGGATACTTGAGATAGAAAAATTATGACGAATTACTACAAGCAGAGCGAGGCGGCGCCCGCCACCTCGGAAAAAATAAAAAGCCTGCCGCTTATTTCGCTTGTTTTTAAAATCATAGCGGCCGGATTATTCGTGACGGCGCTTTCTATTCCCGAGTATTACATTTTGTTCGGCGCATTCGCCGCGCTCGCCATAGGCATCACTATCAAGCAATATTTTTATTCCGCCACCCGCGAATTTATCTACATTTATTCGGGCAATTCGCTCTATTTTGAAAAGAAGAACTATTTGGGCTCCGAAGCCGAGCTTGCCGCCGTTCCTCTTTCAAACGTTCTCACTTTTACGACGGCGCCCAAAAAGCAGCAAAAGGGGCTTATGGCCGCCGAATACGGCGAACTTTACATTTTGGAATATGTGGAAGGCGGCATAAAAAGGGCTATTTATTTCGCGCCCGATATTTACCTTCGGGCGCTTATTAAAAACGGCTTAAAGCTTGCGCTAGCCGAGGAGGAAAGTGCGGGTTCGGTATTTTTGACCGAGGAAAAGGCCGCCGCGCCCGCTCCCGAACTGGTCGCCGAGCCGATTAACGTCTATACGCCGCCGAGAAGCGAGCCTTTGACTGCGCAAGCCGTATTAGTGCAGGCGGAGCCTGAATTAAAAGCCGAAGACATTGCGAAAACTAATATTGAAGATAGCGAAGATAAAGCCGTTTATGACAGCGAAGAAGAGGACGAAGGCGAGCCGCCCGCTCCTTTAAATATCGAACTGTTGCTGTAAAAGAGGCTATAGATGATATATCTCGATAACGCCGCCACCACCAAGATGAGAAAGGAATGCCTTGAGGAAATCGAAAAGTTTTCCGTTGAGTGCTTTTATAATCCTTCCGCGCTCTATAAGCCGGCGCTGGAGGCCGCCAAAAGCCTTAAAGAGGCAAGGCGGACTCTTTTGGAGCTTTTGGGCGACACTAACGGCGGGCTGATATTTACGGCAAGCGGCACGGAGGCCGACAATCTCGCGCTGTTTTGCGCCTTAAAGCGAAAATCAGGCAAAATCGTGGTGTCGGAGGGCGAGCACGCTGCCGTTTACAACAGCGCCTTAGAGCTTAGAAACCGCGGCTATAACGTCGTTTGCGCGCCTGTCAAGGAGGACGGCGGAGTCGATATGGGGACGCTCGAGGGCCTAATTGACGCCGAAACCGACCTCGTTTCCGTCATGCACGTCAGCAACGAAACGGGAGCGGTCAACCCTCTTTCCGAAATAGCGGGCATTATCAAAAGAAAAAGCCCGCACGCGCTATTTCACAGCGACGGCGTTCAGGCTTTCGGTAAAATCCCCTTTAATATAAAAGATTTGGGCGTCGATATGTATTCTATAAGCGGACACAAGCTACATGGCCCCAAAGGCGTCGGCGCGCTCTATGTTAAAGCCGGCGTCAACCTAAAGCCCGTCATTTACGGCGGAGGGCAGGAGGGCGGCGTCCGCTCGGCGACAGAAAACCTTGCCTACATCATGGCAATGAAGCGCGCCGCTGAACTGGCTTATCAAAATTTTGAAAAAAGAACGGCTAAACTCAAAGCGCTTAAAGGCTTGTATTTCGACCTTTTAACCAAATCTATAGATAACATAAAGCTAATTTCGTCCAAAGAGGGCGCGCCGCACATTCTCACCGCCGCGTTCTACGACGTGCGCGGCGAGGTGCTCTTGCACGCGCTGGAGAAGCACGGTATTTTAGTGGGAATCGGCTCGGCGTGCTCCTCTAAAAAACACAGCCGCTTCGAGCGTCTTTTAAATCTCCCCGAAAAATGGCGCGAGGGCATAGTCCGAATAAGCCTTTCGGAGGATAATAACGAGGAAGAAGCGGGTTTTGTAGTTGAAAAAATCAAAGAGGAATACGAACTTTTAAAATCAATAGGCAGAATTTAATAGCCTCGATCTAAAAGACCTAACAATCGCTTATAATCAAGTAAAAAGCATTAATCAGTAGTTTTAATACCAAAGACACACGCTTTTTCGAAAAAATAAATTTTCGAATAGTAAAATTCTTTAAACCTAATCTGTTTGTGTTATAATTTTTATAACAAATATTCGGACGGGCATATGCGCATCAATATTTTAGACAGCAGCGTATATAATCTTATCGCGGCGGGCGAGGTCGTAGAACGGCCTGCTTCCGTCGTCAAGGAGCTTGTTGAAAACTCCATTGACGCCGGCGCCACCGATATTATTATTTCGATTTCGGGCAGCGGCATCGATTCAATGGAGGTCTTCGACAACGGCGCCGGCATGTCGCTAGCCGATTTAAAAGTCTGCTTTTTACCGCACGCCACCAGCAAGATAAGCTCGGCCAAGGATTTGGACACTATTTCAACTTTAGGATTTCGAGGCGAGGCACTGGCGAGCATTTGCGCCGTTGCCAAGGTTAGAATCGAGACGGCGGAGCGCGGCGGTATTTCCAACATTTTAGAGCTCGACGGCGGCAAAAATCCCGTCTACACCTTGGGCGGGCGGGTAAACGGAACCACGGTGCGCGTCCAAAACCTGTTTTTCAATACTCCCGCCAGACTGAAGTTTTTAAAGAGCGCTCGCTCGGAAGCGCAGGCGATTACCGACACCGTAGCCAAGCTGATTTTAGCCAATCCCGAAATATCATTCAAATATATTTCCGACGGCGAAACCATATATCAAACCGACGGAGGCGGGCTTGAGAGCGCGGTTTACGCGGTCTACGGCAGAAAGGCATTCGAGAATTTGATTTATATCGAGGCGTCTTGGGGGGGCATCTCGCTTTCGGGCTATATCTCTTCGCCCGAGCTCTGCAGGCCCAACCGAGGCGGGCAGGCGGCGATTGTAAACGGCAGAAGCGTGACGAACTCCATAATATCGTCGGCAGTAGAAAAGGCGTATTCGGGACTGCTCATGAAGCGTTGCTATCCCGTCTTTGTTTTAAACATTCTTTTACCTTTCGATACCGTAGACGCCAACGTCCATCCTGCTAAGACTGAGGTGCGCTTTTCCAATCCCAACGGCGTGTTCGCTTTCGTCTATAAAAACGTGCTGAGGGCGCTAGGCGACAACGCCAAGCCTAAGTCTTTCGGCGATACGTTTAAGGAAGCCGACTTAGTCTTCGGCGAAACTTCCGAAACGACTGAAAGAACGACAAGCGTCCCAAGCGTCGATACGCCTATAAGAATATCAACTTTAAGTGCGGATAATATCACAGGCTTTGCCGACAGCCCCCGCTCCTATAAATATTCAGGCATAAAGACCGCTCAAACTTTTTCTACCGCCGAAAAAGACGCGGAACAAAGGTTTAATTTAGATTTTAAACCGATTAAAAAGCCTGAAGAAACTTTATTTGACGACGTAAACGCGTTCAAGACAGAAGAGGGCAGTCAAGAAGCATCTTCGGGCGGTATGTTCTCGGGCAGGGTAGCAGGCCAGCTTTTTTCGACTTACATAATAGTGGAGAAGGGCGACAACGCTTATATAATCGACCAGCATGCAGCTCACGAGCGAATTCTATACGACGAACTTATGAACAATATCGACGGCGGCTTGAGCCAGCCCATGCTTATTCCTTATGTCTTTGAGCTCAGCCCTGCCGAAGCCGGAGATTTTTCCGAGCTTTTGGAGCCGCTTGCCGAAATAGGCTTGGAAATCGACCTTTTCGGGCAGAATTCATTTAAGGTCTCCTCGGTGCCATACGCGCTGACCGAAATATCGATAAAATCGCTCGTCGACCTAATCCTTTCCGATATGCGGCAGCTTAAGTCGTTGAAAATCAAGGATTTACTGAAGGACGCGCTCGCCATGAAAGCGTGCAAAGCCGCAGTTAAAGCGGGCGACACACTAAACGAGAGCCAAATCGAGGCGCTGATTGCATCGTTCGGCGCGGCGGAAAAAGCACCCGAGCGATGCCCGCACGGCCGACCGGCCGTCGTGAAAATGACCAAAAAAGACTTCGAGAAGCTTTTTAAACGGATAGTATGACGAAATTAGTCGTGGTTGCAGGGCCTACGGCGTCGGGAAAGTCGGCGCTCGCGCGCGCCCTTGCTCGCAAATTCAACGGCGCCATAGTGTCGGCCGACTCGATGCAGATTTATAGAGGCCTTGATATCGGCACCGCCAAGGAAGCGCTTTCCGAGCGGCAAGGGCTTGACTATTTTATGGTCGATTTGATTCCGCCCGAAGGGGAGTTCAGCGCGGCGGAATACGCCGTCAAGGCGTCGGAGGCGGTTTCTGATATCACCAAAGCAGGCAAGCTCGCCGTCGTCGCGGGCGGCACCGGACTTTATATCGACGCCCTTTTATATCCTTTGAATTTTTCGGAAGCGCCCAAGAACGCCGAAATCCGCTTAAAGCTCGAAGCCGAAGCCCGTGACGAGGGGCTTGACTGCCTCTACGAGCGGCTGAAAGCGGTTGATTCGGCATCCGCCGAAAAAATCAGCCCGAGTGATAAAAAGCGCATTATACGCGCCTTAGAAATCTATCTTGCGACGGGCCGCCCCAAGTCGGAACAGAAAGACGAGCGAAAGCCCCGATATGATTATTTAATGCTCGGCAAAAGCATGGAAAGGCCGGTGCTTTATGAAAGAATCAATCAAAGGGTAGACGCCATGTTCGAAACGGGGCTTATGTCTGAGGTAAACGCTCTGAGGGAGCGATATGGTAATAAGCTTTTTGATTTTCAAAGTATGCAGGCGATAGGATATAAGGAGTTTAAGCATTATTTTGAGGGCACATTCTCCCTTGCCGAACTCAAAGAACTAATAAAAAAGAACACCCGAAACTACGCTAAACGCCAGTTGACGTGGTTTAACAAGACGGATATAAATTGGGTTGCCGACGAAAAAGAAGCTTTTAAGCTTACAGAGGAGTTTTTGAGAAAATAGTATGCATTTTTCCCAAAAGAATAACGAAACGATAAAACTGGCGGAAGAGAAGCTTGCCGCGCGCTTTAAAGAGATTGAAGAAACCGCCTATAAAAACCAGCTCAAGGTAATTCGCGCGTTCCAAAAGAACGGTGTGCAGTCGCGCCATTTTTCGGGCTCGACGGGCTACGGCTACGGCGACGACGGCCGAGATAAGCTAAACGCCGTTTATGCCGACGCCTTCGACGCCGACAGCGCCATCGCATCCCCGCTTATCGCGAGCGGCACGCATGCGCTAACGCTGATGCTGTTCGGCATACTTCGGCCTGGCGACACCCTCCTTTCGATAACGGGTGAGCCCTACGACACGCTGACACCGTTGATAAGCGGCGAAAAATTAGGAAGCTTAAAGGATTTCGACATTAAATTTGAATGCGTGCCGCTTTTAAACGACGAACTTGATACCGAGGCGATAACGCGCTTTTTGACGTTGAGGCCGGTTAAAGCGGTCTTTATTCAGCGCTCGCGCGGCTACAACTGGCGCCCGGCGCTTTCAATTGAAAAAATAAGCGCCATCATAAAAATAATAAAAACCGTGAGCCCCAAGACCATCATCGCCGTCGACAACTGCTACGGCGAGTTCGTCGAGGAGGTCGAGCCTACCGCAGTCGGAGCCGACATCATGGCGGGTTCGCTCATTAAAAACGCGGGCGGCGGTCTGGCGCCTACTGGCGGCTACGTCGCAGGCAAAAAACGGCTGGTTGAGCTCGTTTCCTACCGCCTTACCACGCCAGCAATAGGATGTGAAATCGGAAGCTACGCGCCGGGGTATTTAGCTTTCTACCAAGGGCTGTTTTTGGCACCCGTGACGGTGGCGGCGGCGCTCAAGGGGAGCATGCTGTTCGGTCAACTTTTTTCCGATTTGGGCTATGATACGCTGCCGAAGGCGGGCGGGCGGTGCTATGATATCATCCGCTCCATCAAATTCAACACCGAAGAAGAGCTGATTAGCTTCTGTCAAAAGATTCAAAAAGCCTCGCCTGTCGACAGCGCGGCCGTCCCCGAGCCGTGGCAAATGCCCGGCTATCAGAACCAGGTCATAATGGCGGCGGGAACCTTTATTCAGGGAGCATCCATCGAGCTTTCAGCCGATTCGCCCATCAAAGAGCCCTATATCGCTTATTTTCAGGGCGGTTTAACCTACGAGCACATAAAGATTGCGGCGCAATACGCACTCGAGGACTTAATCTGCGGCGACAAGACCAAGAGCGGGGAATCGCTCATTGAAATGCTCAAGCTTATGCCTATTGCCGAAATCAGCCGAATTCTTCAGTCCGATGATGACGACATTTCGGAATGGGAATACATCAACGCTTACGACCAGCTTCTGTCCCACGCCGTGCGCGTCCGCTACAACATCACTAAAGCGGACGCCAACGAGCTGTATTTTCACTACCGCACCAACGGCAAAAGTGTGGAAGAAACAATCAAAATTCTGTTAGAGCAGGACGAAATATAGCCGGATTCAAGCCGTTTTGATACTTTTCTATTGCTATAGGCTTATGAACAGAAAATTTTGCTTGATTATATTTGTAAATTGGCGGAAAATATAACTAACTGAGATTTGGAGTTTAATTATGCAAAAGCTGGTTGAGAAATTTAAATCGATGAGCAAAACCAAACGCGATATCATCGTCTTAAGCGTTTTGGTCGCGCTCGTCGTGCTGTTTACCGCGCTCTTTATGTTCGCCGACTTCGGCAATCCAGGCGTCAAAAAATACGCCGAAAAGGGCTCTTTCGATACCCGATTTTATTATAACGCCGACGACGTCTACGAGACCTTGGACGGTATGGATCCATCCGTCGATATCCGCCACCATCTTATTTTCCACATTGTGGACTACGTCTATATGGTGGTTTACTTCCTGTTTTTCGTGGCGGCAGGCCTGTTTTTCGGAAAAGGGAAGTATCGCTTACTTTGCTATATCTTGCCCTCCGTTCTAGTCTTTTTTGATTTAATTGAAAACATATTTTTGGACGCAGTCATGATGATTTACGGCACAAGAGGAGAGAGGCTTGACATTCTCGCAAATATCGCGGGCGTCGCAACTTTATTGAAAACCGTCATGCTCGCCGTCAACGCCTTGTTCATCCTTCTTTTGGCCGCTCTCTATATCGCCGACAGCGTTAAAAAGGCCAAAACAGAAGCCGTAACCGAGCCCGACTTTAAAGTCAACGCCGAAGAAGCCGAAACCCCAAATATCACTCCCGAAGCTTAAACCGCATAAAAAATACAACATTCACATATCGCAGTTTTATAAAGATAGCTACCGAATCCAAACAAGCCGCGAACACGAGATTAACTCAGTTTAGCTAAAAAATTTAGAAAAGTTGAATTATTTGGTTAATTTCAACTCATTTAATAACCTTCCTTAATTTTGCGGTTCTATCTGCAAATTCAGGAAGGTTTTTTATTATAAAGCTCTCCTATTTATTACTCGTATGTTTTGCCGTATTTAGCCGATAAACTGCTAAAATATAAAACACTTTTGCAACTATTACTCGCAGTTAATTTTTAAGGTTTCTTAAAATATCTTTAAAAAACCTCGGCGCCGTGCTATCATATCTATGTGCGGACGGTCGTTAAAATTTTAGCGGTTACGGTCATTCTTATTTTGTCCTGCTGCGCCAATTTCGGCACGGGCGGGCTTTCATATACCCCTTACAGCGCCGAATATACAATCGCGCCCTATCCTCTGTGCAATGAAAGCGCAAACGAGGAGACAAAGCGCCTTTTTGAATATCTTTTAAGTATTTACGGCAAAAAGACGCTCGCCGGCGCGACGATGGACGGCGACGAATTCGAAGCCTTCATGAACTATTGCAGGACGGGCCGGCAGCCCGCCGTCCGCTGTTATGATTTCATCTTTACCGCAGGCGACCCCAACTTGGATTGGGTGACGAATTTTGCGGTGGATCAGGCAATAGAATTCCATACTAAATCGGGCGGCATTGTCGAATTTTGCTGGCATTGGTTTGCGCCCGACAAAGAGGGCAGAAGAGAGTCCTTCTATGCCTATCATCCGCTGTGGCTCGAGGAAAAATGGACTAAAGGCACCAAGCTCACGCCGAAATCGGCGCTTGACCCCGACGGGCCGTATTACCGCTACATATTAAGAGATATCGACGCCGTGGCAAAGCAGATAAAGAGGTTGGAAGCGGCGGGCGTTCCCGTTCTGTTCCGGCCGCTTCACGAGGGCGGCAGGGGATTTTTGGGGCCGGTGTTTTGGTGGGGTAACGGCGGCGCCGCCGAATACCGCGAGCTCTGGCGGTTTCTTTACGATAAGCTCACTTATGAATATAACTGCACTAACATCATTTGGGTAAATAACGGCGAAAGATGGGGATATTATCCCGGCGCCGACTACTGCGATATAATTTCATATGATTATTACGGCAAAGTAGGCCCTGAAGCGGGCTACGATTTCGGAAAGCTTGAATTTAGTAGAACGCTTAGACTTGCGGATAGCAAAAAAATGATTGCGCTCAGCGAAAACGACCGCATTCCAAATCCCAATTATATGTTCGACGAAAAAACTTATTCGCCGTGGCTTTGGTTCGCCCCTTGGTATGGCGAATACGCTTATTACGAAACCTACAACTCCTACGCTCATCTGAACGAAGTCTACAACAGTGACTACGTCATTACGCTCGACGAGCTTCCCAACTTTGACGGCTTCCAGCGCGACATCGGAACGGGGTATGAATACAACTTCAATAAGTGGGGGCTTACCGGCGAAATTCAAATATCGCTGGCGCAAATCTTAAAAATAGATGAAAATGACATAAAAAACAATGAAATTGACTGCAAAAACTATTATTTATACGTCTACGGCGATGCTGTGATAATCGACGAGGGTTACACCTATAAAAACCTCACAATCTGCTGTATGGAGAATACATCGCTAACAATAAACAACCTAAAAATACAAAACAGCGGTCGCGAGCCCGCCATAAAAGCTATGGGAGCGCTCACCATAACCGAATTCGGCGACTGCAACTACACCCGCAACATGAATTAATCAGCGCAAATTAGCCCGAAACGCCTTTTTTTCATCCAAATTTGTTTTAGTCAGACAATCAAGTGTTTAAGCCGCTATTTCCTAATAAATTAACTTATTGAAATTCGAAGTTTCATCCGTATGCTGAGGATTTGTCTAGCAAGGATTAAGCCATTCTTAGCCTTAGCCTAGCCGTTTGATACCTCGTCGGTTTTAATAAATTGTGGTTTCTAACATTTGAGTGGTTAAGGGCGCAGAAAAAAGGTAGTATTATAAAATTCAACTTAAAATAAAAAAGTTTTTAATTGAAATGGCTGAATTAATTAAATTAATGCCCAAGCGCCATATTACCTACAAAACCGCATTTATAAAAAATCAAACGGTTAAGCAGATTTAACCTCATTGATAACCTGTATCGCCGTAGACAAATTTTATTCTTGACTAATTACGATTTAAGCTTAATTAAGCGCACAAGTAGTCATAATACCGGCTCCATTTTCTTGAGCAGTAATGAGAATTCCGTGAAGAGAGAGAAGCTTTAATCTTATTTTTCACTTAGCACATCTATTCGCAAAACACAAGTTTTGCGAATAGATGTGGCATATTAATGTCGCAAAGCAGTAAAAATGTGCCCATAAGCGCATTTTAGGTCGAATTTCATATCATTATTTCTTCAAAATTTGTGATGGAATCATTTAATAACTTTTTAAAAAATTTGATTACAGACTCGCCAAAGTTCTGTTAAAAATAAAGCCCAATATGTTTCTATTCGCATATAAACTATTTCAAATATTTATTGATAAAGCTTAGACTTGCCATAACTTCATCATAGTAAATTAAATTCGTTCAGCGTGTTCAATAATATTGCGTATTTCAAAAAATAAACCGCTTATTTAGGCGGTTATGCATTTCGAGCTTTTTTACCGTTGCTTATATAGAACGGCGTAATTATCAAAGATGCTTTTCAATTTAATTAAGAAAAAGTTCATTTACCTAATATAATTTAGAATAACCTATTATTTACTCAACAAATATAGTTAAGCTAAGTATTTCTAAATTATTTGGCCTTTATATCGACTTCGTAAGTTTCGATGGAGGTTAATGCGGTGGAAATGAGGGATTCGGCGTCTAGGGCGCGTTCGGCGCGCTCAACGACTTCCAGCTTGGGCTTTATCGCGGGATTTTTGGGCAAAAATATGGTGCAGCAATCCTCATAAGGCAAAATGCTGGTTTCAAAAGTCCCGATTTTTTGGGCAATTTCTATAATGTCCGACTTGTCGAAGCCGATCAGCGGCCTAAGAACGGGTAAACTTGCGACGCTGTTGGTAGCATTAAGGCTTTGAAGCGTTTGACTTGCGACCTGACCCAAGCTTTCGCCGGTTACAATGGCGCCGCAACCGTTTTCTTTTGCTAAAATCCCCGAAATTTGCATCATGAAGCGCCTCATTATGGTTATCATGAGCTCGGCGGGACATTTTTTATGAATTTCAAGTTGAATTTCGGTAAAAGGAACTACAAAAACCTTGATTTTGCCGCAGAATTTCGAGATAATGCGAGCCAAATCCAACACTTTTTCTTTGGCTTGCTCGCTGGTATACGGCGCGCTGTGAAAATGCACGGCAAAGAGCTTTAAACCGCGCTTCGCCATCATAAATCCCGCCACGGGGCTGTCAATTCCGCCCGAAAGCATTAAAATTCCGCTGCCCGAACAGCCGACGGGAAGCCCACCCAGGCCTTTTACCACATCGGAATATAAAAAAGTCCGCCCGTTTTCCCTGATATCTATTGAAATTTCGGTTTCAAATCGATGCAAATCGACGCTGAGCGCGCTTTTGCTCTTCAAAATATAACCGCCGACCATGGAAGCAATTTCAACGGAGGTAAAACTCATTTTTTTGTCGGCACGGTTTACCGTAACTCTGAATTTTCCGCTGTCGGGGCTTAATAAAAGCGCGGTTTCTTTAATTGTTTCGACGTCGGTTTCAATTTCTACGGCTTTAGATAAGGAATATATGCCGAAAACGGTCAAGAGCCTGTCAAATATGGCGTTTTCGTCGGATGCAGCGTAGTTTTCGATTAAAACTCTGCCCTGCGCTTTAACTAAATAATAGTTAAGGCCAACGAGGGCTTCCTTAATATTTTTAATAAGCAGCGAAATAAAATAGTCGCGGTTGTTGCCTTTTAGGAATATTTCGCCGTATCGAACAATAATAATCTTCTTCATTTTTTCACACCAAGTGCATTAAATTAGCTTGATTTTTATAATAGTATTATATAATTTCGGTTAATTTAAAGTAATTTTTTTAAGACTTGCGGCTTAAGACGCGCTTTTTTAAATCAGTAAGAACGGCGAGAGCCTGCATCGGTGTCATATTGTCGAGGTCAAGCTCCTTAATTGCCGCTTCCACTTCGTTTTCTGTTTCGTCGAAAAACCCGATTTGCTTGGAATTGGCGGCGCCCAAAGATTTCAGCATAATTTCGTTGGCGTCGCGCACTAGATATTTGCTTTCCAAAAGGCGCATAAGCTCCTTGGCGCGAGTTACCACCGAGGAGGGCACGCCGGCAAGCTCGGATACCTCGATGCCGAAGCTCTTGTTAGAGCCTCCCCTTGCGATTTTGTGCAAGAAAATTATCGAATTGCCGTATTCTTTAACCAAAATCCTGAAGTTTTTGACCGATTTTAATATTCCCTCAAGCTCGGTCAGCTCGTGAAAGTGGGTGGCGAACAGCGTTTTACTCTTGAGATTGAGCGAAATATATTCCAAAACCGCCCACGCTATGCTGATGCCGTCCAATGTCGAAGTGCCCCGCCCTATTTCGTCTAAAATCAGTAGGCTTCTTTCGGTTGCGTTGTTTAGTATTGAGGCGACCTCAATCATTTCAACCATAAAGGTGCTTTGGCCGCCCGTGACGTCGTCGCTGGCGCCAATCCTTGTAAAAATTCTGTCGATTATGGGTATTTCGGCGCGTGATGCGGGCACAAAGCAGCCGATGTGCGCCATCAGCGCAATCAGGGCGACCTGCCGCATATATGTGCTTTTCCCAGCCATATTGGGGCCGGTGATGACCATGGTGCGCGAATCGTCGTTTAAATCGGTGTCGTTGGGCACGAAGTCGGAAATATTTTTAGCGGCCTCGACAATGGGGTGCCTGCCCTCGACGATTACGATATTTTTCTGTTTCTTAGTTAAGACCGGCTTGACGTATTTGTTCTTGACGGCTACCTCGGCGAAAGCGGTCAGGGTATCGATGATGCCGACAGCCTCGGAATCGGCTTGAAAGGTTTCGATGTAGCCCGCGAGTTTTTCCTTGATTTCGGCAAAAAGCTGAAGCTCCAGCCTTATCGCGGCGTCCTCGGCGCCCAAAATCTTTTCCTCAATCTGCTTCAATTCCTCGGTGATATATCGTTCGCCGCCCGCCAGCGTCTGCTTTCTTTGATAGCGGTAAGGAACTTTGTCGATATAGGACTTGGAAACCTCGATATAGTAGCCGAAAACCTGATTATAGCCGACTTTGAGGCTTTTTATTCCGGTTTCTTCGCGCTCGTTGGCCTCTAAGTTGGCAAGCCAGAGTTTGCCGTCGGCTCGCGCGCTCTTATATTGGTCGAGCTGTGTCGAGAAGCCCTTTTTGATAAATCCGCCGTCCTTTAAAAGCGCGGGCGCGTTTTCGTCAATCGCCGTGAGAAGATAGCCGCGGATTTCGGCGCACTCATTCATTTTGGAGTCGAGTTTTTTAAAAAGCGGCGCACTCAGGCGCTTTAATGGCTTTTTGAGTTTGAAAACAGCGGCGAGCGAGGCGGCTATTCCCAGACAGTCGCGCGGATTTATGCTTCCGTAGGAGATTTTGCCGGCAAAACGCTCCAAATCCCGCACCGAAGGGAGAATTTCGGCCATCTCTTCCCTGACGGCAATGTTTTTGACAAGTTCCTCCACCGCATTCAGGCGCTCGTTGATAAGGTCGGCGCTTTGAAGCGGACGGTCGAGCCAGCGGCGAATGCACCTTGCGCCGGGATTGGTGCGCGTCTTGTCGATTATGCCGAGCAGCGAAAACTGCTTTTTGCGGTCGCGCAGCGACTCAAACAGCTCGAGATTGCGCCTAGTGTTGGCATCGAGCGGCATATATTCGTTTTCGGAAATGAATTTAATCTTGTTGATGTGGCTGAGCGAGCGCTTTTGCGTCTCCAAAAAATATTCGGCAAGGGCGCCCGCCGCAATGACGGCAAGCCTTTTATCATCGGGGATAAAAGGCGAAAGCGTCTTTGTATTCAGCTGATTAAATAAGCGGTTTTGCGCATTCTCGAACTGAA
>DAOTKC010000024.1:0-22167 GCA_035449045.1 Eubacteriales bacterium
CCACCGCGACTCGGGGCGCGCCGTGCTCTTGGTGTCGCTGGAACTCGACGAGGTATTGAGCGTGCCCGACAGAATTTTAGTTATGTATGAGGGCGAGATAGTCGCCGAGCTCGATCCCAAAACCACCACGCCCGAGGAACTGGGGCTCTATATGTCGGGAGCGCGGAGGCAGCATGAGAAAAACTAAGGATAACGTAGGTCTTAATTTGCGAGGCGGTGGCGCCAAAGCTGTCAAAGCGTTTTTGCAAAAGCCGGGCGCGGCCAGCGTGACGGCCTCGGTGCTTTCGATAGTAATCGGGCTTGTTTTCGGTCTCATCGTTCTGCTTTGCCTGGACGCCGGCCGTGCGCTGCCCGCGTTTACTAAGATTTTGGTTACGGGCGCCGCAAACCCCGACAAATTCGCCAAGGTGCTCTATCAAGCGGCGCCGCTCATTATGACCGGCCTTGCCGTGGCCTTCGCCTTTAAGACCGGCCTCTTTAATATCGGCGCCACCGGCCAATATACCGTGGGCGCAATGTTCGCCCTTCTTGCGGCGCTGTCGTGGAAATTCCCGTGGTGGGCCTGCCTGATTTTAGCCATTTTGGGCGGCGCGGCATGGGGCGCCATTCCCGGTCTTTTTAAAGCGCTTTTAAATGTCAATGAGGTTATAACCTCCATTATGTTCAACTGGATAGGGCTGTTTCTGGTCAATCTGGTCATAAACAATGTTCCCGAAATGCTGGGGAGCTACTATGGACCGAGCGGCGCCGAGCGGACGGCGCGGCTGGCGGTTGCCAACCCCGACGCCATCATTCCGAAATGGGGCCTTGATAAGCTGTTAGGCTCCAACTATATGAATATCGGCATATTTTTTGCCATTATCGCCGCCATAATAATCTACGTCATTCTCCAAAAGACGACTTTCGGCTATGAGCTCAAGGCGTGCGGGCTCAATAAGCACGCCGCGCGCTACGCCGGCATCAAGTCGGGCCGAAGCATCATTTTGTCGATGACGATTTCGGGCGCGCTCGCAGGATTGGGCGGCGGAATATATTTCCTTTCGGGAGTCGCCGAATATGTCTTGACCAAATCGCTCCTTGCTACGGGCTTCAACGGCATACCGGTAGCCCTACTCGGCGCGTCCAATCCCATCGCCGTCATCTTCTCGGGCATATTCATCTCCTATATTTTTGTGGGCGGCGAGGCGATGCAGCCCGAGTTCACCAAAGAAATAGTGGACATCATAAGCGCCGCCATCATCTACGTCAGCGCGCTGTCGCTACTTGTGAAAACGGGACTTGAAAAGCTTGCCGCACGCAAGAAAAGAGAGCGGGAGGCCGCTCTTGAAACCAACGGCGTTGAGGCAGTCGCCGCCGCCCCCGAAAACGGCGCGGAATTTATCGCCGCCGCTCCCGAAAACGGCGTGCCGCTCGAGCCCACCGACCTCGCGCCGGGAGAAACAGGCCGCGGCATTCTTCCCGACGCGGTTTTGAAAAACCGCGAGGAAGCGGGAGAGGAAGAATATACGGCGTCGCGGCGGCCGAGCGGAGAGCCTAATATCGATATGTCGGCCGAAAATGACAATACGACAACGGACGGGGAGGAAGCGCTATGAACGTCTTTGCCGATATTTTAAGCGGAACGATACTTTTTGCCGTCCCTCTGATTTTAGTGGCGCTGGGCGGTATGTTTTCCGAGCGGAGCGGCATTGTCAACATCGCCCTCGAGGGAATCATGATTATCGGCGCGCTCGTCGGATGCTTGTTTTTGAGCGCGGTTGCAAAAGGCAGTTGGGCGCCCGGTATGCCGCAGCTCACCATGTTTTTGGCGATACTGCTCGCGGGAATTTCGGGCATAGTCTTCTCACTGTTTTTGGCGTTCGCCTCCGTCAATTTAAAGGCGGACCAGACGATAAGCGGCACCTCCCTCAATATGCTGGCGCCCGCCCTCGCCATAGTGGTAAGCTGGGCGATTCAGGGTTCGGGGCAGACAACCATCTATATTCCGACATGGATAAAGATAACTCAGGCGGACTTCGGCTTTGCCGCGAGTTCGGCACCCTCCTTTTTCGAGCGCTTTGCCTTTAAAAGCTTCTATCTCACCACGCCGATCGCGATAGCGATTATAGTGATCGCGGCGGTTGTGCTTTACAAAACTAGATTCGGCCTTCGCCTCCGCGCCTGCGGCGAGCATCCACAGGCGGCCGACAGCGTGGGCGTCAACGTCTATAAGATGAGATATGCAGGCGTCGCCATATCGGGCTTTTTGGGCGGAATAGGCGGTCTGGCGTTCACGATAGCGGTTGGCTCGGGCTTCCAGTCCGGCGTGTCGGGCTACGGCTTCCTCGCCCTCGCCGTCATGATTTTCGGCAACTGGAAACCTCTCAGGATAGCCGGCGCCGCGCTGCTTTTCGCCTTTTTCAAAATCATCGGCCCGATGTCGCAAAACATACCCTTTTTGCCCTCGTTTTCGGGAGTCAAGTCGAGCGAGTATATCTATCTCATGTTACCCTATATAGTCACCATGATAGTGCTCGCCTTCACCAGCCGCCGCTCGCTCGCGCCCAAGGCCGAGGGCATACCTTACGACAAGTCGCTTAGATAGGCGTATTATGAATCTGCCGCAAGATAGGGGCTTTACTAAAGCTCCTATCTTTTTTTTGCGCCTAAACATGTTTCCCCGCTATAAGGGCGCTTATATTTAATTTGTAAGGTAAAGACTTTTTTACTCCCCGCCACATTAGGCCATAATTCTCAATAAAATGATATTTTTGAACAAAATTATTGATTATTTTTGTTCAAAAATGTTTGAATTCGTTGGATTAGGTGATATAATAAGGTCATCTCATCCTTGTTTGGGGGCTTTTTATGTCAAAAAAATCCATCCTCATTGCTGATGATAACCTTGAGTTTTCCTGCTCACTCCAAAAATACTTCCAGAACGATGAAGAATTCGAAGTTGTGGCAACCGCAGCCAATGGGTTGGACGCCCTCGATGCCGTAGAGCGATACGGCCCCAAGTTTTTAGTTTTGGACATAGTTATGCCCGAGCTTGACGGATTCGGCGTGCTTGCACAGCTCGACCTGGAATTTCGGGAAAACCGGCCCATCGTCATCATGATGTCGCAGCTCACCGGCGACGGGTTCATCAGCAAAGCGCTTAGGATGGGAGCCTCGCACTATTTCGCCAAGCCCGTCAATCCCGCCGCACTGCGCGAAAGCATGCTGGATTTCGTCCTTCAGGCAGAGCCGGTTTCACGGATGAACCGCGCTTCGGCCTACGAGCCCCAGCAAAAATCCCCTACCCGACAACCGCAGATTAAGTCACTCGATGAAAAAATAGCAAACATCTTCATTTCCGTCGGCATTCCCGCCCACATCAAGGGCTATCAATTCTTAAGAGAGGCCATCAAAATGGCCGTCAAATCCCCCGAAATCATAAACGCAATCACAAAACGGCTCTATCCTTCGATAGCGGAGCAGTTCGACACCAGCGCCAGCAAGGTCGAGCGCGCCATCCGCCATGCCATCGAGGTTGCGTGGAACCGAGGCAAAATCGAAAACATCAACAGCATTTTCGGCGTCAACGTCTACTCGCCCAACGAAAAGCCGACCAACGGCGAGTTTATTGCGCTGGTCGCCGACAAAATGCTTTTGGAAGGCGCATAAACAATTTTTAGAAAGCCTTTTTCCGCCCGCGGCAAGCCGCGGGCTTTCTCGCGCCTAAAATCGGAACAAAAAAAGCCCCGCAAGGCGGGGCTTAAAGGCATAAACTTATTAATTGTCAATTGTCGTCGGCGGCGTCCTCGCTCTCGCCTTCGAAGTCGTCGAAATCAAGCAGGGAATCGTCGAAGTCGTCGCTCTTTTCGAGTTCCTCTTCCTCCTGAAGTTCCTCTTCGCCGAGTTCTTCAAGCGACAGCTCGGCTTCATCGTCGGGAGCTTCCAAAAACTCTTCCTCGTCGTCCTTCCAAACGGTTTCCTCAACCTCGTCGTCCTTTTCCTGCGCCTTTAAGAGCGCGCCCTTTTCGGCGCGGCATTGCGCGCAGATTTCTTCGTCCTCGGCGATGTAGTTGATTTTGCAGACGGGACAGATTTTCTCGAGTTCCTCTTCTTCCTCGTCGAATTCCAAAAGGCTGATTCCGCCTATTTTAAGTTCCGCCTTGCAAACGTCGCAGAGCTCGTCCTCATCTTTAATCCAGTTGAGGTCGCAGCGCGGGCACTTTTTATATTTTCCCATACAAAAACCGCCTATTTTATAATCCGGATATATTATATTTATTTATACTACCGTTGTAAACTGTTTTTATAACCTAAAAATAATAAATTTTTTGGTTATTTTTTTGTCCGGCGCACCCCAAAAAAATCGACTAAACCAAGTTAAAAAAACCTTGATACAATATATTCAATTTGTTTGAATCGGGATAAAAAACATTGCCCCCCAAAGAGATAGGCCCGATAAGAAAAAACCGCCGCGGTGCGGCGGTTTGAACCGAGTTATTTCAGTGGCTTCATGGTGGGGAAGAGCAAAACGTCGCGGATAGAGGACTGGTCGGTCAAAAGCATGACGAGGCGGTCGATGCCTATCCCCAGCCCGCCCGTCGGCGGCATGCCGTATTCCAGCGCCGTCACAAAGTCGTCGTCGGCCATCTGCGCTTCCTCGTCGCCCTTGGCACGCGCCGCCGCCTGCTCCATAAACCGTTCGCGCTGGTCGATGGGGTCGTTGAGCTCGGAGAAGGCGTTGGCAAGCTCTCTTGCCGTGATGAAAAGCTCGAAGCGCTCGGTCAAACGCTTGTCGGAGGGCTTTCTTTTGGCGAGAGGCGAGACCTCGACGGGGTAGTCGATGATAAAGGTGGGCTCCCAAAGGTGTTCTTCGACCTTTTGGTCAAAGGCTTCGTAGAGCGCCCTGCCCCAGCTTACCTCGCCTTCCAGCTTGACGCCCGCCGCCTTAGTTTGAGCTATCGCATCCTCGGGCGTTAAATTCATAAAATCGATGCCGAGATAATCCTTGACGGCGTCCGCCATGGTGAGCCTTCTCCAAGGCGCGGCGAGCGAGAGCGGCCGTCCCTGATAGCTTATCTCGTAAGTTCCCAGCACCTTTTCGGCAACATACCTGAAAAGGCCTTCGGTCAGCTCCATCATGCCGTTGTAGTCGGTGTAGGCCTCGTAGAGCTCGACGGTGGTAAATTCGGGATTGTGCTTGGTGTCCATGCCCTCGTTTCTGAAAAGCCTGCCCATCTCGTAGACTTTCTCGAAGCCGCCGACAATCAGGCGCTTTAAGTAGAGCTCGGGCGCGATGCGGAGGAACATGTCGATGTCGAGCGTGTTGTGATGAGTGATGAAGGGACGCGCCGAAGCGCCGCCCGCCACGGTGTTTAAAACGGGCGTATCGACCTCAATAAAGCCGCTGCCGTCCAAATATTCTCTGACCGCTCTTATAATGCGGCTCCTCTTTACAAAGACGTCCTTGACCTCGGGGTTGGCGATGAGGTCGACGTAGCGCTGGCGGTATCTTAAATCGGCGTCCTTGAGGCCGTGGAATTTTTCGGGAAGGGGCAGTAGCGACTTAGAAAGAAGCTCCACCTTTTGGGCGTGAACGGTGATTTCGCCGAGTTTTGTGGTAAACACAAAGCCCTTAACACCTAAAATATCGCCGATGTCGTATCTTTTGAAGGTCTCGTAGGCTTCCTCGCCCAAATCATCGCGCCGAAAATAAACCTGAATGCTTCCTTCGCCGTCCAGAATATGGCCGAAGGAGGCCTTGCCCATGACGCGCTTGGAAATAAGTCTTCCCGCAATTTTGACGGTGTGCCCCTCGAACGCGGGGTATGTCGAAATAATGTCCGAGCTTAAAGTATCCTTATCGAACTTGACGATTTCAAAAGGATCGGCGCCCGCCGCCTTGAGCTCGGCGAGCTTGAGACGCCGGACGCGGATTATCTCGTTTAACTCGTCGTCGGAAATAAAAATGCCGTTTTCTTCCATTCTTTAACTATGTCCTGAATTTTTTAAACTTATAATTTTTTTAGGAAACGAAGTTTACTAGTTTCCGATTTTGATTATCTCGAACTCCAGCTTGCAGCCCGAAGGCGTTTGAACGTGGATGATATCGTGTTTTTTCTTGCCGATGAGCGCCTTGCCCAGCGGCGATTCGTTGCTGATGAGGCCGGCGGTGTGATCGGCCTCCGAGGTGCCCACTATGCGGTAATCGAGCTGTTCGCCGAATTCGCGGTCGTAAATCGTCACCGTGCTGCCGACGGCGACGACGGCGTTGTCAAGGTTTTCGTCGTCGATTATGATTGCTTGGCGCAGCTTTTCGGAAATCTCGCGTATCTCTTTTTCGATGAAGCCCTGTTCCTCTTTGGCGGCCTCGTATTCGGCGTTTTCGCTCAAATCGCCGAACTCGCGCGCAATTTTTATTTTCTCGGCGACTTCCTTGCGCCCGTGCGCCATCAGATAGTCCAGCCTCTTTGACAATGCGTCGTAACCCTCTTTCGTTAAATATACCGCACTCATATTCATTTCCTCCCAAAGCAAAAAGCAGGGCGAAACCGCCCGCCTCATCCGATTTTAAAGAAAAAACCGTGAAAACGGTTTAAATTCGCCGCTTTTTTCGGTTTTGCCTCAATATTTCCATATTATACATTCGGTGTCTGAAAAAGTCAACGAATAATTTTTTTGGCTCGGGTTTGAAAACTAAATGCCGAAAGTAAAATTTTGAATGCGCAATGGCGTTATATTTTCGGTTTTGAATGAAATACTACAAAAGAATTTGATTTAAGGAGAACAACATGCCGAAATTCATGATTTTGATTGCCGTCCTCGCGTTGCCCGTGGTGTCGGGGCTGGCTTACTACGCTTCCACGGACACCCCCCGCGCAAAGAGCGCGGCGCCGCGCCATTTCTTCGTCAACGCCATCGAAAACGGAACGACGCTGGGTTTTAACACGCTTAACGAGGGCTCGATGTCGCCCGAATGGGGCGAGCCCACCGACCCGCCCTATCCCATGGCCTACAACACCGAGGAAAACGCCGCAACGTCTGCGGCCAAGGATATTTACGACGCTTTGACCGACGACTATATAGAGCTTTACGAGACCTATATTTCCAAAAAACCGATTGTTTCCAATTTACCCGCTAAAAAGCTTGAAAGATATATGACAATCTACAAATGCTCGGCGAGCAAGATGAAAGTGTCACTTCTTTTCCAAAATCTTCTGTCATTAAACGGCAAGGACGAGCCGCTTTCGGCGATAACCTCGCTCTCCGATGCCGACTTCGTTAAAAAACTCACCACCGAGATGAAAAACTACCTCGACTCGCTGCCCCAAGCCGAACGCGACGCCATCAACAACGCCTTTAAAAAAATACGCGGCAATTAAAGGACGGAATTACGCAAATGGCGCAGGGCCGTGTTAGCTGTCGTCGTCGTGAGGGAGTCATTTATTGCAATAAACTCCCGCCGCCTCCTCGACGAGCCTTGCCCCGCATCTATTTTTCCGATTCCGCATTAGAAGTAATTTTTACTTTTATTTAAATAATCAGCTTGAGTAAAGATATTAAAATTCGAATAAAAATAAAACAAAACGCACTAAAACTGTAAAAAATAAGGAGAAAAGCTACCGCAAGCAACCGTCTAATAAAAGATATTTATCGGTTTAACCTTATTTAATTACATTGAAAACCATACAAAAAGCGGGTTTTTGAAGTAAATCAAAAGAACCCGCTTTTGGTTTGTTTGCCGAGTGTAATCTAAATGTGATATGTAACCGCCGAAGAGCTCGTCACTTACTTATCGCGGAAACGGGGCAGACGTCGGCGCAGGCGCCGCATTCCACGCAAAGCTCGGGGTCAATTTCAAATTTTCCGTCGCCCTCGGATATCGCTCCGACGGGACAGGTGTCGGCGCAGCTGCCGCAAGAAATGCATTCATCGCTTATCACGTAAGCCATAGTATAATCTCCTTTAAGAACTTGATTATAAAAAATTATAGCACCGATTAATAAAAAAATCAATATTATTTTATTTTTTGAGGCTTGACAAAATGCTTCAAATCGAGGCACCTCGGCATTTTCTTGCGGTATTAAACAACAAATAATTAAATATCCGTTTTTTAATATTTATTGCATTTCGGTGTCTTTTGTGATAGCATAAATTCGATAGATTATGGAAAAACCTGTTGAAAAATCGACGTTGAAATTAGAAATCGCGGTCGTGCCAATGATAGGCTACGCGCATTACGCGAGCGCAAGGCCGCTTTTTCGGCGGTTTTACGTCAGAAACACGCGCGACGAGGCGATATCCGAGGTAGAAATTAAGGCGGAATCCGATTTTACGCTGCCGTTTTCCATTAGGGGCGGCGTCCTTCCCGCCAAAACTACCGTCAATTTCGACGTCGCGCCCGAGCTTTCGCCCTCATTTTTCGCTACTTTGGACGAGTCGGCGTCTTCCGAAGTCAAAATCGAAATAAGAGCGGGCGGAAAAATTCTCGCTTCCCTCGCGCTTCCCGTCAGGCTTTTGGGCTATAACGAATATTGCGGCGCGGCGCAGGAGGCCGAGCTTTTGGCCGCATTCGTTCCCGACCTTTCGCCCCTCGCCCAGAAAATTTTAAAATCGGCCGAGCTGACGCTCAAAAAATGGAACGTCGCGCTCGACACTTCATCGGGCTATAAAAAGCTCGACAACAACGAGGCGCGCTACTTCGGCGCCGCCGTTTTTTCGGCTGTGCAGGAGCTTGCATTCGACGAACTGCCGAGTAAAGTTATCTCCCAGCCCCATCTCATTTCCGACCACCGCGAAATTATGTCGGCGGGCAAGGCCACACCGCTCGAGGCCGCCCTCTTTTACGCCTCGGCAATCAGGGCGGCGGGGTTAAACCCCATCGTCGCCGTCGGCGAAGGCTTTGTTTTGGGCGGGCTTTGGCTGGTTGACAAGAGCCTCAACGACTCGGTAACCACCGATGCCGCCGAGCTTCTCCGCCGCATGGGCGAGGGCGTCAACGAAATCGCCCTCTTCGACGTCAAAAACCTTTTCAACGGCTATGCCACCCGCTTTTCCTCCGCCGAGGAAGCCGCCGTTCAGGCGCTGTCGGATTCGAGACGGCTGGATTTTGCGCTGGACGTCAAACGCGCCCGGGCAGGCGGCGTAGCGCCGCTGCCCCAACGCGTAAAGACGCGTCAGGGCTATCGGGTGATTCCTCCCGAGACCTACGACACCTCGCACCTGCCCGAGGCCGTAAAGACCTTCGCCGGCAAGGATTTGAGGGTGGCGGGAAGCCGCGAAAAGCAGTGGGAGCGGCGGTTGCTCGACCTTTCCTTAAAAAATTCGCTTCTTAACTTCAAAGACGCCGCCGCGGTTCGGCTTTTGGTGTCCGGACTCAAGAAGGTTTCCGACGCGCTCAAGGAAAAGCGCGCCCTCGCCGTTGCCGAAGCGCCGCAGGAGCTAGGTAAGCTTTTATCGGGCATTCAAAAATATGAAACCGACCTTACGCGCCCGCCTGTGTCCACCCTCTTCGAGGTGGAGTTAAAAAACGACAGGCTGAGAAGCTTTTTGGACCAAAAGACGCTTTCCGCCGCGCTGACGGCGCTCTACCGAAAGGACCGCACTTTCACCGAGGAGACGGGCGCGTCCTCGCTCTATCTGGCGCTGGGCTTTTTGAAATGGTTTGAAAAAGAGGATAAAAAGCGGCCGCACTACGCTCCGATAATTCTTTGTCCCGTTACGCTTAAGCGGGATTTACCCTCGCGGGGCTTCAAGCTTGCGCTGAGAGAGGACGATATAAGCGTCAATACCACGCTGCTCGAGTATTTAAAGCAGGAATTCGGGCTGGATATTCGCGGGCTTGCCGAGCTTGCCGCCGACGACACCGACGAAATTTTGGCGCGGATTAAGAGCGAAGTTTTGGCGTTTGAGGGCTGGAGCATAACGCGCGACGCTTATCTGGCATCCCTCACCTTCTCGCGCTATATGCTTTGGCACGACCTCAAAAACCATATCGACGAGATTAAAAAGAATTCCGTCGTCAAGGCTATTTTGGAGGGCGGAGGATTGAGCGAGGGAAGCTTGGATTCCGCCGTCAATCCCGACAGCGTCTACACCAGCGACAAGGTCTATTTGCCGATAAACGCCGACAGCTCGCAGTTTGCCGCCATCGTCGACTGCTCCAAAAAGAGCTTCGTGCTGCACGGCCCGCCCGGCACCGGCAAATCGCAGACGATAACCAACATGATTGCCTGCTCTCTTGCCCGCGGAAGGCGGGTGCTTTTTGTCGCCGAAAAGGCCGCCGCGTTGTCGGTTGTCAAAAGCAGGCTGGAGGAAATAGGCATAGCCGATTTCTGCCTTGAGTTGCATAGCAGCAAGGCCGATAAGCTCGACGTCGCCGAGCGGCTGATGGCAACGCTCAAGCTTGCCGACGCCGCCGAAACCCCCATGTTCTTAAAGCGCGCGGGCGAGCTCTCGGCGCTGGCGCTCAACATTTCGGAGACGGCCGACGCCATTCACAAGCAACGCAAGCTGGGAATATCGGTCTACGAGGGCGCCGTCAAATATCTGGAATATCAAAACGCGCCCGACCTTCTCGAAATCGACGCCTCTTTCTACGAAAAGCTTAACGGCACGCTGTTTGAGAGCTTCGAGAGCAAGCTTTCCGAGCTTGCCGCAGCGGCGGGCGAGTTCGGCGACGTCAGAAAGTCGCCCTTCAAGAACGCCAATCTCACCAAATACAGCGCAGGCATCCGCGCCCGTGCCGAGGTTTTCTTAAAGCTTTACTTAGAGGAGCTCGCCTACGTCAGAAAGTCCGCAGACCTCTGCCTCTCGGTGTTCGGCGCCAAGGTTCGAACGCTCAGCAAAAAGCGGCTCGACGACCTTTACAAGCTGTCGCGGATTTTATTTGAGGCGGGCAACGACATAACGCCGGTGTTGACGCAACCCAACACGGGAGAAATTCTCTCCATTCTTGCCTCCTACAAAGAAATAGCGGCAAAATACGGTCAGGTTGCCGAGCGTTACAATGCCGAGTTTAAGGGGCTTCCCGACAACATAAACTACGACATGCTCCAAGCCGATTTGGAGTTTTCGGGCGGCAAGAGCGATAAATACTTAAATTATGTGATGCGCCGCCTCCGCCGTGAAGCAAGAAAGCCGCTCGACAAATTCAAGTCGGATTATTATTTGCGTTTGCTTTTGTTGCTTCAGCGCTACGGCCGCGCCCTTTCCGAAAAATCGCAAGAGCTCTCCCGCGCCCTTCCCGCGCTGGGCGGCATAGACGCGCCGCGCGTCATAAAAATCATCGAGGCGTTCGACGTCATGTATCGCCTCGCCGAAAACGTCTACACCGACTTTGACCGCGCATCCTTCGACTCGGCGGTGAAAGAGATAGCCGAGCACAAGACCTACGACGCGCTGAAGAAATTCGCGGCGGCCTACCGCTCGCTGGGCGAAACCGAGGCGGCCTTCGTTGAGCTTTTTAATTTTCAGGGCGCGCTGAACGAGATAGAGGACGACTACTTTGAGTTCATGAGCAAAAAACTGGACGCCATGTCCGACGCGCTCTATCTTTTGCCCGCTTGGGTCAAGTTTAACGTGCTTTCCCGTGAATGCGCCGACGCCGGAATGTCCTTTGCCGTCAAGGCGCTCTCCGAGGGCAGGCTCAAGGGCGACGACCTCATCCGCTGTTTTAAAAAGAACGTCTATAAAAATTTCGTCGAAGGCGAGATAGCGCTCGACGAAAAGCTTGCCGAGTTTTCCTCGGCATCCCTCGAGGAGCTCATCGAGCGGTTTAAACGGCTGTCCGACGAGTTTTTGGAGCTCACCAAAAAGGAAGTTTACCACAAACTTATCGAGCGGCTTTCGGATGGCGATGAAGAGAAGGTGGCGCTTGAAAAACTAACTCTCGCCCGCGCCGTTAAGAGTCGCATGAAGGGGATAACACTAAGAAAGCTGTTCTCCGAAATCCCCAAGATTTTGAAGCGCGCCGCGCCGTGCATGCTGATGAGTCCGGTTTCGGCGGCGCAATATCTTGATTTTGACGCTGACAAGTTCGACCTCGTCGTCTTCGACGAGGCGTCGCAGGTTCCTACCGCGGAAGCGGTGGGCGCCATCGCGAGGGGCAACATCACCGTCATCGTCGGCGACGAGAACCAACTGCCGCCGACCTCCTTCTTTATGTCGGACTACGCCGACCCCGACAACCCCGAGGACGAGGACCTCGACAGCATTCTGGACGATGCGATAGCGGCAGGTCTTGCCGAAAGGCGGTTGCTCTGGCACTATCGGAGCAAGCACGAGAGCCTTATCGCTTTCTCAAACGCCATGTATTATCAGAACAAGCTGCTGACCTTCCCCTCGCCCAACGACCTCGAGAGCAAGGTATTCTTCCACTACGTCGAGGGCGTCTACGACCGCGGCGGCAACAAGACCAACGAGGAGGAGGCCTCGGCGCTCGTCGAAGCCGTCATAGCCAAACTCTCCGACTCCGCCTCGGCGCAAAGCATAGGGATAGTGACTTTCAACAGCGCCCAGCAGGCGCTCATCGAGGACAAGCTCGCCGCCGCCATAGCCTCGGCGGGATTAGAGGCGCGCGCCTACTTTGGGCCGGAGCCGCTTTTTGTCAAAAATCTCGAAAACGTGCAGGGCGACGAGCGCGACATAATCTTCTTCTCGGTGGGCTACGGCCCGGACAAATATTCCCGCCTGTCGCTCAACTTCGGCCCGCTCAATCAGCAGGGCGGCTTCAGGCGGTTAAACGTCGCTATAACGCGCGCCAAAAGCGAGATGCACCTGTTTTCCTCGATAACTGCCGATATGATTGACTTGAGCAAGACCTCGTCCAAGGGCGTGTTCGGACTCAAGGCGTTTTTGGAGTTTGCCGAAAAGGGCAAGACGATGCTGGCGCTCGACGCCGCCGAAATAAAATCAGAGGAAGGCGCCATAGGCGACTTTATCGCCGCCGAGCTCAAAAAGGAGGGAGTGCGGTGCCGTCCCTCGGTGGGCGCCGGCGTCTTTAAAATCGACGTCGCGGTAGAGGATTCCTTAGATCCCGGCCGCTATGTTTTAGCCATTCTTTGCGACAGCAAGGAAGCCTGCGAGGTAAAGAGCGTCCGTGACCGCTTCGTTTCCGAAGTTAAAATCCTAAAGCAGCTGGGCTGGAACGTCTATCGCATGTGGACGACCAACTTTTTGCAAAACCCCAAGCGCGAGATAAAGAAGGTCAAGGCGCACCTTGAAAAGCTGAAGGCGCAGAGAGAAGGAAAGGCTAAGGCGGAGCCCGACGCGCGCTATAAAAAGGAATATAAAGCCTATCCCGTCCGGCCGCTTGCAAAGGCCGGCCCCGACTATCTTTTAAACGCCAAAAACGAGGCGGCGGCGGCACAAAAAATCGAGGCCGTCATAAATGCCGAGCAGCCGATAGCAAAGCCGCTCCTTTTAAAAAGGCTTTACGCCGTTTATAATATTACCAAGGCAAACGCCAAGGCAACCGCAAGCCTTTTAAAAATCTTAGGGGACAGCTTCTCGGGCACTCTCGAAAGGTTTTTGAGCTCGGAGTTTTTGTATTACGATGTGCCTACTTTCGACAGCTACCGCATGAGGAACGAGGAGACGGGCAAGCGCGCCGCCGAAGAAATCCACCCCGCCGAGTTTGTGGCCGCGGCGAAGGCCGTTCTGGAGAAAAACGGCGCCATGAATCGCGCCGAGCTGATTGCCGAAACGCTGAAAGCGATGCGCTTCCCGCCCAAGGCCGCAAAAGAGGGGCAGGGCTACGCCGGCATGGCACTGGACTACGGAATTAAGCGCGGCATACTGATTGCCTCGCTTGATAATAAAATCACCATCTAGTTTTGCTATACTGTTAGAAGAAATTACCAAATTGCTCATAGGCGCGGAACCGTTCGCAAAATGCGTGATAAGGAGCGGTTTTTCGTGAAAGAAGGTTTTTGAGCGCGGCTCAATCAGGGGGTAAAAATGCTCCAAAATAAAAAACTTGTGTTTTTGACGTGGCTTCTACTAGCGCTGACCGACGTGCTGCTTTTGACGTTTTGGTTTGTCGACGTCGAGAAGTGGGTGGAGATTTTGTTCGGCGGCATGAGCATTCTTCTGACCGCCGCCGTCGTCATAATTTCGGTCATCGGCCTTTCCGAAGCGAGCAAGCGGGAGAAGGCCGATGTCGGTTCGCGGCGAGAGCAGACGGACGCCGAGGCCGCTTCCGCAGACGCGGACATAACCGATAAAGAATAGCCTTTCGCCCCTTTTGGGACGATTTTATTTTTTGGCATATTTAGGCTTAATTTTAAACATACTAAGCACAAAAAGGAGGCTTAGTATGCATATCATAAAGGAAATAGCCAAAAACGCAAACATCGGCATAGACGCCATCGACAGCATTAAGACGAGCGTAAAGGACGAGGAACTAAAGCAGGTCATTCTCTCCCAGCGCGCGCGGCTCTGCGACATCAAGGACAAGGCGGTGGCCGAGCTTGAGGGCGACGACCGCGATGTGGACGCCAATTTCTTTGAAAAGACGATGCTCCGCGGCGCCATCAAGATGAACACGCTTCTCGACAAGAGCAACCGTAATATCGCTCAAATGCTCATCGAGGGCAATAACATGGGCATAAACGACCTGACGGGAATCATCAACGAGATGGAGGAGGACGGCGAACAGGTGCCCGAGCTGGCGCATGAGCTCATAAACACCTATCAATCCGACGTCTCCACCCTCCGCCGCTTTTTGTAGGGGCGCGGCGTAATGGGCGCGAATAAACGCCTTATACCCGCCCGCTCTACTATTACAAAATATATTACCCGCAAAACTCTTTTTCGTTAATATGGGGCCCCCGGTGAATGCTCGCATTCAATGGGGATTAAAAAACGCGCGAAATTCGCGCGTTTTTTATTGCTGATTATTGAAAGGTGTATTAGCCCGTGATGTAAAGAATGCAGATGCGGGTGCCGGTGACCACAAAGCCCGTGCCGCTTGCGGAGGCGGCGGAGAGAGCCGAGGAAACCATGGTGTTTATGTCCAAGGGCGCGTAGAAGTAAACTTCCATATAGACGGGCTCGCCCAGCTCAATAGCCTTTGCCTTGAGGAAGGCGACGGCGCCGTATATTGCCGCCTGTTCGGTGATATAAATGCTGTAAGTATAGCCGCCCGTGCTGAAGAGGTGTTGCTGATAGTAAAAGAGCTCGGATGAGGTCTCCGCCTCGGGATAGCCCAAATCGTCCTCGCTTTGCGCGGCTTCATCGTCGGAAATCAGGAAGTTGGAATGGAGAAGGTATTCGCTGTCCACTCCTTCGCGCGAAAGCTTGACGTCGTCCCAAGTCGTGTCGACGAGATACCATTTCATAACCGGCGTGTAGTCGGAGGGGTCGATATCTATGAGCACCTTGTTCCAGGCGTGGCGTCCGCCGCCGCCCTCGCCTATTACACGCACCGAAGTTATGCCCTCCATGGCGCAAAGCAGCGTGAAGGCCTTGGAGCGGCCGTCGCAGACGGCGAGCCCGTCGTTAAAGACGCCCTCGAGATAGAATCCCGAGAACTGCATCGAGTATTTAAGCCGCTGACGGTCGTAAAACTTGGCGATATTTTGCCGCGTTTCGGCGCTTGCGGGGATGGTGCCCGAAGTAATATATTCATTCAAATCGGCTTCGGCGTTGGGCGCGGTGTTGGCTACCAGCCATTCGGTGAAGGCGGTATAGTTGGAAAGCGGGCCGAGCTTTCCGGTGTCCCAATCGTCGGTTGAATCCTGCCAATGCTCGGTGGCGGGATAATGTATGCCGACGCGCGAGAGGTCCCAGTCGTATTCCGTTTCCTCGATTATCCAATCGTAAATGGCGAGCGTCTTTTGATAGGCGGTCATGCCGTCGGTCACTATCGTCTTGAGCACGGTGCGCGCTTCCTCGTAGAGAGCGGCAAGCGCCGTGCCCGCGGCATCGCTCGCGAAGGCGGGACGGTAGCCCCAACTCACCACCTTATAGAGCATGTTGGAGGACGTCAAGTTCTCGGGATAGACGGGAAGAGATGTGTCGTCGATAAAGAGGGTGCGGTCGGCGTCGTAAACGGTGCCGTAACTTGCGTTCGCCATGCGGATTTGAGCCAATGTGGTTTCGGCGCCTGCCGCCGTCGAGTCGTAGGACGCCGAGGGACCGACGGGGAAATTGATGGTTTCGGGCGCGCAGGCTATGGTGTCGCCCGCCGGGCTCATCGTAATGATGTAGGAGCCCGACTCGTCGTAGTAGTCGAGAGCGGCCCTCTTTAAGGCGTCGAACTCGGTTTCCCTCGCCGGAATATGGATGTTGTAAAGGCTGCCGCCGAAGGAGATGTTTCTCGTTTCGCTTCTCGTCGCAAGGACGTAGCCGACCAGCGTTATAAACTCCTCGTCCGTGGTAATCCAGTGGTTGGACACGACGCCGTTCCAAACGAATTTAGCGGCAATACGGGCGCGCAGAATTTCGTTGTGTTCGTTGTTGTTGACAAGGCAGTAAGTCAGCGAATTCGATTTGACGTTGTCGACGACGGCGTAAACCTCGAACTCGCCGTGGTCGGTGCCCACGGGCGTAAAGGTATAAGTCTTCGCGGGTGAAGTCTGCTTGACCTCGCCGTTGACATACCAAGTAATCTGGGCGAGCGGGTTGATGTTGGCGTCGGGCGAGAGCGTGGCGGTGATGGTCGAAGCAGCGTAAGGAGTGTCGCGCTGGAACTGCTCGAGCTTGGCGGTGTCGTCGGGCGTCAGCGTCAGCCTCTCGATGGCGTTATAGTGGGCGAGCACACGGATGAGAGCGGTTGCGGCGATGCCGGAAGGATCGGCTGCGCTGTTTTTGACGACGGCCTTTACCGTGTAGTCGGCAACGGTGCCCGAAGGCGGCGTGAACTTAAATTCGGTGCCGGTCTGACCCGGTCTCAAAACGTCGTTGACATACCATTCGATGGGCTTGTCGGTGCCGGAATATGCCGAGTTCCAGCTGACCGTGAAGGTGACCTCGAAGGGCTCGGAGCTCTGCTGGAGTATCGGCGTCGAGGTCGAGAGATTGACGCCGCCTGCCGATGCCGCGAGTTCCACCTCGGCGACGTCGGCGGCACGTGTCGAGAAACGAATGTAATTCAGCGAGCCTATGCCGTCGACCTGCGCAGTTATCTCGTAAAAGCCCATCTTATCGACAAAAAAGCTTAGCTTTTTGCCGTTTTGGCCCAAAATATTGTGCTGCGGCCCCCATGGGTCATCGATGGCCGCCTTATAGAGGTAGCCCCAGCGGATTTCGGGGTCCTCGTTGGCGTTGGCGTGCCAGCTCGCTTCGATATGCACCGTGGCGCCGTGCTGGGCGATGGCGGGGAATTCTAGGCTCGTCGAGTTTTCAAAATTGGTCTCGGGCAAAAAGTTCCCTTCGATGTCGGCGGGAATCTCTATCTGCACCTCGCTCATCTCGGAATAGATACCGAACGTCAAGACGTTCGTCCACACCGATACGGGTTCGGCCGCGTCCTTTTCGGTGACTCTGACGATAATTTTATTGAAGATGTAGTTCTTTTCGGGAAATACGAATGTTTCCACCGCGGCGGTCTTGGCAATCGGCGAGATATCGTCGGGAACTTCGAAGGCATCGGTCTCGGCTTTGGTGAGATAGCCCCTGACGGCTTCGCCCGAGTAATAGAACCATTCGTAAGTGAAGTTACCGTCGGTGTAGTCGGGCCCGTTTATGGAAACGGTGGCCGTTACCGGCCGGTGAGAAGTGATTTCGTTAAAATACTGGACGCAGTTGGTGCCGGTGAGCTTTGCCGAGCGCAGGCGGTCGTAGCCGACGCGGATTTGAATCGTTGCCGAAACGTTGGTCTTTGCCGCCGACACCGTCACCGTCGCCGTGCCCGCCTTGAGGCCTTTCACCAAGCCGACGCTTGAAACCGACACTATGCTTGTGTCGCTCGAGGAATATGTAAGCTCATATTTTGCATTGGAAGGAGTCATGACGGGCGCCAGCTTATAGCTTTGTCCCACAAAAATATCGACGCCGCCGCTTTCGTTGAAGGAAATAGACTTGAGCGGAACGTAGACCAACCCGCAGGACGCTAAAAGCGAGGCCGCAAGGAGCATCAGCACCATCATTATTATCAGTTTGATATCGAATTTTTTAGCTTTCATCGGGCCACCTCTCGTTTTAGTTTAATTCCCTCTGCAAATGCAAATGCGCGCCCTCGCGCAAAAAAATATCTATGTATATTTAAGTTATTATACATTCTTCCGCCGACGGATGTCAATATATATATTGCCTGCCCCGGATTCAATATATATAATATACGGTTGCCAAACTCAAGTCTATGAATTATAATTATTAAACCGTTGGTAGTTTATGGACAACACCCCCGTATTCCCGGGCGCCGTCGATAAAGCGCGCGCGCACAATATTAACCCGCTGGTGCTTGCCTTTATTGGCGACAGCGTCCACACGCTCTTTGTCAGAAGCAGGCTTGCGCTCGCCTCCGACAAAAAGACGGCCGCGCTCCACAGGGAAGCCTCGGCCGAGATAAGCGCTGTGCATCAGTCGGCCGCCTTGGAGGCGCTCAAACCGCTGTTGACGGAAGAGGAAGAGGCGATTTACCGCCGCGCCAGAAACAGCAAGCTCAACACGGCGGCCAAGCACGCCGAACTTTTGGAATACCGCCGCGCCACCGGCCTCGAGGCCGTCATAGGCTATCTTTATATAACGGGACAGAACGAGCGGCTAAAATTTATTTTGGAGCTAATCTCCGCCCCCGCGGCAAACGATAGCGAGCCAAAAAAATAATAGACCTTTATTAACAGCGGATAAAAGCGATAGACATCAAAAAAAGCGCACACTCGGGAGGGCAAAAAATGCTGATAAGCGGCAAGAACGCCGTTAAAGAAACGCTACTGTCCGACGCCACCGCCGAAAAGCTTTCGGTGCAGAAGGGCGTATTTGAGCGCGAAGTGAGCGAAATTATTTCGCTCGCACGCGGCAAGGGCGCCAAGGTGGCCTTTTTAAATAAAGAGGTGCTGGATAAGCTCAGCGGCGGCAAAAAGCATCAGGGCGTCATCCTCGAGACGACCGAATTTAAATACGCCGAACTTGCCGAGGTTTTAAACTGCGCCAAAGAGCGAGGCGAGGAGCCCTTGATTGTGATTTTAGACGGCGTTCAGGACCCCATGAATTTAGGCGCGGTGGTGCGCTCGGCGGAATGCCTGGGCGCACACGGAGTGATAATAGCAAAGCGGGGCGGCGCGCTCATGACCGAGGCGGCGGTGCGCGCTTCGGCGGGCGCTGCGGCGCATCTTCCCGTCGTCAAAGCGAATAACATAAACGACGCCATAAGAGAACTTAAGGAGCGGTTTATTAAAATTTACACCGCCGATTTGGACGGAAAGCCTCTTTATTCGGCCGATTTTAAGTGCGGTTGCGCCATAGTCGCGGGCGGCGAGGGCGAGGGCGTAAAAAGGCTGACGCGCGAGCTCTCCGACGAAATCGTCACCATTCCCCAGTCGGGCAAGGTGTCCAGCCTCAATGCCTCGGTCGCGGCGGGAATAGCGCTTTACGAAGCCGCACGACAAAGAAGAAGCTAGGCAAACATTAAAAGCGCTAAGTCGGTTGTGATAAAAATTCAACCGTTAAAAGCTAAAAAACTAAGCCAAAACAATCGAAAGAAGGGAAAAGGCGTGACAGAAAGCGTTCAGGACAAAAAAGCAACTGACGAGGAATTGCTTATAAGGGCGAAGGCGGGCGACAAGGCCGCCGAATCCGAGCTTCTCAACCGCTACAAGCCGCTTACGGCGCGGCTGGCGCGCCGCTATTTTATCGCGGGCGGCGGGCCCGAAGACCTGGCGCAGGAGGGAATGATAGCGCTTGCCAAGGCGGTGCGCGAATATTGCCCCGAGAAAAACGCATCCTTTGCCACCTACGCCGCCGTCCTCATCAAGCGCGGTATATTTGACGCCGTCCGCGCCGCCAACCGAAAAAAGCACCGCCCGCTAAACGATTCGGTGGCGCTTACGGAAACCGTCTGCGATTTGACTTTCGCCGAGCCCGTCGAGCTTATGATTGCCGAAGAAGACAGCTTGGAAAGCTCGCAAAAAATCAATCTCGCGCTGGGCGAAGAGGAAATCAGGGCGCTTTCTCTCTATCTCGAGGGCAAGAGCTACGCCGAAATCGCGGGGGCGCTTAAGTTGACCGTCAAAGGCGTCGACAACAAGCTTCAATCCATCAGAAGAAAGCTTCATAAGATATTGAAAAGTTAAAACCCGAGAAAATATTTGAAAGTTTAAAGTCCCCCAAATTTGAGGGGATAATCGCAAATAATTTCGAGGTAAATCTTTACGGCCGGATGAGCGAATAATTCTAAGCCCGAAAAAAACCGAAACATATTGCGCACAGATAAAGAATGCTGGAAATAAAACTTGAAAAAGACGCCGAAATGTTAGAAAAGGCCTACCGCAAATTCGGGCTATCGTGTCCGCCGCGCGGTATTTCGGTATTGCTTTTTTCCGACGGCGAAATAGCGGGCGCGGCGCGGCTCTCCTTTGACGGCGAAACGGCTTTTTTGGAAGAAATCAAGCCCGAGGGCGAATCCGGCGAGGCCGATTTTTTCCTGCGCGCCATTCTCTATAAACTGAGCTTGACGGACGCAACCGTGGCGATTCGGCGATTCGACGAGCGGTTTTTTAAGTTCGGGTTTAAAAAAGAGGGCGGCGGAATGCATGCGCGCGGCAACGAAATAGTCTTCCCCTCGGTCTGCGGCGGCTAGTGCCTTTATAAGCGGAACAAGGACTTTATCACGACATTTTGCAACATAAAACGACATTTTTTGCCATAATGAAAATACAGAACACTAAACCAAAACAAAAATCGAGGTTTTTATGGATTTAGACAACCTTCCCAAGCCGGCTAACTTTATCGAGGAAATCATCGACGAAGACCTAAGGTCGGGCAAGCATAAAAAAATAGTGACGCGCTTTCCGCCCGAGCCCAACGGCTACCTTCACATCGGGCACGCCAAGGCGGTCTCCATCAATTTCGGCATAAAGGCAAAATACGGCGGCGAGTGCAATCTCCGCTTCGACGACACCAATCCCGTCAAAGAGAGCGCGGAATACGTCAAATCCATTCAGGAGGATATCAGATGGCTGGGCTACGAGTGGGACAGGCTGCTCTTTGCCTCCGACTATTTCGACGTCATGTTCGACTGTGCCGTCACTCTCATTAAAAAGGGGCTGGCTTATGTCTGCAACCTTTCGGCCGAGGAGATTAAAAACACGCGCGGCACGCTGACCGAGCCGGGCAAAGAAAGCCCCTACAGAAACCGCAGCGTTGAAGAAAACCTCGACCTGTTCTATAAGATGCGCGACGGTCACTATGCCGACGGCGAGATGGTGCTTCGCGCCAAAATCGATATGGCGTCGCCCAACATGAATATGCGCGACCCCGTGCTGTATAGAATAGTTAGGACGGAGCATCACAACACCGGCAATAAATGGATTATATATCCCATGTATGACTTCGCCCACCCCATCGAGGACGCCGTCGAGGGCGTGACGCATTCCTGCTGCTCGCTTGAGTTCGAGGACCACCGCCCGCTCTACGACTTCATCACCGAGCATTGCGGCTTTAATCCGCGGCCGCGCCAAATCGAGTTCGCGAGGCTAAACCTCTCGCGCACCATCATGAGCAAGCGGTTTATAAAACAGCTCGTCGACGAAAAGGTTGTCCGCGGCTGGGACGACCCGCGGCTGTCCACCGTCAGGGGCATGCGCGAACGCGGCTATCCGCCCGAGGCCATCCGCGAGTTCTGCAATAAAATCGGCGTCGCCAAGGCCAATTCCGAGGTAGACATCAAGATGCTGGAGCACGCCGTCCGCGAGGTCTTAAACGAAACGGCGGCAAGAAGGATGGTGGTCAAGGAGCCGCTCAGAGTGGTAATCGAAAACTATCCCGAAGGCAAAACCGAGCAGTGCGAGCTTATGAACAACCCCCAAAAGCCGGAGGAAGGGAGCTACTTCTCAAGCTTTTCGAGAGAGATTTTCATCGAAAAAGAGGACTTTTCGCTAAATCCGCCGCCTAAGTATTACCGTCTCAAACCGGGCGGAACGGTGCGCCTCAAGGGAAGCTATATCATCGAGTATTCGGGCGTAAAGCTCAACGATGCGGGCGAGCCCGAAACCGTCTTTGTCAAATTTATCGAGGACAGCAAGAGCG
>DAOTKC010000025.1:0-9365 GCA_035449045.1 Eubacteriales bacterium
AAAGAATCTAAAGATTAACAATATAAATTATTATCTGTGTCTAATAAAGTAAGATGAATTAAATATGGCGGTCGGGAAATGCCCTTTCGCAAGATAGATTAAATTTCAATTCAAAATTGATATTCTAGGCGCTTAAGAGGAGGGGAAAGAATATGTTTTTCAGCGGTGATTTTTTAGCCAGAAAAGTTGATGTAGAGAGTATCGGAATTAGCTATCAGACGCTAAACGATCATTTGGAGAAAGTCGGTGATTATGCTGGCGATTTTGCCTCAAATATCGGCTCCAAAAGTGTTGCTAAGCTTGCAGGGCTTTTGCACGACATCGGAAAAGCTACTCGAGATTTTCAAAATTATTTAATGAAGGGAGGGCAGCGCGGAAGCGTACCCCATTCTCTTCAAGGCGCAATTTTTTCATTATTACATAATTTCACACCGCAAACCGAATTACTTAGAGAAATTCTCGCTATGGTCATTGTTTCTCACCACAGCGGGCTTTCCGACGGTTGCGATATTTCAGGCGACGAAGTCTTTACGGATTTTATTAAACGCAAAGATGAAGCCAAATTAAATTACGCCGAAATGCTTAATAATATCGATATCACAGTTCCAAATGAAGTAGAAGAATTATTTATCAAAGCCGAAAATGAAATCGCTGCGGTTATTCAAAAAATTAAAAGCACTTATAGTAATCAGGCTTCGGCATTTTTTGCTCTTGGTTTATTTGTTAAATTCATTTATTCGTGCCTTATTGATGCCGATCGCTTGGATGCCTATATATTCGGCAGTGATAACGCTTTTAAAGACACGTTGCCCGAATGGGAGAACCTTATCAATGTTTTCGAAACAAATATAGCGAAGTTAAGTAGTTGCAGAGATATAGATAGAATCCGCGGCGAAATTTCAGATAAGTGCAAAGCTGCAGCATGCAAAGAAACGGGAATATATCGACTCTTTGTGCCTACGGGCGGCGGAAAGACTTTTTCATCTTTACGATTTGCGCTGCATCATTGCAATGAAAAACAAAAAAAGCGAATTATTTATGTCATACCTTACCTTTCCATTATTGAGCAAACGTCAAAAAACATAAAATCAATATTGGATTTGGGCGATAATAATGATATACTTTTCGAACATCATTCAAATATTATTCCTCCCGATGATGAAGAAGAGGATAATCTGAGAAAACTTGCCACCGAAAGATGGGATAATCCCATTATAATTACTACCATGGTTCAATTTCTCGAATCAGTTATGTCGGCGCGTGGAAGCGAGCTTAGAAAGTTTCACAATATGTCAGATTCGGTGATTATTTTTGACGAGATACAATCGCTTCCGGTAAAAGCAATACATTTGTTCAATGAAGTAGTTTCTTTCTTATCGAAGATGTGTAATTCGACTGTCCTATTATGCTCCGCAACTCAGCCTCCATTGGAAAAAACGGTAAGAAAAAACTTATTACTGCCACCAAATCCCGATTTAATCGGATATGATATGAACGCATTCAGTCGGCTAAATCGAACTGTCGTGAAGGTTGCAGATATTTATAATATAGATAATTTATCAAATTTTGTTTATGCATTAGCGGCCGAAAAAGGGAACTGTCTGGCAATTTTGAACACAAAGAAATCCGCAAGAGATGCCTTCATAAAAATATCCAACTTGGACACGGCAAAAGAATTCAAAATATATCATTTAAGCACAGCTATGTGCTCAAAACACAGAGCGGATATTTTTGAAGAAATAAATGACGGTCTCAAAAAAAAATTAAAGATTATATGCATTGCGACGCAACTAATTGAAGCCGGAGTCGATATTTCATTTAATTCGGTTGTGCGCGCGATTGCCGGGCTTGATTCGATGGCTCAGGCGGCCGGAAGATGCAATCGAAGCGGAGAAAGTATCGACCCTCAACCCGTCTATATCGCACCTTTAACCGATGAGAATTTAGACAAACTTAACGAGATTAAGATCGGACGGGAAAATACGAATAGGATTATACGTGAAAATCCGGAAGCCGACTTGCTCGATAAAGTTTTGATTGACAAGTTTTATACATATAACTTTGTTCAGCGAAAGCATGAAATGGACTATACTACCGGCGAAGGCAAATTTTTATACTTAATGCTATCGGATAACTCTTACGGCAAAATCAATTATTGGAATAAATATGGAAAAGACTGTCTTGTTATTATATCTCAAGCATTTCGCAGTGCCGACGAGAATTTTGCGGTTATCGATAAATTTGCCGAATCAGTAATAGCGCAATACGGCGAAGCGGCGGGCTTAATAGAAAAATATAAAAAGTTGCCGAAAAACATTGTGACGCGCGAAAAAATAAATATAATAAGGCAACTTGAAAAATACAGCATATCTCTATATGGATGGGAGATTGAAAATTTATCTGAGTGCGGCGCCCTTGATTTTTTAGATGAAGAATCGCATATAAGAATAATAAATGAAAACTTTTACGATTCAAAAATCGGCTTTTGTCCCAAAAACATCTCCCAAAATTTAATTTGTTAGTAGAAATTACAAAAAGAGTATGGTAAATTAAATTGACATATTATTTGGATAGTTGTCAAGTCAAAGTTTCAACAAATGGGGAGGAAATTATGAAAGAAGACATTCTTAAAAACATTATTGTTAAACGAAATTCGGTTGAACTTGAAGTCTATGGAGATTACGCGCTGTTCTCAGATCCCGTCACGCGTGTGGGCGGTGAAAAATTTACCTATCAAGTCCCGACATATCAAGCATTGAAAGGAATTTTGGAATCGGTGTATTGGAAGCCGACTTTTATTTGGTATATTGACTCAGTAAGAATTCTGAATAAAATCCAAACCGAAGGTAAAGGAATACGACCTATAAAGCTTAGCGGTGGGAATGAACTCGCGTTTTATACATATTTAAAAGACGTTAGGTATCAAGTTTTAGCTCACTTTGAATGGAACGAAAATCGTCTCAATCTCGCTCAAGACAGAGACGAAAACAAGCATCATAATATTGCAAAGCGAATGCTTGAAAAAGGCGGAAAGCGCGACATTTTCTTAGGAACCAGAGAATGTCAAGGTTATGTCGCGCCCTCAAAATTCGGCGACGGTGAAGGATATTATGACGATTACGGAGAACTGAATTTTGGTTTCATATTTCATGGTTTTAATTATCCTGACGAGATTGGGGGAGGAAAATTCGGCGTAAGATTTTTTGAATGCAAGATGCAAGACGGCATCATCATCTTTCCGCCGCCAAATGGAGAAGAAATAAAATATAGGGAAATCCGGGACAATGTGAGTGTAAAAGCATTTAATATAGATGCGAATATGATAATCGCCGATGCGGAGGAAAACTAATGGGGCTTTTTCAAAATTTGCTACAAACATATGAAAAGTGTAAAGATGCTATCGGGATAGTGCGAATCGGTAACAATGGTGAAATTAATGAGCGAAAGACTTTTCTCCCAATTTTTCACACCTTGTTTAAATCCCATATTTGCATCACTTTAGACGGTAGCGGGAATTTTTTAGACGCTAGGCGCGATAATAAAGAGCTGCCGATTATCATACCATGCACTGATTCGTCAGCCGGACGCTCGTCCGGCGTTGCGGCGCACCCTCTCTGTGATCAGCTTGATTACGTAAGTGGCTTAAATGATGAAAAACTAAATGGTTATTTGAATCAACTTAAAAAATGGCATGATGCCGCATTCGGTGCCGCGAAATTAAAACTATCTGCTATTTACGAATATGTGAGCAAAAAGACCATGCTTGCTGACTTAACAGAAAAACAGATTTTCAGAAATACCGAGTTGAACGAAGATAGTGACGACAAGACACCGAACAAAGAAAAAATCAGAAAGTTAGGCATTCGATTTCGAATTGAATTACAGGATGATTTGTCGCCGAATGTATGGGAAGATAAAAAGTTAAGAGAGTCTTGGGCAGATTTTACTAATTTCTGCATGCAATCACAAAGCGGGGAGATATTTGATTATCTAAGCGGAAAGCCTTTAGAGTGCATTGCCGCACAACATCCAAAAAACATAAACCCGGCAACCGGGAATGCAAAATTATTATCTTGTAACGATTTCAGCGGTTTGACTTTTCGCGGAAGATTTGCAGATAAAGATGAGGCGGTAATTATTGATTATGCCCAGTCTCAAAGAATGCATCAAACTCTAAGATGGCTCATCAATAATTATGGCCATAATACTGATACACAAACGATTGTTATCTGGTCAATAGACAGCGACATAGAACCGCCGGTAATACCATATAGAGACTCATTTAATATTTTTTCAAGTCTAAAGTCCGATAAGACTGAAGCTGAAATGCTCTTACTTGCGGAAACAGAAGTCTATGCCGACTACTCAAAGAAACTCAAGCAATATTTACAAGGTTATGGCAAAACCGAAAGCATAACTACGCATTTGCGTAAGATATGCATAGCAATCTTCGATGCTGCGACAACCGGAAGAATGGGATTGACATTTTATCAGGAGTTGTCGGAAAACGACTATCTCGAAAGTATTGTCAATTGGCACAACGAAACTTCTTACTTTTTAAGAACTTGGTTAAAAGAGTCGTCTGATAGTGGCAAAGAAATAACAAAACGTTTTGAGTATATCGGAGCGCCTTCATTCGACGATATTATGTTTGCCACATACGGAAAACCGAAAGGCGGAAAAGAAGATGATTCATATAAACTTTTAAAAAAGAACTTTAGAAAACAATTACTCGAATGCATGTTCGGCAACTTCTCATTACCTAAAAACCTGATAGAGACGGCAGTGTCCCGTGCCTCGCAACCGTTAATTTTTATCGACAAAAACAACTCATTCGTTCCTAATGACTGGGATCGAGCTGTCAGAATTTCGTGTGCATTAATTAGAAAATATTATAAAAAGGAAAAGAATAAGGAGGAAATTTCCATGGAACTCGAAGAACAACGCCGCGATAGGGACTATCTCTACGGGAGATTACTTGCTATCGCTGACAGATTAGAGCAAACTGCGCTTTTTAAAGCAGACAAGTCAAACCAGCGTGTGACAAATGCGCTTAGATTGATGAACGCATTTTCAATTAAACCGCATCACACTTGGGGAATTATTTATAATCAAATTTTGCCTTATAGAATTCAATTGTCAGGCGCGGGTTATTATCAAACGAAAATTGATGAAGTGATGGAGCTTTTTAAGTCGGGCGACTTTGAGGACAACAGCCCGCTTTCCCCGTTATATCTATTAGGTTATTCAGCGCAAAACCGCGCACTGATAAAATCAAACAAAAAAGGTCAAGAGGAGGATAATAAAAATGATGAATAACAAAATCGATTTTGCCGTAGTCTTTACGGTGAAAAATGCGAATCCCAACGGCGATCCGCTTGGTGGTAACAGACCTAGGACGACAAGTGACGGATTTGGAGAAGTATCCGACGTTTGCTTAAAACGAAAATTGAGAAACAGGCTTCAGGATTTCGGCGAAAAAATATTCGTGCAAATGGACGAACGTTGCGACGACGGCAAAAAATCTTTGTCTGATCGATTTAATGAATTTATTAAAGGCAAGCAAAAGAGCGATATTTCCGCAGAAGTGTGCAAAGAATGGTTTGATGTTCGCGCTTTTGGGCAAGTGTTTGCCTTCAAAAAGGGCGATGGAGTTGAACAAGTATCTATCGGAATCCGCGGACCCGTAACAATACAATCAGCTTTTTCGCTTGAGCCGGTCCTAGTAGAATCAATACAAATCACTAAGTCGGTCAATAGCGAGACTACGGAAGACGGCAAAAAATCTTCCGATACGATGGGGGCAAAGCATCGGGTTAATAAAGCTGTGTATGTTACATACGGCAGCATCAGTCCGCAACTTGCAGAAAGGACAGGTTTTTCCGACGCCGATGCCGAAAAAATCAAAGAGGCGCTCATTTCTCTCTTTGAGGGTGACGAATCCTCGGCGCGTCCAAGCGGGTCTATGGTAGTGGAAAAAGTCATTTGGTTTAAACATAATAGTAAATCCGGCCAATATTCTTCCGCCAAGGTTCACAAAAGCGTAAAGGTCGATAAAAACGGGAATGTGACCGTCGAGCCGCTCGAAGGTTTGGTTCCCGAGGTAATTTGAATACTACACTTGTAGAATATTCGGAGGATGACTATCTGCTACTCTCGGGCATTCAGCATTTCACTTTTTGTCCCAGGCAGTGGGCGCTTATTCATGTTGAAAATATTTGGGAAGAGAGTTTTCTTACTGCCAGCGGACGTGTTTTGCATAATAGGGTTCACGATGGTAACTCGTTTGAAAAGAGAGGCGATTTAGTCATCTTCCGCGCCCTCAAAATATCTTCGAGGGCGCTCGGCATTTCGGGCGAATGCGATGTCGTCGAATTTCATAAGTCCGATGATGGTGTTAAACTGAATAAATACGACGGCAAGTGGCTTCCCTATCCGATAGAGTATAAAAGGGGCGACGGTTTGTCGATTTACGCCGACGAAATGCAGCTCTGCGCCCAGGCGATTTGCCTTGAAGAGATGCTCTGCTGTCACATTCCCGCAGGCGCTCTCTATTACGGGCAGCCCAAGAGAAGAAAAGAGATAGTTTTTACACAAGAGTTGCGCGATAGAGTCGCCGCCGCGATGTCCGAAATGCATATGTATTTTGCGAGAAGATATACGCCGAAAGCCGTATATACAAAAAGCTGTGACGCCTGTTCGCTCAAAGACGCATGTTTGCCCGCCGTTTTTAAAAAAAGCAAAGCCGTGCAAGAATACATTATATCGGGATTGGATGATGAAGAAACTCCTTAACGTTTTATATGTCGTCCGCCCCGACGCCTATCTTGCGCTGGAAAACGAATCGGTTCTTATAAAAGAAAACACCGAGATTGTTTTGCGCGTTCCACTCCACAATTTACAGGGGATAGTGCACTTTGGTTATACGGGTGCTAGCCCCGCATTGATGGCGGAATGCGCCAAAAGGAACATAGCTTTGACGTTTCTTACTGAAAACGGCAAGTTTTTGGCAACCATAATCGGCGAGAGCAAAGGCAATGTCGTTTTAAGGAAAGAACAATACCGCATTTCCGACAGCGAGGAGCGAAGCGCTTTAGTTGCGCGCAATTTTATTTTCGGCAAACTGCACAACGCCAAATGGGGGCTTGAAAGGGCGGTCCGCGACCACTTTGAAGTTGTCGACGTCGCGGCTTTGAAGGAGGCCTCGGCTCAAATCTCAAGCGCCATGAGAGAGACTTTGCGGTGCGATAATTTAGAGATTCTCCGCGCAATCGAGGGCAACGCCGCGCAAGGCTATTTCAGAGTTTTTAACGAGCTTATCCTAAAAAACAAAGACTATTTTATATTTGTTAACCGCAATAAAAGGCCGCCCACCGACGCCGTAAACGCTTTGCTTTCTTTTGCCTATGTTTTGCTGGCGGCGGACTGCAGAAACGCGCTTGAGGTCGTTGGCTTGGACGCTTATGTCGGATTTTTGCATAGAGACAGGCCGGGCAGAGCATCACTTGCGCTCGACATCATGGAGGAACTGAGATGCGTTTTTGCCGATAGGTTTGTGCTGTCGCTAATAAATAGGGGCGAAGTTAACGCCTCTCATTTTTTGGTATCCGAAAGCGGCGCCGTTACCTTGAGCGACGATGCAAGAAAGAGCTTCCTTAATTCGTGGCAGAATAAAAAGCGCGAAGTTATCACTCATCCTTATATTCAAGAAAAAATCGAATGGGGCTTAGTGCCGCATGTTCAGGCGTTGCTTCTAGCGAGAATGATAAGAGGCGATTTGGAGGAATATCCGCCGTTTTTATGGAAATGATTCAAAATTTTATAGCAATGCAGTAATGTTGGGTTATAATTGAGGGGATATGCTGGTTTTAATAACTTATGATGTTTCAACCGAAACAAAGGAAGGCAGACGGCGCTTAAATCAAGTCGCAAAGAAATGTCTCGCTTTCGGCCAGAGAGTGCAAAATTCCGTCTTTGAATGCATAGTGGATTGGAGCCAGTTCGTCGCGTTAAAGGCTGAACTGAAAAAAATTATAAAAGAAGAGGAGGACAGTTTGAGATTTTATAATTTAGGAACCAAATATAACACAAAAATCGAACACTATGGGACTAAGCCGAGCATTCCGATTGAAGGCACGCTCATTGTTTGATTCATGTGCGAAATTAATACAAACATTTGTCCCGAAATAGGTTCGCACCTAAAATTTGACGCTTTTATAATAATATCGCGAAAAATTTAATACAGTGGTGGCATTAACAACTAAATAATGCTAAACTTATTGCAAATTAACCTTCTTTTACTAAAATTTGCAGTCGCTCCCCGCGTGGGGAGCGTGGATTGAAATATATAAAGCGAACAGAAACAATTTTAGAGCGTACGTCGCTCCCCGCGTGGGGAGCGTGGATTGAAATATAGCCAAGACCGAGTTTTTGCAAGGTTAATAAAGTCGCTCCCCGCGTGGGGAGCGTGGATTGAAATATAACCGCACGGATTGAACGCAGCTGTTTGAAAGTCGCTCCCCGCGTGGGGAGCGTGGATTGAAATCGATATTGTGCCGAAAAAGCAACCACAGCGTACGTCGCTCCCCGCGTGGGGAGCGTGGATTGAAATTCATTATTGCGAGGACGCGGATATAAAGACCGCGTCGCTCCCCGCGTGGGGAGCGTGGATTGAAATTACAATCGTACTCCCAAATCTTGTGACAATTGGCGTCGCTCCCCGCGTGGGGAGCGTGGATTGAAATAGTATGGGGTTAGGCAATTACCTAAAAATTTAAGTCGCTCCCCGCGTGGGGAGCGTGGATTGAAATAAGGATGGAGCAGGGTGCGAAAAAAACGCAACTGTCGCTCCCCGCGTGGGGAGCGTGGATTGAAATCCAGCCAACATCGTCCGAAGTCGTCAAAAAAGTGTCGCTCCCCGCGTGGGGAGCGTGGATTGAAATCGAACACAACCGACCAAATCCGCGCGCGTTGCTGGTCGCTCCCCGCGTGGGGAGCGTGGATTGAAATATCGGCGGTAACCTCACTAACGAATACTGCCGCCAGTCGCTCCCCGCGTGGGGAGCGTGGATTGAAATGATAGGGGGAAATAATAATGCTGCAAGTTATTTTGTCGCTCCCCGCGTGGGGAGCGTGGATTGAAATGGTTAATATTGGGACTATATTTATGCCCGCAATGTCGCTCCCCGCGTGGGGAGCGTGGATTGAAATATTATGCCTGTGTGGTTTGCGGTTAATCCCGTCAGTCGCTCCCCGCGTGGGGAGCGTGGATTGAAATGCCGCGACGAATTATTGAATTTTGCTACGGTTAGTCGCTCCCCGCGTGGGGAGCGTGGATTGAAATGGTTAATATTGGGACTATATTT
>DAOTKC010000025.1:9465-21713 GCA_035449045.1 Eubacteriales bacterium
ATGCCCGCAATAGTCGCTCCCCGCGTGGGGAGCGTGGATTGAAATCGCTCGAACCCTCTGCATAACTCGTTGTAGCCGTGTCGCTCCCCGCGTGGGGAGCGTGGATTGAAATGCCGAATTGCAGGTATCGAAATCGGGCAAGCCGTGGTCGCTCCCCGCGTGGGGAGCGTGGATTGAAATTCCCACGCGTCGACGATCTTGCCGCCGACGTCGGGTCGCTCCCCGCGTGGGGAGCGTGGATTGAAATAATCTCATCGCTAAAATAACCCTTGACGACAAGGAGTCGCTCCCCGCGTGGGGAGCGTGGATTGAAATATTGACATCGGCGTCGGTTACAACTGCTATAGGGTCGCTCCCCGCGTGGGGAGCGTGGATTGAAATATAGACAAAACGGCATCTACGTGTAAACTCACTCGTCGCTCCCCGCGTGGGGAGCGTGGATTGAAATAAGCAATGCTTGCGTAATATAATAATATCAAGTGGTCGCTCCCCGCGTGGGAAGCGTGGATTGAAATTTGACACGTCAGATATTGGTTACGGTCAGCAAAAAGTCGCTCCCCGCGTGGGGAGCGTGGATTGAAATCGAATCCCGATGAGCTTGATTATATCGACAATATTGTCGCTCCCCGCGTGGGGAGCGTGGATTGAAATGAGTTTATGCGTCCGCTTTTTGAAAGTCTGGACGGGTCGCTCCCCGCGTGGGAAGCGTGGATTGAAATGTGTCAGTTCGCGGCAAACATAAACATTTCCGTCGTCGCTCCCCGCGTGGGGAGCGTGGATTGAAATAACGATTATAAAAGAAAGACCTGACCACGATTAGTCGCTCCCCGCGTGGGGAGCGTGGATTGAAATGCGACACACTCGGGCAGAAAGAAGCCGACAAACGTCGCTCCCCGCGTGGGGAGCGTGGATTGAAATACGGGCAATGTATTCTTAACGATTGACGACACGCAGTCGCTCCCCGCGTGGGGAGCGTGGATTGAAATCTATCTTCCCCTCGAAAATCCGTCCAAAAATGGGGTCGCTCCCCGCGTGGGGAGCGTGGATTGAAATGTGTCAGTTCGCGGCAAACATAAACATTTCCGTCGTCGCTCCCCGCGTGGGGAGCGTGGATTGAAATGCGATCATACGCTGATATAAAAAAGAAGTCAGCGTCGCTCCCCGCGTGGGGAGCGTGGATTGAAATAAAGCGCAAACGCCTGAAATATTTACAAAATCGGGGTCGCTCCCCGCGTGGGGAGCGTGGATTGAAATTCCGGCTTTACGGTCGCGGACTGCAACGACAACAGTCGCTCCCCGCGTGGGGAGCGTGGATTGAAATCGGCTAAATGGTTACAGGACAACGGCTATCTGTGTCGCTCCCCGCGTAAGGAGCGTGGATTGAAATGGTCTATTTCGCCGTGCCTAATTATTACATTGACGTCGCTCCCCGCGTGGGGAGCGTGGATTGAAATAGCTATCGGAAGAAGAGACCGGACGACCCGGACGGTCGCTCCCCGCGTGGGGAGCGTGGATTGAAATTGTGCTGTATAATCTAAAGACTAGGGCATGTGTTATGCTCAAGGGTCGCTCCCATGCGGGAGCGATCCGCTTTTGGGTGCATTTATGAGCGGTGTTCGCTTAACTAATTTACAGTTTCGAAAATTTTTTTATAGTTAAAAAAATTTTATTTTCTGTTTTCTCGGCATAAATATGCGCGGGGGATTGGTTAAATATTTTTGTTAAATCGCTTTATTCGAGTTTTTGCACGGTTAGCCGGTTTAATGCGAATAAATATGCATTATGCAATCGTTTATGCGACGGTATGCGGCGTTTTCTCAGCGGTGCGAAAGCGGTTTACAAAAGTTATATACTTGTATATAATAGCTATGCAAAGGAAAAATGTTATGCTCAACGGAAAAACTTTTGAGAAGAAAACGTTAATATATATTCTGTTGTTTGTTGCGGTCACTGTTATTTGGGGCGCCTCTTTTCCATTAAATAAAATAGTTTTGGAGCACAAAACGCCCGTCTTTTTATTGATCGCGGGAAGGTTTGCTTTCGGCGCGCTCACAATGTTCATTTTATCCTTGTTTAAAAACAAGGGCGTTAAAATCAAAAAACCCGAAGTCGCCAAAGGGACGCTGCTCGGCGCCGTCATTTTTGTGGCTTTTGCGCTTCAAACCTTTGGGCTTCTCTACACCAGCCCCGATAAAAACAGTCTGCTCACCGGCATTTACGTCCTGCTGATACCGCTGTTTAAGATGTTCGGAAGCAAGAAGGCTGCCTTAAAGCCCATCGTGGACGGCGTCATTTGCATCATCGGCATGCTTATCTTTTTCGAAGTTTGGAACCAAAACCTCGCCGTCAACGTTGGCGATATCCTGACGATTGCCGGCGCCATTTTCTTCGCCGCGCAATTCTTACTCCTGGAGAAGTTTTCGCCATCCATGGACAGCATCAATTTCACGCTGTTTCAAATGATTACGATATCGGTATTAGCCATGGCCGCATCCCTCGCCTTTGAGATAGATTCCTACCGCTATATCGAAATACCCTATATGCTGGGCGGGTTTATCGTGCTGGGCGTGCTGGCATCTGGGCTGGCTTTCCTAGCTCAGACTTTTGTCCAGACCAAGCTCAAGGCTCAAGTGGTTTCGCTTATAGCCGCTCTCGAGATAGTGTTCGCGATGGTGTTTTCGATTGCCCTCGGTTACAGCAAGCCTACGCTCTATTTCTGGCTGGGCTCCTCCGTCATATTCGTGTCGATTGTCAGCGGCTGCCTTAGCTTCGGCAATAAAAAGCCGCACGGCGCCCAATTTATCGGCAAGCCTCATACTACTCTCTGCCGAGGCCGCGAGCTGCCGGCGGATAAAAAAATCGCTTAGATTAACGAAATGCAAAAGAAAAAAGCCAAGTCTCAAGACTTGGCCTTTTTTTTTAAGTAAGGTGTAATTAATGGTCAATTAGCCGCTATTATTAGGTGGTAGGCAAAAAGATTATCCGGCGAGCGCTTTGGCAAGCTGCTTCTTGATGACGTCCAATTCGGTGCCGAACGCGTCGCGCTCGGCGCGGGGAAGCTCGATTTTTTCATCTAATACGATTTTAGCGGGCGCGCCGGATATTACGATTATGCGGTCGGCGAGAAGCAAGGCCTCGTAGATATCGTGTGTCACAAATACCACTGTTCTCGGAAAGGCGTCGTAAAGACTGCAAAAGAGCTTGACGAGGCGGCTTTTTAAGGCAATATCCAATTCCTTGAAAGGCTCGTCCATAAGAAGAATTTCGGCGGGGAAAAGAAAGCCCCGCGCCATCGAAATGCGCTGCTGTTCGCCGCCGGAAAGCTCTTGCGGTATGTCGTTGATTGTATCCGGCAGCTCCACTCTTTTTAAGATGTCGGCTATCGCTTTTTTCCTTTCGGTCTTATCTTTAATTTTGCTCTTTATTGACAAATCTAGGTTTTTATAGACCGAAACGCGCGGTATTAAACGGTCTTTTTGAAAAATATATGAAATGTCGCCCCCGTCTTTGAGGCAACTTCCTTGAAACTCGGTCAACCCTGCGATGATATTTAAAAGGGTGGTTTTGCCACTGCCCGAAGCGCCCAACACGCAGGTGATTTTACCGCTTTCAAAGGTTAGGTTGAAATCGAAAAATAGCTTTTTCTCGCTGAAACTTTTATTAATATTTTTAAGCTCAACCATTTTCCGCCTCCAAATAAACTTTGAATCGGATGCTTGTAATAAGTCTTTTAATCACCAAGATTAAGAACTCCAAAATAAAGCAGAATGCAATAGTCGCAACCGTCCAGGCGAGGAGGGCGGGGATGTCGAACAGCATATTGCTCCTTTGCATCTCGAGGCCGATGCTGACCTTGGTTTGAGCGAGCACTTCGGCGGCGATTACCACCTTGACGGTCAAGGAAAGCGTGCTTGCGGCCGCGTCCATTATTGCAGGCGCGGCGGAGGGGAAATATATGCAGGCTATTTTGTCCTTGACGGGCACTTTAAAGACATTGGCCATTTCCAAAAGGGACTCATCAACCGATGTCACCGCGCCGTATGCCGCGGAATAGAGAAGAGGGAAAGCGATTAAAAAGCCAATCAGCACCGGCGATTCGTCGTAGTCAAGCCAGAGAATGGACAGCAAAATGACCGCCATTGTGGGCGCGGCGCGGAGCACGGTGACTATGGGCGCGAAAAGCTTGTGGACGGGGTTAAAAAGCGCGCCTAAAAAAGCGAGCGCAAGTGCGGCAACAAAGGCAATGACGAAGCTGAGCGCCGAACGCGCAAGCGTGTTGAGAGCCGCCGCCCAAAATCCGCCGCCGCCCAAAAGCTGGAAAAACGATGTAAACACGCTCTTGGGCTCGGGGAAAATAATCGGCTTTTTTGCCGCCGCCGCCGCAATCGCCCAAATTGTCACAATTAGCGCGAACGCGGCAAGCGGATAAAAAATATTCAAAGCGATCTTTTTAAGATTTTGTTTCATTTTTTCTTCCGACAATCAACCCATGTTAGGTCGAAAGTTTATATTGACTTTAGCAACATTTGCTATATAAGGCTTAGGGCAGAGGGTAGACCGCCGTTTCGGGAAGCTCTTTCCCTATTATGAGTTTAAGAAAATCGTTGATTTCGTCGAAAATATCACTTGCCCAAACGACGCCGATATTGCATCTAGCAATGCTTGCGGGCGGGAAGGTCGTAGAACTTCCTTCGCTCTTTAAAATATCGGTCATGGAAGCTTTATTGTCCTCAATAAAGTCGAGGTTTTTTTCAAGCTCGGAAAAGAGGTCTTGCGCAAAGTCGGCATTGGAAAGCAGCGAGCTTTTAACGAACATCGAAGCCTGCGGATAGCTGTTGGATGCGCCTGTCGCCGTTTTCCATTCCTCCTGTAGGTCGATTCTGCCGGGATACAGCGTCGAAAACGCCGTCGCGGCGGGTTCGCCGAGCAGGCCGTAATCGGCTTGGTCGGCATCGAGCGCGGCCTTGACGGCGGCACCGTTGGCGAGATATTTCACCGTTACCGCTTCCGCTCCGCCGTCGCTGCCGTCGTCGACTACCTCGAGGCCGTAATGCTCGAGCACCGTTTTCAGCACGTATTCCGGCGTGTTCTTTTGGCCGATGCTGGCAAGCGTTTTGCCCTTAAGGTCGCTGATTTCCAGTTCGTCATCGGGCCCGATTATATATAGAAGTCCCATGATGTTGGATGTGACAAGTTTATAGTCGGCGTCCTTTAGTATCAAGTTGGCGCCCGCGTTGGTGGGAAGGATGATGATATCGGCTTTGGCCGCCGCCATCTCGGTCGCTATCAAGTTTTCGGCGACTATTTCGGCGTTAATCTTATAGCCCGCTACCGTCTTGGTTTCGTTGAGGAACGAGGCTACGGCGAGCGCCGGCGCGCCGTCGGGCACCGCCAGCCTAAGCTCGGCGGGCGCGTTGTCTTTATTGCATGCGGCAAAAGCCGCCGTCGTGCTTATAGCGAGCGCGGCTATAATTAAAACAAGAACTATTTTTTTAAGAGCTTTTTTCATATTGACCTCCCTTGCTTTATGCTAAAAATTTTTTACTTAGAGAAACTAAGTTTTGTCTCTTAGTCTAAAATATCGGAAGCCAGAAGCGCCGACTTGATGTTGACGTTGTCAAGCCGCCCCAGCTTTCCGGAAAGCGCGGATATTTCCTCGTTGCTTCCCAAGACGACTACGCTTATCGCGGACACGCCCTCCGCTTTCAAGGGCACTCCCATTCGGCCCACTATGATGTCGGAATAATCGTGCAGAAGCTCCTGAAGATTTACGGAAACCGCTCGGTCGCCCTTAACCACAATTCCTATTACGCCTAGTCTTTTCATAAATTCCATCCTTTATAAATCACAGTTGCATTTTTACTATTCCGGACTTATTTTCGATGAGTTTTCCGAGCAAAAAATAAAGCCGCTTGGAAGCGGCCGAAAAACAAAACATTATCGCAAAAGCGCAATATATTTTTTCGCTCGCTTCCGTCTCCGAAACTCATCGACATTAGGTTGCACTATCAATATATACCAAAATAGTCGGATTTGTCAAACAAATAATTGAAAAAAGTTTTTTTAATTTTAGAGCCGACTGACGGGAATAAAACGGGAAAAAGAATAGTAAAAAGAAAAGATAGAAAATCAAAAAAAATGTGAAAGATGCGGAAGTTAAGAGAAGACAAAGTGAGATAAGTAAATCCAAATAAAAATTAAAAGAGAGATTGGATTGCAAGCGGAATGGCGGCCACGGTGTCGAGCGGCATATGAGATATTTCGTTGGTGTCCGCAAGCTCCGCCGCCGTGCCGAGCAGCCAGGCGGAAAGGAGCGCGGCATTTAAAAGGTCGAAGCCGGATGCGGCTAGCCCGCCGATGATGCCCGAAAGAACGTCGCCGCTGCCGCCCTTGGCGAGCTTGGGAGTGCCCGCCGTCACCATGTAGACGTCGCAGCCGTCGGAAATAAGCGTCGGCGTGCCTTTGACTCTGTCGAAAAGCCCTTCTATCCTCTCCAACCCCTCGTCCTCGGATATGAGCGAAGATACCCCTTTTAACAGCACGACGGAATTTGAATTTCCGGCTAGCTCGAAGATGCTTGTCACCGGATTTTCCATGATATCCAGCACAGATTTATTGATAAGCCGCGAAAACTCGGCGGGGTGGGGCGTCAGCACGGCGCGGCCAAGCAAATCGGCGTTAAGCGGAGCCAAATTGTTGAGCGCGTCGGCATCAATTACAAGATTTAAAAGGGTGTTTTCAAGGATATAGTCAATAATTTCGTTGGTTTCGCCCCCGCCCGCGCCCGGTCCGATGGCCGCGGCGTCGGCACCTTTAACAAGTTTTTCGATGTCGGCTTCATTGAAAGCGATATAGTCGTCATGCTGCGACAGCGGAAAGAGCGTGGAATAGGTGACGCGCGGATAAAGAGCGGGGAGCAGAAAATTGGGCACGGCAAGCACCGTGGTGCCCGCGCCCGCGCGCATCGCCGCCTCGCCCGCCGCGGCAAGCGTCAAAGCGTCCGACGCTTCCGATAAGGCGTCGGCGGCGCGAAGGGCAAGATAGGGCGCGCCCACCGAGTTTTTCCCGCCGCCGATGATAACCAGCCTTCCTCGCGAACCTTTGTGCGCCGATTTTGAAAGCGGTTTAAAAGCGCCCGCAAAATCGGACTTTTCAACCTCTTTTATTAAATTGCCTTTAGTGGTTTTTTGAAGGATCATCGCTATATCAAAGCGCATTAAACAGCGTTTTTTAACTGCTAATTATAAGTTACTGTTTTGGGATGGCGGCGAGCACGCCCTGCGCGACTATATCGGGCGCGAGCGCCTTTAAGGCATCAAAATCAGCTTTGAGTTCGCCCGAGGCCAGCGCGAAAATGGCATCACCGTCGAAGGCGGTGTTACAGGGGCTGATGACTTTTTTATAGCCTTGGTTGGCCGCTTCGGCAAGCTCGTTGCACTGCGCTTTGGTGAGCTTGGCGTTGGTTATAAGACAGCCTATCGTGGTGTTGGAATGTTTGTATTTCTTGGGAGCGAACTTATCAAAGAGGAATTTGCCCGAAAGCAGTTTCTTTCCGATGTGGACGCTCGCTATCCTCTCGCCGTTGTCGACGATGTCGCCCAGCGCGTTGACGGCTACGACGAAAGCGATTTCGACGCCGTCCTCCGATATGAAGGCGCGCGAGCCCAGCCCGCCCTTCATAGAGTGCGCCATGCCGAGGGTTTTTCCCACGGTGGCGCCCGTGCCCGCGCCTATGTTGCCCGAAACGAAGTTGTCGGTTTTTGCGGCGGCGGCGGCGGCGTAGCCCGCTTTTTTGTCGGGGTAGCCGAATTTTTTATATTCGAGGTCGTAGAGGGATGCCGCCACGACAATGGGCACGCGGTAGCCCCCCGCGTTGTAGCCGAAGCCGCGCTCGAAAAGGTATTCCATGACGCCGGAGGACGCTTCCAGCCCGAATGCGCTGCCGCCCGAAAGCACGACGGCGTTGACGGTGTCCACCGTCTTGCCGTTTTTCAAAAGGTCTGTTTCGCGCGTAGCCGGCGCGCCGCCCATGACGCTGACGCCGCCCGTAGCTCCACGCTCGCAGATTATAGCGGTCACGCCCGTGCCGATTTCTTCGTCCGTCCAGTGCCCGATTTTAAACGCTTCCAGCATTTTTATACCTTTTTGTTATCTTAGTAAAGCGATAATAATATTCCCAAAACAGGGAGTTCTAAATCAAACTCAAATCCAAACGGGTTTATTCATCGACCGTCGCGCCCAAAATCTTTTTGACGGCTCGGGCGGCTACGCGGTTCTCGAAGCCTTTGGAAAGAAGATGCATAAAGAGCCTTCTTTCGGGGTCCTTTTTGGACTTAAAGGCCGCGGTCGCGCACTTCTCGGCGGCCTTTAAGGCTTTCTCTTCCTCGGCTTCGTCGTCCAAAAGCTCGTCAACCAATTCGGATACAAGCTTGGCGTCAATTCCTTTTTCGGCGGTCAGGATATAAACTATTTTAAGCTTACCGTATTTACTGAAGCGGATAAATTCGGCGGCGAATTTTTTATCGTCTACCAAGCTGTATCGCTTGAGCTTTTCCATCGTCGCCGTTGCCGCTTCTTTGGTGACGTTCTTACTCTTTAGCGCGTTCTTTATCTCTTTTTCGCTTCGCGAGGCATAGGAAAGCTTTCTTAAGGCTATTTCGTCGGCAAGGTGCCCTTCGGCCTCGCTCGCCGCCGCTTGCACTTTTTCGAAATGGACCTCCGAGCCCTCGGCAAGGCCTTGACTTTCCAAGACAATGGCGGGGCAAACGAGATATTTCGGGCTTTCGCCCTCCTCGCCGAGAGTCAGCTTAACGTGCTTTTTATCGTATTTGATTTTTTCGACCTTAAGTATCCGCACCGTTACAGCTTGATGACCCAGCCGAATGGGTCGGGATAGCGGCCGGTCTGAAGTCCGGTCAGCCTGTCGTAAATAAAGCCGGAAATTTCGCCGATTTCGCCGCCGTTTATCTTCATTTCGACGTCCTTATACTTAATAAAGCCGACGGGGGATATGACCGCCGCCGTGCCGGTGCCGAACGCCTCTTTGAGTTCGCTTGCCTTGTAGGCTCTTACTATTTCGTCAATCGTCACCGCGCATTCTTCGACGGCGTAGCCCGAAGCCCTGAGCAGTTTAATGACGCTGTCGCGCGTGATGCCCCTAAGTATCGACCCCGAGAGCGCGGGCGTCACCACCGTCTTTCCGATGACGAAGAACATATTCATGGCGCCGACTTCCTCGACGTATTTTTTTTCGGCGGAATCCAGCCAGAGCACCTGCTCGAAGCCCGATTCGTGCGCCGCTTCGGCCGCAATCAGGCTGGCGGCGTAGTTGCCGCCGCATTTGGATTCGCCCGTGCCGCCTTTGGCGGCGCGCGCGTAATTATCTTCGACGTAAATTTTAGTAGGCGCGAGCCCGCCCGCGTAATAGCTGCCTACCGGCGACAAAATGACGAAAAAGCGGTAGCTGCGGCTGGCGTGGACGCCCAAAAACGGCTCCGTCGCAATCATGGTGGGGCGAATATAGAGCGAAGTGCCGGCAAGGCGGGGAATCCAATCCTTTTCCAGCCGAACGAGCTCGGCTATCGCGTCGAAAGTGATATCAATGGGAAGCTCGGCCATACAAAGCCGGCGGGCACTGGCGTTAATACGCGCTATATTATCCTTGGCGCGGAAGAGCACGACATCGCCGTTAACGTCACAATAAGCCTTAAAGCCGTCGAAAATCGTCTGGCCGTAATGCAAACAGGACGCGGCGGGCGAAATCGCCATATCGCCGTAGGGCACTATTTCGGGCTCGCCCCAACCGTTTTCGTCGTAGTCCATAATCAACATATGGTCGGTGAACTTTCTGCCGAAGCCGAGCGTGGCGGCATCGGGCTTTTCTTTTAAAACGCTTGCAAGACGGATTTTCATATATCCTCTATCCTCCTAATTAGTCGGTGTAGTCGACGAATTTTTCTTCAATCATTATAGCGGTCAATCTGCCGCCGACGGCGTCCTGCATCATGGCCAGAATTGAGTCGGTCTTATCCTCGGGCAGCGCGGCGTCGAGCTTGACGTCCTCGCCGTATTCGGCGTTTAATATTTTGGCGTGTTTACCTAAAACGGTGTTTATCGGTTGAAAATCGCCGTATAAACACTTGATTCGGTAAATTCTCGAATATATCATCTCGTCGATTTCGGCGGAATCCAGCGCGGCCAGAAGGCTTTTGGAGTAGGCGGCGTTGAGACCGCCCGTTCCCAGCTTGATGCCGCCGAAATAACGGGTGACTACGGCGGCGGTGTCGGTTAGCGCGCGCTTTTTCAAGATTTCCAGCATCGGCAGCCCTGCCGTTCCCTGCGGCTCGCCGTCATCGGAAAAACGCGCTTCGGCGGCTATACCGCCGACGACGTAGGCGTAACAGTAGTGCGTCGCCATGGGGTAGCGGTGCTTTTGAGCCTTTAAAAACTCGGCCGCGGCCGCGGCGTCCTCCGCCTTCGTTACCGCCGCTATGAAGCGGGAGCGGTTTATAACGGTTTCGGCAGACGCCTCCCGCTTGACGTAAAAGTATTTTCTCACTTTTTGACGGTGACCATGATGTGCTGCTTTTTGCCCTTGTGGAGCACAAAGCCGCTTTCAATCATCTCGCCGCTAATTTCGGCGTCGAAAGCATCGACTTTTTCCTCGTTGATTTTAATGCCGCCGCCCGCGATGAGGCGCTTGGCCTCGCCCTTGCTGGGCGCCAGTCCCAGTGCGACCAAAATATCGGCAACCTTTAAAACGCCCGGCTCGATTTCGGCGCTCGGCATCTCTTCGGCTATTCCCGAAAACGCCGCTTCGGCTTCGCGCGCCGCCTTTTCGGCCTCGGTCGCGCCGTGAACCGTGGCGGTCAGCTCAAATGCCAGCCGCGCTTTGGCGGCGTTCATCCGCTCGTCGCGATATTTCGTCAGCTCGGCAATTTCGGAAAGCTCCAAAAATGTTAAGAGCCTCAGGCATTTTTCGACGTCTTCGTCCTGAACGTTGCGCCAGTATTGATAGAACTCATAGGGTGAAGTCTTAGCGGCGTCGAGCCACACAGCGCCCTTTTGGGTTTTGCCCATCTTGGTGCCCTGCGCCGTCGTCAAAAGCTCGAAGGTCATGGCGTAGGCCTCGCGTCCTTCCTTTCTTCTGATTAAATCGGCGCCCGCCAGAATGTTCGACCACTGGTCGTCGCCGCCGCATTGGAGCTTGCAACCGAAATTTCGGTTGAGCACCAAAAAGTCGTAGGCCTGCATCAGCATATAGTTGAACTCCAAAAACGACAGTCCGCGTTCCAGCCGCGATTTAAAGCATTCGGCGGTCAGCATGCGGTTGACGGAAAAATTGACGCCGATATCCCGAAGGAAAGAAACGTAGTTGAGGTTTAAGAGCCAGTCGGCGTTATCTACCATTACGGCGGCGTTTTCGCCCTCGAAAGAGAGGAACTTCGACATTTGCTCTTTAAATCTCGCGACGTTGCTCCTTATCGTTTCCACCGTCATCATCGAGCGCATATCGGAGCGCCCCGAGGGGTCGCCCACCATGGCGGTGCCGCCGCCGATTAAAATAATCGGGCGATGTCCGGCGCGCTGAAGATGGCTCATCGCGATGAGCTGCAGAAAATGCCCGACGTGAAGGCTGTCGGCGGTGGGATCAAAGCCGATATAAAAAGTGACGGATTCGCTGCCCATCAGCTTGTAAAGCTCCTCTTCGTAGACAACCTGTTTTATAAATCCGCGCGCTTTCAGTGTATCGATTACGTTCATATCTGTTCCTTATTTATTATGGTTATATGTTTTAACGCAAAAAAACTTAATATTTCTTTGCAAGTTTGGATTTGAAAAAGTCGGCGAGCCGCTTGACGCCTTCCTCAATTTGGGCAAGCGTCGAGTTGGAGAAGTTGAAGCGGAGGGCATCCGACCTAAGCCCGTCGGCGAAGAAGGGCTTGCCCGGCACATAGGCCGCCCTGGTCGTTTCGGCAGCCTCCTTGAACGCCGCGCCGGTGTCGAAGGGCACTGAGAACTCGCCCCAGATAAACAGCCCGCCGTCGGGGTTGGTGAACTTGATTTCCTCGGGCATACAGCGCGCGATTGCCGCCGTCATCGCCTCTTTTTTGGTGCGGTAAAGCGGGATAATCTCGTCGAGATGGGGCTGGAGCAGGCCTTTTCTTAAATATCTGTCGACGATGGCCTGCGACAGCGTAGGCGTGTGAACGTCCACCGCCTGCTTGCAGATGGTCAGCTTTTTAATG
>DAOTKC010000026.1:0-21598 GCA_035449045.1 Eubacteriales bacterium
CCTTCAGCGAGGGCGTCGACAACTTCGGCTACGCCATCTTCAAAGGCGCGTCCGGCATCACTCAAGCCACTCTCAACGGCAAGATGAACGCCGGGCTTCTGTTCGGCGACAGCGGGCTTTCGGCGCCCAACAGCCTCAAAACGATAATCGTTTCGGCCGATGCCGACGTCATCGTCGAGAACGCCTTCAAGGACTTCCGCTTCGTGCAGTTTTTGAGCTTTGCAGGAAACGGCGTCACCGAAATAGAAGCGGGCGCCTTCGCCGGCATGAGCTCTCTCTACTCGGCCGAGATACCCGTTTCCGTCACCGAAATAGCCGCGGGCGCGTTCGCGGGCGCTTCGCAACTACGCTATTTGACGCTGCCCGCGCATCTAAGCTTTAGAAATGCCTTCACGACGGCCAGCCCCGCCTACCTCAACAAAGTGATTATTTCGCTTTCGGGCGACGAAACTCTCAGATTCCTCGCCGAGGAAAGCTTTAAGGACATCGGCACCGTCACCGAGGTAACGCTGCCCGACGGGCTTCTCCGAATTGGCCTCGACGCCTTCAAGAACTGCTCGCAGCTTACCCGCCTCACCGTTCCGTCCACCGTCGCCGATTATGTGCCCGCGCTCGACGGCTGCTCGGCGCTTGCCAAGCTCGAAATCACGCTCTCCGACCGGGCGGTCATCGACCTCTTCTCGTCGGCCAATGCCGTGCCTGCGAGCCTTGTCGAAATCACCGTCGCCGAGGGCACATCCACGCTCCGCGAGGGCGCGCTTGCCTGGCTCAAGTCCGTCACTAAGATTAAGCTTCCCGCCTCGCTGGATCTTATCGAGCCCTACGCGTTCTTGGGCGACTCGGGGCTGGTCGAGTTCGAGGTTGCCGCCGCCAATCCCGTCTACTTCCACGACAGCGGCTCGCTCTATATCTACGACAACTCCTCCGGCACCAAGGTGAGGGATGTGCTCGTCCACTACGCGCCGGGCACGGCAGGCAACACCAACTACAACATAACTGAAACCATAACCGATATTTTGCCGGGTGCCTTCGCCTACGCCAAGGGGCTTGTCAAGATTACCAACACCAAGAACAATACGCGCTTCTTCGTCGACACGACGGGCGCGCTTTACAACCGCAGCGAGACCATACTTTACGCCTATCCCGCAGCCAAGAGCGGCAACTACTCCTTGCGCGCTTCGACGACTGCGGTTTGGCCATATGCTTTCGCAGGCGCGTCCGGCCTCGGCACGCTGACGCTAAGCGAGTCAATCAACGTCATAGGCGTCGGCGCCTTTATGGATTGCTCCTCGCTTTCGGGCGAATTCAAGATTCCTAACACGATTACCTCGCTCGGGGCCTCGGCGTTCGGCGGAACGGCAATATCCTCCTTTACCACCACAAATCCCAAGTTTGCCGTAAACGAGGGCGCGCTCTACTCGCTTTCCAAGGTCAACGACGCCGCCATTGTCGGCGATGCCGTGCTGGTTGCCTATCCCTCAGCGCGCGCAGGCTCAAGCTACACCATCCCCGCGACGTTCGTCGCCGGCAACACCACCTATACCGTGCGCGGCATAGCCTCGGGCGCTTTCAGAAAGTCGAACATCACCGCCTTGACAGTAGCCGCCGATAACAGCCAGTTCGTGATTTACAACGGTGCCTTCACCAGCTCGGCGCTCGCTTCCGTCACCTTCAACGGCACCATCGGAAGCATCCAAAGAGACGCCTTCAAGGGCACGCCGCTCGCCTCGGTCACCTTTAAGTCGGCGACCGTTCCCACTCTCGAAGCGATGGCGTTCTATCCTAAAGTCGCCGGCTTCGCCATCTTTGTTCCCGCCGCATCCCTTGAGGCCTATCAAAGCGCTTGGACGGCCTACGCCGACTATATATCCAAAGCATAGCGGCTTAAGCACGCCTAACGCGTTATTTAGCGCAAAACTAAAGTCAATTTAATCGGAACTAAAATTTATAAATCACTTCATAAAAAGAGGCGGCAAATTTGCCGCCTCTACTTTTATCTTTCTAATTTGCTTTTTCTATTATAATAACAATATTAATAATATGTCGCGCCTCTAGCTGAAATATAGAGATATGCTAATTAGAAAATAACGTCGCGAAAGCCGCCTCTCATCAATATTGGACATTACCACTATTTTTCTTGGGCACAAAGCCGAAAACGCTTGCCAAAAGCGCATAAAACTAGTAAAATCACAGTGCCGATTTTGGAGAGATGGCAGAGCGGTCGAATGCATACGATTCGAAATCGTACGAGCCCCAGAAGGGCTCCCTGGGTTCGAATCCCAGTCTCTCCGCCAAATTGAACCACGTTTGAACACTTGCGGAACGAAGTTATTTCTAAAAAGTGTTTCAGGCGTGGTTTTTTCATTTGAAAGACCGAAACAAGAAATAGACAGCCGAGAAACAAACAAATTTATGAGCACGATAACTTCATTAAGACGAAAGCGCGACCGGTCGCCCCAGTCGCACATAACTGATATAGCCTTATCGGCTAAGGTTCTTCTTGAGAACAATAATAGTATGTGCTCAAATTAGCAAGTTGTTAAGAGGGCTAATATTGAACGAAGTATAATTTCATAGGCAAAACCCGCTAGAATAGTAGTTTGGCGATGTCGTAGATGTCGCCGGCGCCGAGAACGAGGGCGACGTCGCCGCATTTGGTGGTGCGGATGATGTGGCGCGAGACGCCTATGAGCTCGTCGAAATAGGCGACGGCGCGGAGCTTGGAGAGGGCGGAATAGAGGTCGAGCGCCGAAAAGCCGTCGGTGGAGAGCTCGCGGGCGGGATAGGTCTTGACTAGGGCGAGATAGGGCGCTTCGGCGAGAACTTTGACGAAATTTTCAAAATAGCTCTTTGTCCGGGAATAGGTGTGCGGCTGAAAATATAGGCGCAACGTGCCCTCCGTCCGCGCTTTGGCGGTGTCGAGGACGGCTTTTATTTCGCTGGGGTGGTGGGCGTAGTCGAAGATGACCTCGCCGCCGCTTGGCAGAAACCGCCGCTCAAACCGCCGCTCGACGCCTCTAAAGCTTTCAACCGCCTTGATAATTTTTTCGGGCGGTAAATTGTGTTTTATAGCCACAGCCGCAGATGCCAACACGTTCAAAATGTTGTGGCGCCCGAACAGGGGACTGTCAATGCGGCCCAGGCGCATATCGCCATATATCAAATCGAAAGAATAGAGCTCGCGGCGCATCGTTATATTTTCGGGCCGGCACGTGTTGATATCCGAAAATCCGAAAGTGCAAATATCGGCATATTTGGGTATGTCCAGCTTTTGATATGCGGTGTCGCCGTTAATAACCACCGTGCCGCCCGGCTTCAAATTATTCAAAAAATCCGAAAACGCCTGCCGAAGCTCGGCTTCCGTCTTGTAGCAATCAGGGTGGTCGCATTCAAAATTGAGAACAACCGCGACGTCGGGGCAGAGCGCGGTGAAGGCGCGCTTATATTCGCAAGCCTCAGTCACGAAATAATCCCGGCCGAAAAACTGAAGATTGTCGGCGCCCACCGGAATGCCGCCGATGTGGGCGGTGAATGGCAGGCCGCACTCCGAAAAGATATGCGCTATCAGCGAGGTTGCCGTAGTCTTGCCGTGGGTGCCCGCGACGGCCGTCATCGATTTAAATTCCAAGGCCGCGCTTGCCAAAAACTCGTGGCGGGACAGCGTGGGAATGCCGTGCTCGCGCGCGTAGACTAGCTCGGCATCGTCGTCTGCGATTGCGGCGGTGTAGACGAGCATATCGGCAGCGGCCACGCGCTCGGGGAAATTGCCGTGATATACCTTGGCGCCGAGCTCGCTAAGCTCGGCGAACCAGCGCCCGTCGGAAATATCGGAGCCCGACACCTCGCCGCCCAGTTTAAGCGTCAGCTTGGCGAGGGCCGACATGCTTATTCCGCCCACGCCTAAAAAATGTATTCGCCGTCCCTTAAATTCGCCCCTCATACATATCATTATATGAATCAAAAACGGAGCGGCGCACGGTGGACGGGCGGCTTTTTTAGAGAAAATTTTCAAAATCCCCTTGAAATAGGGATATGCTTATGTTATATTAGCATTAGAGAGGCAGGGAGGCATGATATGATAAACATTACAAATGTGCTTGTCAGGCTTGTAAAGCGTGACGAAGGGAAACTGAAGGCGGTCGCATCAATAACCATCGACGAGTGTTTCGTGGTGCATGACATCAAAATAATAGCGGGCAACGAGGGCGACTTTATCGCTATGCCGTCCAAGCGCGTCAACGACGGCACCTATCGCGACATCGCGCACCCGATTAACTCCGACACCCGCGAATTTATCAGAAAACACGTCATCGAAGAATACGAAAGAGTGCTTGCCGAGGAAGGGGAAGGCTGAGCGCCGAGCTCAAAACTAAAAAAGAGCAAAAACCATATTAAATCGAGGAAGCCTCTTATACAAATCGGATTTAAAACTTCTTGTAAAAGGAAGTAAAGAATAATGCGTGCATTTTTGCATGCATTATATTTTTATGTCGGTAATATAATCCCAACGCATTTGGCTTTTGAAGGCAGCCGTTAGTAAGGAAATCGAAAGCGGTGTTTTGCCGGATTTTCATTATCCAGCCGTAGCCCTTCACTCTGCGCTTGAACTTTTCGGCAAACCTGGCGATTTTACTTAAATCCTTAGACTCAAAATTAAAATTCGGCTTTTTTTTACGCGCGCCTATTCCTTGATGATTTTTTCGAGGCTGCGCTTCATGATGCCGAAGATATAGAGGTATAAAAAATCGGCGGCGATAAGAATAACGGTGCCAGCCAGCGCGATAAGCGCGTAGTGAATAGACCTTATGCCGAGGCGCGAAAGGTCGACAAAAACGGTTTTGAAGCCGAAATAGAGCGCGGCAAGCGCGCCGTTGATATATACTGCCTTGATGGGAACAGTGAAGTAGAGCTTAAGCTTTTTGTTTTGCGCCCACGCCGAAAATATGGCGAGCGGGCCGACTAAAATGATGAAAGGAATGACGCGGAAAATGTTGCCGACGGCGAGAAAGGCGAGCGCCGAAGCCGCTATATAGGCTAAAATCGAAGTTATTAGATAATTTTTGCAAAGGGGTATGGCGAGCGCGAGCGCGGCCAGCGCGAGAAAGGAAGCGGTGAGAAAATCGACGACGTGGCCGAGCCAGACGAAAAGAAGCGCAAGACCGGCCGAAATTCCCCCGAGCGCGATTTGATAGCTTCGCCTTTTCATTTTTAACAGCAGGTGATGAGGTCGCCGCCCATGCATTCGCAGCAGCAGTCGGCGCAAAGGCAGGCCGAGCAGGCGTTGCAGCAGTTGGCGGTATCGCTCTGCCCGCCGCCGCGGTATTGAGAGTAGCTTCTGCGGCGGTTTTGCGGGCCTTCGGTGTAGGTGTTCTGAGTTGTCTGGCCGCCGGCTTTGTCGGCATTATACCAGCTTTCCTGATGCGGCCTTTCGCCGTTTATGGCGCTGTTCAGCTTGCTTAGCGAACGACGGTATTTCTCGTTGCCGGGCTCTTTTTCAATGGCGATTTCGAGTTGCTTTTTGCTTTCTAAAAGCCAGTTATTGTTATAAAACACCACCGATTGCAGATAGTGCCATTCGCCGTCGCGCGAGGAGATGTTGTCGAGTAGGCGTTGCGCCTCGGCAAAATTTTTCTGGCGTATGGCGTTTTCGACACCGTAATATTTGGAGCCGCCGCCCGCGACGGATGCGCGCCGCGAGGCTATGTCCATCGCCTCGTTGTAGGCGTCGTAGAGCTCGTTAAGTTTGCGCGCCGCGTTGGCGCCCGCTTCTCCCTCTAGGAAGCGTTCGTCGGAATATTTATCGCGAAGCCTTTTATAGGCGTCGAAAATCTCGCTTTGAGTGGCGCTTTCGGAAACGCCCAATATCACAAACGGATCATTTTGCACTTTTCTTTCCCTCCGAGAATGTCTTCGGTCATCTTTTGCATCCCCAAATAAATTATGTTGGACAATATGCCTTCGGCAACCGTTATCTCAAGCGCGTCGTAGGCGCCCACTATCTTATTATAACTCGATTTCAACAAAAAAGCGGCGGTTTCGGCTTCGTTTTTTAAAAATTCGGCTTTGGTAGTAAAACCGTCGGTGAGAAGGGGATTGAAACGCCCTGCTTTGAAGTCGTCCTCTACGTCGTCTATGGCGTCGGCGAAATAAATCCAGCGGCCGAGATTATAAGAAAGTGTCGCTAAATCCTCGCCGTATTTTTCGCCCGCAAGCTCTTTTACTGTCGCAGAAAGCATGGATGCAAAGCAGTCGGCGAGGGCGTCAACCGAGGCGCCGCCCGATTTTTCAAGCTCTCTCAGGCGCGAATAGTTTTGAGATACACTGGCCTCGGATGCTGGCAGCCTCTTTTTAGCTCTCAACATACGCCGCTTGAGCGCCGCCTTGAGCGGGGCTTTGGATTTTTCGCCGTCCTCGACGTCGTCGCAAAGCTTAAAGTAGCCCAAGATTACGGTAGCGTCGGCGACGGCCGTCAAGATTTTATCGACTTTGGCTATCGGCTTTTTCTTAACGCTCAATATACAACGCGCGGGAACGGCCTCAAACGGCGTATCGGTGACGGCGTATATCAGCGCGGCTAAAAAAGCCGAGTCGTAGTTAGTTAAAAAGCGCGTGGCCGCCGCGCCCGTCTTGCCCAGCGCCTTACATAGCCCGCAATAGACGGCGCGGAACGCCGTCCAGTCTTTTATCAGCATATTGGGCTTGTCGGGGATAACGTAACCGAACATCAGACGGCCGCCAGACCCAGCTTCTTAACGAGTTTGTTGATGGTGAACCGCGCCGCGAAGCTCGCCTCGCGCGCGTTATTGGATGCCGTTTCCAAAAGATAAGCCTTGTCGGCGATAAGCTTGTTATATTCGCCCTTGATGGGTTCGAGCATATCGGCGACGGCCTCGCCCACGGCAAGCTTGAATTCGCCGTAGCCCTTGCCGGCAAACTCCCTTTCGGCCTCCGCCACGCTCTTTCCCGTAGCCTCGGCATAAATCTTTAAAAGGTTGGTGATGCCGGGCTTGTCCTCCGAGGCTATGATTTCGTTGCCGCTGTCGGTGACGGCGCGCTTGAACTTTTTAATTATCGAGTCGCGGCTCTCTGTAAGCCCGATGGTGGCGTTTGCGTCGCTGTCGCTCTTGCTCATCTTGGCGGTGGGATTTTGCAGGCTGTTTATTTTGGCGCTCGTCGCGTTGATATATGGCTCGGGCACGGTGAAAACGTTGCCGTAGCGGTTGTTATAGCGTATGGCGAGGTCGCGCGCCAGCTCGATATGCTGTTTTTGGTCCTGTCCCACCGGAACGTAGACCGCCTGAAACAGCAGAATATCAGCCGCCATAAGGACGGGGTAGGCCAAAAGTCCGAGGTTGATGTTCTCCTCGGCTTTGGCGCTCTTGTCCTTAAACTGCGTCATTCTGGAGAGCTCGCCGATATAGGTGCCGCAGGCGAGAATCCATTGAAGGAGATAGTGCTCGGGCACCTCCGACTGAAAGTATATTACCGCTTTCTTGGGATCGAGGCCGGCCGCCAAAAACTCGGCGTAAAGCGAGAGCTGGTTTTTCAAAAACTCCGACGGCTCGGTCTTGACCGTCAGCGCGTGGAGGTTGGCAACGGCGAAATAGCAGTTGAGCTCGTCCTGCATTTTGAGCCAATTCTTAATAGCTCCCAAGTAGTTTCCCAGCGTCAGCGTGCTGGTGGGCTGGACGGCGCTGTATGCGTTCTTTTTAGTTTTGTCGTATTCCATGTCTTGTCCTTATTCGGCTTTGGAGCCCGATTTTTCGTTAATTTTTTCGAGCAGCTCAAAGACGGCCTCGCCGAGTCGGTCGGGCTCATATTTGTTTTTGTGGAGGACGGCTTTGGTCTTAAGCTCCTTTATGCTGTCGGGAATATCCATGCCGCTGAAGATTTGAAGACGTTGAGCCGCCTTAAACTCGTCCTCGACGCGCGTTCCCGTCAGGCAGAAGTAGACATCGGAGGGGAATTTATAGGGGTTGGCGGTCGAGACTATGACGGTCTTGGCGTCGTCGCCCGAGGCTTCGGCATAGTCGTAGTAGACGGACGCCGCGACGGCGGTGTGGGGGTCGAGCACGTATTCCGTTTCCTCGAAGAAGCCCTCGATAAGCGCGCGGGTGTCCTCTTCGTCGGCCCAGCCCGCCACAAAGTCGAGATTGTTGAAGATGGCGGTGTCGACGACGTAGCTTCCTTCGCTTGCCAGCGAAGCGGCGTAGCCCTTGATTTTTTGGTCGTCGCGTCCGGTGAGCTCAAACAGCATGCGCTCGAGGTTGGAGGACACCAAAATATCCATGGCGGGCGACATCGTCTTGAAAAAGTCGCGGTTTACGTCGTATTCGCCGTTTTCGAAAAAGTCGGCGAGCACGCGGTTTTGATTGGAGGCGCAAATTATGTTGGCAACGGGCAGGCCCATTCTTCGCGCGTAGTAGCAGGCGAGGATGTTGCCGAAATTGCCCGTCGGCACGGCGAAATTGATTTTTTCGCCCGGCGCTATTTCGCCCGCGCCCAAAAGGTCGGCGTAGGCCGAGAAATAATAGGCAATTTGAGGCGCCAGCCGCCCCCAGTTTATGCTGTTGGCGCTCGATAGCTTATAGCCCGTCTCCAGCAGCCGGGCGTTTATCTCTTTGTCGGCGAAAATCGCCTTGACGGCGGTCTGGGCGTCGTCAAAATTGCCGAAAATGCCGGCGGCCGCGAGGTTTTTGCCTTCTGCCGTCGTCATTTGAAGCTTCTGCATCGCCGAAACGCCGCTCTCGGGATAAAAAACTATGATTTCTATTCCCTCGGCGTCCTTGAAGCCTTCCAGCGCCGCCTTGCCGGTGTCGCCCGAAGTCGCCACCAAAATCAGCGTCTTTTCATTTTCGTTAAGCTTTTTTCTCGACGCCGAAAGAAGGTAGGGCATCAGCGACAGCGCCATATCTTTAAAGGCCAGCGTGGGACCGTGAGTGAGTTCGAGGATTGCCGGCCCGTCCTCGATTATGACGAGGGGACAGACGGAATCATCGTCGAACTTGCGGTAGGCGGCCTCGGCGAACTCCAAAAGCTCGGCGTAAGTAAATTCGTCGAAAAATTTCGATAAAATGAATGCGGCGCGCTCGGGATAGGTTTGCGAGACCATGGTGTTGAGGTCGGGAAGGGTAATTTGCGGGAAATATTCGGGAACGAACAATCCGCCGTCGGCGGCTATCCCTTTAACTACGGCTTCGGCGCCCGAGACGCTCGAATTTTTGTTTCTTGTGCTGAGATATTTCATTTTTTTATGCCGATACTTTGAAACTCAATTATTAAGATTTTTTCAGTCGACGAATTTTTTTAAAAATTCGGGAAGGCCGTCGAAGTCTTTGGAAACGGTGATGGTGAACTTGATTTCCGACGCTACCGCGAGGCGGGAAAGCTCGCCGTAGACCCATTCAAGCTCGGAAACGTCCTTTTTCAAAAAGCGGTGAATGCCGTCAATGAAAAAGTGGGTGATGTCGTGGTTGCCAGCGATAACGCCCTTGACGAAGCCGATAAACTGCTCCTCGGTGCAAACGGAGTAGTCGGCGAGGTTGACGGCGCGGATTTGGTATTTTATGTCCGACATATATCGGTTGGTGTCCGTGATGAATACTACATATCCGTCTGATTCTTCCAAGCTTGCGTTGGCGGCGTCTATGATGCGCTTGGTTTTGCCCGAGCCTTTGGCGCCGTAAATCAATTTCAGCATTATCCACACTCCTTAAGGTATTATAACCAAATTATACTAGAAAAAGGAGCTTATTTCAAGTTTTCCTGAGAAATATTTTATTTCTCCATGCGTTAAAACAACCTATTGCGGGAAGATACGTTTTATAAAACAACAGGATAAAATGAGGCCTAAACTCAAAAAGCGCTACAAGGTGAAAGCAAATGACAGAATGCTTAATTTGTCGCTTTCAGCCTTTCGGTTTGCTCGTAAAGAAGCAGCGCCTCGAGCAGCTCCTCAATGTCACCCTCCATAAACTTGTCCAGCGAGTAGAGCGACAGACCGATGCGGTGGTCGGTGACCCGCCCCTGCGGGAAATTGTAGGTTCTTATCCGCTCCGAGCGGTCGCCCGTGCCCACTTGGGTGCGGCGGGTTTCGCTGTATTCCTTGTCCTTTTGCGTTTGGTAGAAGTCGTAGAGGCGGCTCTTTAAAACTTTCATCGCCTTTTCGCGGTTTTTGATTTGGGAGCGCTCGTCCTCGCAGATGACGACTATGCCTGTGGGAAGGTGCGTTATCCTTATTGCCGATTCCGTCTTGTTGACATGCTGGCCGCCCGCGCCGCCGCTTCGGAAGGTGTCGATTTTTAAGTCCTTATCCAAAATGTTGACCTCGACGTCCTCAACCTCGGGCAGCACGGCGACGGTGACGGTGGATGTGTGAATCCGCCCCTGCGACTCGGTGGCGGGCACGCGCTGCACTCTGTGGACGCCGCTCTCGTATTTCAATTTACGGTAGGCGCCCTTACCCTGAATCAAAAAGACCATTTCCTTGACGCCGCCCAGCTCGGTGACGTTGGAGCTTAAATCCTCCACCTTCCAGCGGTTGGACTCGGCATAGTATTTATACATTCTGGCAAGCTCGGCGCCGAAAAGGCCGGCCTCGTCGCCGCCCGCGCCCGCCCTTATCTCCATCACGACGTTGTTGTCGTCGTTGGGGTCGCGGGGGAGCAGCAGTATTTTCAGCTTCTGCTCGGTTTCCTCGAGGCGCGCTTTGAGTTCGGCTATTTCGTCTTTTGCAAGAGCGCGGAAATCCTCGTCCTTTTCCGACAAAGCAAAGAGCTCGGCAAGGTCGTTTCTAATTTTTGTATATTCATCGTAAGCCTCGACAACATCGGAGAGCGAAGCAAGCTCCTTGGTCAGCGCCTTAAAGCGCGACTGGTCAGCGGCGATGCCCGGCTCTGCGAGCTCTTCTGCGATTTTTTGGCTTCTTAACTTCATTTCTTCCAATCTTTCAAACATTTTTTTACCTATATTTTAAGACTTAGTTTTTTTAGTTTTGATTTTATAAGTTCTCAATTATCTTTGGGGCTCCACGGTTTACCAAATAAAAAGTGACAGCCGATAAGCATAATTCTTCCGTATCGAGGTGTTCTTATTTACTGAAAAGGTAAAAAATCGGGCGAAAGCCCTAATAGAAAATCTTAAGTATTCTGGCGACGCCGTTGTAATCGTAAATGGTTTCGGCGTTTAGGGCGTCTTTAAAGAGCTCTTTCACGCTCTCCGCCTGATTTATCCCGACTTCAAGCAAAATAACGCCGTTCGGGTTGAGAAGGGCGTGTGCCTCTTTTGCTAAGACTTTGTAATATTTCAAGCCGTCCGCTCCGCCGTCAAGCGCGCCGCGCGGCTCGAAATCCTTGACGGTTTTATCGAGCTTTTCAATGTCGGCGGACGGAATATAGGGCGGGTTGGAAACGATGATGTCGAATTTTCTGCCTTTAACCGCTTCCAGCATGTCGCCCGAAATAAATTCCACCTCGGCGCCGCATGCCTGCGCGTTCGCTTTGGCGACCGCTAAAGCGGAAGGCGAAATATCGGTTGCGGTAACTTTGACCGGCGCATTTTTGGCGGCGGCAATGGCGATGGCGCCGCTTCCCGTGCCGATGTCAAGGACGGATGAGCCCTCCTTCGCCGCAAGAATCACCTGTTCGGCCAAAAGCTCGGTTTCGGGACGGGGGATTAAAACGGCGGAATTTACGGCGAGCTTGATGCCGTAAAACTCGGCATAGCCCAAAATGTATTGAAGCGGTTCGCCCGTGGCGCGTTTTTTAGCTAGCTCGCGCGCTCGCTCCGCGGCCTCTTTTTTGACGCCGTCTAAAGCGGCAAGCCCGCTCCGTCCCACGCCCGCCACCTCGGCCAAAATCCAGTCGGCGTCCGAAACTTCGGCGTTATCGCCGAGGTCGCGCATTATTTGCCGCCTGAGGTAGTCGAGGGGTATCTTTATGTCGAATTTTTGTTCGGGAATTGAAGGGTCCGCTTCCATTTCTCTTACCGTTGTGAACGCTTTAATCGCGACCTCAATCATTCCGTCGTCGGGCTCCTTGGTTGTCAGCTTTTGAAGCAACATTCCCGGCGCTCGGAAAATCCTGAAGAGCACATTGTCGGACTTGGAAAAGAGCTTTAAAAATTCATAGGCTATCCCCGCTACAAAGGGAAGAATGGCGAGGCTGATGCCGATTCTGACCAAACCGTTAATGAGCTTGGCATTAGCGCCCGAAGCTTGAAAACCGAGGACGCCGTAGATCAAAAAACTGACGAAGGACAAAATCACTATGCTGACGGCCATCACTATGAACATAAAAGACGTGCCGCAGCGGGAGTGCGCCGTTGGCATGGTGCGGGCGTTCTCCACGGTGAGCTCCAAGCCGCGCTCAAAGCAACTTATCGTCTTGTGCTCGGCGCCGTGATAGCGGAACAGACGGTCGATGTCCTTAACTTTGGACACCGCTAAAATATAGAGAACGAAAATCAGAAGCTTCAAGCCGCCTTGAATGAGGCTCTTGATAATCTCGCGGTTGTTAAGTGCGAAAAAGGATGGGATGTTGTCGAGCGCGTTAACGATAAGGCCGGGGATTATGGTGAAAAGCACTATGGCGAAGGCGAGCCCGAGCACGACCGAGACGCCCATCACTAAATTTGCGGCGTCGATTTTAAACTTTTTTTCCAGCCAGAGCGCGAATTTGCCGCTTTCGCCGAAATCGCCGTAGACCTCGGCCGAGTTCATTAAAATTTTGGTGCCGAAAATGAGCGAATCGAAAAAGGCCAAAACGCCGCGGACAATGGGAATTTTTCTCGCTTTGCTCTGCGGCTTTAAGCGAATGCTCTCTACGGTGATGTCGCCCGAGGGCGCGCGGACGGCGGTCGCAACGGCGGTCTTTCCCCGCATCATTACGCCCTCCAAAACGGCCTGCCCGCCGATATTCGACCTCACGCAGACGCCCGATTTTTCGCTCTTTTTCACCGTTACCGCCTTTTTAACTTGGTTTTGCTTTCGATTATGCTAAGGTTTGAATTTATATAGGATATTGAAATATGTAAAAATATCTAATTACTAAAAATGGCAGTATCGACTGCCATTTTTTCCTTAGCCTCTCTTGTAACGGTTGTTGAACCGTTCCACTCTGCCGCCCGAATCGACAAGCTTTTGCTTGCCCGTGAAGAAGGGATGGCATTTATTGCAAATTTCGACCTTGAGCTCCTCGCCCTTTTTGGTGGTGCCCGTCAAAAAGGTGTTTCCGCAGGCGCAGGTGACTAAAACGTCATGATATTCGGGATGGATGTTTTGCTTCATATTGGCCTCCGTTTTGCGGGGTTCGCCCGCTAAGCACAAGTAATTATACTTATTATTAATAAATAGTCAAGAGTTTTGGGGGCAAAATCCCCTTTTAAGGGATTTTTTCGATTTTTTCTTTAATTTCAAGGACTTAATTGCTAAGAATAATAAAGCCGATATTAAGCAAGGCTAAGTAATTTGCGCGGTTATCGTTTCAAAAAAATGAAAGAGCATTGATTGATGCAATCAATAGCAAAAACTATTTTGTCGTTTACAAGGGCGGTTTGAGGATTTCGGGATAAAAACGCGGCTTTTCAAATTTAATGGACAAGCGGCGGATGCCGTGCTATAATTTAGTAACCATATTTTGGGAGAGGTTTTTTTGAAAGCCTGGCAAATTGTCAAAAAGAGGGAAATAGCCGTCGTCGAGGACACCGTCGTCCGCGGCGCCGACGAACTCAAAATCAAGGTCACCAAGGCCGCGCTGTCCTCCACCGATACCGCGCTGTTCGAGGGCAAGGGCGACGTCTATCCCATTATCCCCGCGCGCGCCGCAATCGGCCTCGTCAGCGAGGCGACAGGTTCCTTCAAGCTCGGCGAGAAAGTCTTTATCGAGCCCTACATCATTCCCGAAGACGTCGACAAAACGGTGGAGCGCGTGCCCGACGTCAAGGTGATGGGCGTCGATTTGGACGGCTTTTTGCGCGACTACGTCTCCGTCCCCAAGGCCAACGCCCACGTTTTGCCCGAGGGCGTCAAGGACAATGACGCGCTTTTCATCGAATATATTGCAATCGGCATTAAGACGCTGGACGCGCTCAACATCGAAAAGGGCGACTATATAGCGATAGCGGGCGCGGGCACGCTCGGCACCATCATCGCCCAGCTCTCTATTTATTATCAGGCGATACCTATTTTAATCGACACCGACTCTTCCATGCTATCCCTCGCCGAAAGCTTCGGCATCTACTACACCATAAACCCGACGCTAACCAACGCCGAGCAGAGAATTAAGGAGCTCACCAGCGGGCGGCTTGCCGACCACACAGTCTACTCTTTGAAGTGCCCCATTCTGCCTTATTTGATTTTGGAATTCACCAAAGACTGCGGCAATCTCGCGCTCACCGGCTACAACCGCTTCGTCGACAAGGACATCAAGCTTCACACCATATTGAAAAAACAGCTGTCTTTGGTCGGCATCGGCAACGGCGTGGGCGAAATTCAGGCGGCAATCAATATGCTTGCGACAAAAGTCGTCCGCACCGAGGGTTTAGTCGGCCGCGAGATAACTCCCGACGAAATCCCCTCGATTATAAAAGAAATTACCGAATTCCCCTTGAAATACACTAAAATCATTGTCAAGATGACATAAAAAGTGAAAGCAAAAATCCGCCGAACCGGCGGATTTTTTTTGTCTTGCTTTTAAATGCTGGTTGTCTTACGAATTCTCGCTTTTCCCGTCTTGCAAACTAGCGACGAGGCAGTTCTGCCTTATCTTGCCCCGCTTTCTTCTTCTAATCTTGCAAGATAAACGGCGTGACCTGATAGACGTAGTAGTTGAGCCAGTTGTAGAAAAGCAGGTTTGCGGTCGACTTCCAGCTCATTCTGATTTTGTCGATATCGCCGTCGATAAAATAGTTTTCGGGCGGCTCGATATCAAGCCCCTTTTCCACGTCGCGGAGGTATTCGCGCTTTAGAGTATCGCGGTCATATTCGGCGTGGCCGGTGAAGAAAAACTTCTTGTCGTCGGCCGACTTGATTATGGTGAGGCCGGGCTTTTCGCCGACGGCGAGAACCTTCAGCCCCTTGCAGTTGTAGACGGCCTTTTCGTTGAGGCCGGTATAGCGGCTGTGGGGGACGTAGAAGGTGTCGTCTAGGCCTTTCATCAAGGGGTCGTTTCTGACAACGGAATGGCAGGGATAGACTCCGAACAGCTTTTTTTCGAGCGGCACTTTCTCGATTCCGTAATACTTATAGAGCGCGGCCTGCGCGCCCCAGCAGATGTAGATTGAAGACGTCGCGTTTTTGTCGGCGAAATCCAAAATGCGGTCGAGCTCCTCCCAATAGGCGACTTGCTCGAACTCTAAGTTTTCGACGGGCGCGCCCGTCAAAATCAAACCGTCGAATTTTTTGTCCTTGACCTCGTCAAGCGAGCGGTAGAACCTTTGCATATGTCCCGCCGAGATGTTTTTGCTGGTGTAGGTGGCGGTGTTAATGAGCGTAATGTTGACTTGAAGCGGGGTATTGCCGAGCAGGCGCATAAGCTGTGTTTCGGTCTCCACCTTGGTGGGCATCAGGTTTACAATGGCTATTTCGATGGCGCGGATGTCCTGAGTCACCGCGCGCACGGTGTCCATAACGAATATATTTTCCGTCCTCAGCTTTTCATGAGCGGGTAAATCTTTGGGAATAATAATAGGCATTTTTTTGCTCCTTTTCACATAACCGAGACTTTATAGTTTTTATTTAAGCGTTTAAACCGCGGTTTTTGTAATTAACTTAATTTATCAGTCGCTTTAGATGTTGTCGAGCGCGGAGATTATATCGGCTGCGATATCCTCGCCCGCCTCAATGCCGCAGGAGAGCCTGACCATGCCGTCGGTGATTCCCGCCGCGGCGAGCTGCTCCGCCGAAAGCTGGCGGTGGGTGGTGGATGCGGGGTGCAGCACGCAGCTTCTGGCGTCGGCGATATGCGTCACCTGCTTGAAAAGCTTAAGGTTTTTAATGAATTTGACGGCGTTCTCTCTGCCGCCCTTGATGCCGAATACCACCATTCCCGAATAGCCGCCGCTAAAGTATTTTTTGGCAAGCGCGTGGTTTTTGTCGCCTTCGAGCCCGGGGTAAAGCACGAACTCGACGTTTCTGTGCGCCTTGAGCGTTTTTGCGGCAAGTAGGCCGTTTTCGCTGTGCCGCGCCATTCTCAAATGCAACGTTTCGGTGCCGAGGTTGGTGAGATAGGCGTTGAAGGGAGCCATAATGGCGCCGATGTCGCGCATATACTGCATTCTCGCCTTCAATATAAAGGCTGCCGCGCCGCCCTCCTCGGTGTAGACTACGCCGTGATAGCTTTCGTCGGGTGTATAAAAATCTTGATAGCGGGGATTGCCCAAAAACTTGAATTTGCCGCCGTCGACGATGACGCCGCCGACGCAGGCGGCATGGCCGTCCAGATATTTAGTCGTTGAGTGGACGACGACGTCGGCGCCCAAAGAAAGCGGGCGGACGAGCACGGGCGTCGCCAGCGTGTTGTCGACGACGAACAGGACGCCGTGCTTTTCGGCGAGGGCGGAGCAGCGCTCAAAGTCTAGAACCGTCATGGCGGGGTTGGCTATCGTCTCGCCGAAAATAAGCTTGGTCTTTGCGTCAATCAGCTTTTCGATTTCGCTGTCGGGCGTTTCGGGAGTGACGAAGCGCGTCTCAATGCCGAACTTTTTCAGCGTCACCGCGAAAAGGTTGAAGGTGCCGCCGTAAATCGTTGAAAAAGAAATGATGTTGTCGCCGGCGTTTGCCACCGTCAGCACGGTGAACAGTGTCGCCGCCTGCCCCGAGGAGCACGCCATAGCGCCTATGCCGCCCTCGAGCGCGGTGATTTTTTCTTCAAACGCCGCCACAGTGGGGTTGCTGATTCTCGAATAGATGTGCCCGCACTTGGGCGAATCGAAGAGGTGAGCAAGCTGCTCGGGCGTCTCGTAGTAATATGTAGTGCTTTGATAGAGAGGAAGCACTCTCGGCTCGCCGTTTTTGGGCTCGTAGCCCGCTTGAACGCATTTGGTATCTATTTTCATAAAAACTCCTTTATTGCCTTAGCTTGCCGTCCTCGCTTGGCTTGGCGCAAGCTTGGTTTTGTCTTTAGGGGCTTAACAAATAATATTATAAGTCCGTTTTCAGGTTTTTCTATCAATTTTCAAGCTGATATGTAAAACTATTTATAGGTTTTTACCGCTCTTTCGATACTTCTGTTTAGCTCCTTTTCCTTAAGCGAGACGCGTTTGTCGGCCGATTCTTTGCCCTTTGCCAGACCTATTTCGAGCTTAACCAGCGAGCCTTTGAAGTAAATCTTTAAAGGCACCAGCGTATAACCCTTCTGCTCGACCTTGGCCTTGAGCCGCCTTATCTCGGCTCGGCTTAAGAGGAGCTTGCGCATTCGACGGGGATCTTCGTTGAAATAGCTTCCCTTTTCATAGGGCGAGATATGCGCGCCAACCAAAAAGGCTTCGCCGTCCTTTATAATGGCGAAGCTGTCGCGAAGGTTGACGGCGCCCAGCCTGACCGATTTCACCTCGGAGCCGACGAGCACGACGCCCGCTTCATAAGACTCCTCGATAAAATAGTCGTGGAACGCTTTTTTATTTTGGGCGATAAGTTTGGTTTCCATCTACGCCTCTTCCCACTCGTTTTTTTGCTATTTTTTATCTACACAATCTTTATAAGGCAGCTTTTGGGTTTATTAGCAAACGTTATATTCCATTTCGGCCGCAAACCCCTTGGCAGTCAGTTTTCTGTAAGCTCGAAATATATTTCCCGCTTTGCAAGTGAACAACCCGAAAGCCGCACTTTAATTTTGTCGCCCACCGAAAAGCTTCTTTTCCTTCCCGCAAGCGTGAAGGCGGCGGCGTCGTAAACGTAGTCGTCAGGGGGCAGCGAAACGGTGGGAATCAGCCCCTCAACGGTATTGTCAAGGGCGACGAATACGCCCGCGTTTGAGATGCCGCTGATTTCGCCGTCGAACGAAGCGCCCACTTTATCCGTCATAAACAGCACTTTAAAGTAGTCGTCGGCGTTCTGTTCGCATTTATCGGCGGCTATTTCGCGCTCCGTCGAGATATCGGCGCGCTCGCTTGCAATCGTCGAATATTTTTGGGTAAACCGCGCGTCCGCCTCTTTTCTCAGCATGGCCTTTATTATGCGGTGGCAGAGAAGGTCGGGATAACGGCGGATGGGCGAGGTGAAGTGGCAATAATATTTTGCCGCCAGCCCGAAGTGGCCTAAATTCTCCGCCTTGTAGCGCGCCTTCTGCATGCATCTCAGCGCGATTTTATTAAGAAGGCGCTCGGAAGGGTCGCCCTTGAGCCGCGCCAAAAAGTCCTGAATATGCTTGGGAATTTTGCCCGAAGCGAGTTTTATACCCCGCTTTGCCGCGAGGGCGCGGAGTATTTCCAGCTTTTCCTCGGCGGGGCTTTCGTGAGTGCGGTAGACGAAAGGCATTTTGCTATTCGTCATTATCTCGGCAACTGCCTCGTTGGCCGCAATCATGAATTCCTCGATTATGCCGTTGGTGGCAAGGTAAGGATATTTTTCTATCGACAGAACCTTGTCGCCCTCGACCTTAATCAGCGCTTCGTCGGTGGCAAAGTCGATGCTGCCGCGCTCGACTCGCTTCGCTCTTATGAGGTCGGCAAGCTCGGCGCATTTTTTGAGCATGTCGACGGCGTCGGGGTAGATATTTTCGGCTTCCTTGTCGCCGTCCAAAATCCTTGCCGTATTGCGGTAGGTGGTGCGGTAATTTGAGTTTATAACGCTTTCGCAGAGGCGGGCGGAAGTTCTTGCGCCGCTGTTGTCGAAGTGTAAAACGGCGGTCAGCGTCAGCCTGTCCTCGCCCTCTTTAAGCGAGCAGCAGCCGTTGGAAACCGCCTCGGGCAGCATGGGCAGCGTCATATTTGGAAGGTAGACGCTGGTCGCCCTTCGGAGCGCTTCGCGGTCGAGCTCGGAACCCTCCGCAACGTATTCGGCGACGTCGGCGATGTGGACGTAGAGCCGCCAACCGTTATCGGTCTTTTCAATTGATACGGCGTCGTCGAAATCCTTGGCGTCGTCGCCGTCAATCGTTATCGTGAATAAGCCTCTGAAGTCCTCGCGCCCCTCGGCCGAAATCTCCCGCTTTGCCGCGGCCTCAGCCGCCGCAAGTTGCTTTTCGGTAAAGCGCTCCCGAAAGCCCTGCTCGCGGATTATCGCCAAGATATCGGCCTCGGCGGTGCCGCTCTTGCCCAAAACCTCTGTGATTACGCCCTCGGGGCCTTCCTTTTTATAGGAGGTGATTTTTGTGACGACGCGGTCGCCGTCTTTTGCGCCCTTCATTTTATCGACGGATATTTTAATCTCGTCGAAATATCTGTCGTCGTCGGGCGAAACCAGCCCGTAGCCGCGCTTTTTAGCAAGCGTTCCGACGAGCTCGGAGGCGCCGCGGGAGAGAATTTTAATTACTTCGGCGCCCTCGGCGTCCGCTTTCACCGCGACGCGGTCGCCGTGCGATGCGCCGTGGAGACTTCGGTGGGGGACGAAGATGTCGCCATCGCTTTGAATAAGAAAGGCGAAGCCCCTCTTGTTGCCCTCAAGCGTTCCCTCGAACATTCCCGTCTTTTGTTTTTTTGCGCTTTGTCCGCCGCCCCTATTCCCGCTTGTTGCGCTCTTTTTTACGGACGCACCCCTATTTCGGGGTTGGTTTTGCCGTCCTTTTTTATTTGACATCCTAATTTCCTTTCTTTTCCTTTAGTTTATCTTTTTGCGTTCCTGTGACCTAAACTGTTAGTTTTCCCCAATCGTATTTTTTACCGATATAAGAATTCTAAGCCTTTTTCATATAATTTTTCAAGTATAAATTTCTTTACATTAAAAACGGCGGCGCTAACCGCCGCCGTCAGAGTAAGCTCTCTTCCGTCACACTATCACTTGAATGATAAAATATACTATCGAAGTCACAAGCAGCAGGCCGAAGATGATGAAAGTGACTTTCTTCAGCGTGTTCTCCTTGGACTGAGCTTTATTTTTTCCGTAATAGGTGTCGGTGGCGGCGCCCGTCAGCACGCCCAAATTGTCTTCCGTCCCTCTTTGCATCAGAACGATGACAACCATGGCGATGGCAAGCACGGTCATCAGAATTAAAAGCGCGGCTCCTACGGCCTGACGGGTTTCGAAATCGATGGAAGAAACCCCTCCGGCCGCCGCCATCATCATAAGCATCACGTTGTTTAACATCGATAAATCTCCTATGGCACATGCAAGTTTAACATAACGCGGCGCCGTTGACAACCGTTTTTAATTAAAAATTCAAATTTGAGGCCGCAAACCGGCTTTTTCTTAGGCACTTATACGGCGGGCGGATATATTTTTACCCAAAAGTGCTTTTTATATATCTATAAAATCATATTATATAATAAATTTTGGATTAGTCTTGACAACGCGCGGCTTCGATAGTAGTATTGATTTAAGGAAATCCGCGGTCATCATACCGAAATTCCTTAAAAAATATTAGGTATCGCGAGGATACTCGGCGCGGGCAAGGCCGCGTCTTTTGGTGTTTTATCAAAAAGCCTTAGGCGCGTGCCTTCTTGAAAATATTAGGTGCCCCTATAAGAATAAAAATTACGAAAATATGGACGGCTATTCGGCGGCGATATTCGCTTTAATTTTAATAAACGCCTACTACGTGGGTTACAACGACGGCGCCAACGCCATTGCGACGGCGACGGCTTCGCGCGCCATAAAGCCCGGAACGGCGCTTTTTTTGGCGTCCGCCATCAAGCTGATTGTGCCGATAGCGTTCTATCTTTTGGGCTATTCCGCGGTAGCGGGCACGGTCGGAAGCGGCATTATGTCGATGGATGCCGTGGCGGCGGCATCCCCCGAAAAAGGTTTTATCTTCGTTTTGACCGCCCTCGTTTCGGCGCAGTTTTGGGTGTGGATTACCGCGCTCGCCAAGCTCCCCAACGCCACTACATACACGCTGATGGGCGGCATTTTGGGAAGCGGCATCGCGGCGTTCGGCTTTAGCTCGGTGGCTTGGACGAGCGTTCTTTTAAAAATAGTATTGATGTGTTTTTTGACGCCGGTCGTCGGGTTTTTGTTGGGTTTTTTGACGCTTAAAGCGTCCAACGCCCTTTTAAAAAACAAAAAAGCGGCGAGCTGCGACAAAGCGCTCATTCAACTTCAGCGCTTCAACATGGTGTTTTTGGCGGGCGCTTTCGCCCTCAACAACGTCCAAAAATCGATGGGCGTATATATGCTCGCAATGACGGCGGGAATGTTTTCGGGCAGCGTATTTTCGCCAAACGGCAATATGCCGGTGTGGGCAGTCGTCGCTTTCGCCGCCGCCATGACGCTGGGCGTGCTTACGGGCGGCTTTGCGCTCATCAACACGATAGGCAGAAAAATCTTTAAAATCCGGCACGACCACTCGCACGCCTCGCTCTTAACCACCAATTTCATCATGGTTTTGGCGACGGTGTTCGGCATTCCGCTGGCGGCCGGTCAAGCGGTATCGTCCTCGATTATGGGGGTGGGCGCCGCCGAGAAATTCCACCGCGTCAAGTGGCTTACGGCGGGAAGAATCGTGGC
>DAOTKC010000027.1:0-19244 GCA_035449045.1 Eubacteriales bacterium
CGAAAAGCTTATAGGCGTCTTGGCTCGAAGAGGTGTTGTAAACCTTGATGTCGTCAAGCGTAACCGTGACGGCAAAGCGGTTTGTGGTGGAGTTAAGAACGAGTTTGAGGTAAAGCGAATCGAAATCGCCCGCTTCGGTCTTGGTGTAGCCGACTATAACATCGGGGAATTTAGCCGAAGTGACTACTTCCTTCAAAGCGCCGCCGAGGATGGCTTCGCCGCCGAGAATGCCGGGCAGAATGGCCTTGATGCCGCCGGAGTTGGCGAGGTTGAGCTCATAGCCCTTGCCGCCCGCAACGGGGCTGGCCTTGCCGAAGGAGAGAACTTTGTCAACCGCGACAAGGATGTCGAGCAGTTTATAGATGCCCGCGGTTTCATCCTTCTCGATGTTAAGCGAACCGAGGAGCGCGCCGACGGGACCGGCCTTGAGGTCGTCCAGAATCTTATCGAGGTCAAGACCCAATATCGCGAGGAGCTTGTTGAGCGTCAAATCGAGAGTGTAATCCTCGCCGAAGTCGTCCGTAATCGCGTTAATGTTTTCCCAAAGCTTGCCTTCTATCGGATCGCCGTTTTCGTCGATGCCGAGGAAGCCGGCAACCGCCGAGGACCAGACCGCGCTTTGGCCGGGGTCGGCTCCGGGATTCAGAACGAGCGGAATCCTATAAATCTCATCTTCGTCCGCGCTGAGGTTGGAAGAAAGATAAACGTTTTCGGAATCGTTCAAGAAGTAATAGAGTTTCAATGTAAGGAATTTGATTTGGGCATCGATCATGACAGCCGAATCGGCCATACCGCCGTCGACGTCAATAAAAGCTTTGATATTGAGATCGATGGGGAGAGTGGCACCGGTGGCACCCTTGCCCGTATCAATCAAGACGGATGCCGACAGCTCTAACGCCATATCTTTGGTGGCGTCAACTTCATCTTTATTGCCTATCGTATTGCCTGTTTTGAATAGGTCGTTAAAGAACTGAGCCGCCGTTATTTTGCCGTCGCCTTGTATTTGGTCGTCATCATCATCATCTGAACCCTTCTTCTTGTTGTTGCAAGCAGCAAGAGCCACGACGAGGATTAATGCCAAAATCAATATCAACAGCTTTTTGATATCAAATTTTTTCATAAAAACCTCCTGAATAATTTGGGATCTTAGTCCATTATAAACTAAGGCGAATTGAGTGTCAACATTTATTTATTTTTGTTTATTTAAAATGCGGTATTATTGAGATTGCGCCCGCATACGCGCATTTACAGTATAGTAGGCAAGCAAGTGTCCGCTTTATAATTAAACCTAAGCCTTTCAAGCTTTATTGGGAAAGGAAATTCGGGAGTCTTCTTTAGCCTTGAAAATCATTCGGGCAAGCCGAAAAACACGGCAATATAACTTAAATCATATAATAAATCTTAGGCGGGAATATCCCGCCGATTTTTACCGCCTATTGCGGAATGGAGGAATTATGTTTTTGAATATGTCTTCGGCAAACTGCCTGACGCCAAGGCAGCTCGATCTTCTCAACACCTTGCGAAGGCTTTGGATTGAGCACGTTCTTTGGACGAGAATGTTCATCGAGAGCACGGCATTCGATCTCGACAACCTGGACGCCGTCACCAAGCGGTTGCTTCGAAACCCCGCCGATTTCGCCGACGTTCTGAGGCCGCTCTACGGCAACCAAGTCGCCGCAAGGTTTGAAAAGCTCTTCACCGACCATCTTCTTATCGCGGCTGATTTAGTGAACGCCGCCAAAGCGGGCGACAATAAAAAAGTTGAGGAGGCGCGCAGACAGTGGTATATGAACGCCGACGAAATCGCCGAATTTCTAGGCTCGATAAATCCCTATTTCAATACCAAGCTGTGGCGGAATATGCTCAATGAGCACCTCCGCATGACGGAAAACGAAGCCGTCCAAATTCTGACGGGAAAATATCCCGAGAGCATCGTCCAATACGACGCCATTCAAAAGCAGGCACTGGACATGGCGGACGATATGGCTTACGGAATAATGCGCCAGTTCAGAATATAACCGTATTGCTTTAGCCGCAAGCCTACATATTTAATTCCCATCGGATGAGTTCATTTAATGGGGGAAAGCTTCTCGTTTGGTTTTTTAGAATGTAATGAGAATGGATTTTATTCATAATTATTGATTTTTTATTAATTAAATATATTTAATATAAAATATAAGGGCGCGACCTTTTGCTCCCCGCAAAGTCACAAAAAAAACCGTCGAAAACGACGGTTTTTCTTTTTAATTTTTCCTCCACCGCGAGCATAGCGAGCGATTTCACCGCGAGCATAGCGAGCGATTTCACTGTATTAATTTCATCCGAAATTAATACATATCGTGTTGCGGCATTGCGGGAGCTGCGGGAGGCTCGGGGATGTCGGCGACGATGGAATCGGTGGTGAGCAGCGCCGCGGCAACCGAAGCGGCGTTTTGAAGCGCAGTCCTCGCGACCTTGGTCGGGTCGAGAATGCCTGCTTCTACCATATCGCAGAAGCGGTCGCGGAGCGCGTCGTAGCCGAAATGGGGCTTGCCCGCGCGCTTTACTTCGTTGATTACTACGCCGCCGTCGACGCCGGCGTTTTCGGAGATTTGACGGATTGGCGCCTCAAGCGCTTTTATTACGATGTTCGCGCCCGTCTTGACGTCGCCGTCTAAGTCGGCGCAGGCCGCCTTGACCTTGTCGGAGATGGACAGCAAGGCAACGCCGCCGCCCGGCACTATGCCCTCTTCAACCGCGGCGCGGGTAGCCGCGAGCGCGTCCTCGAAGCGGAGCTTCTTCTCTTTCATTTCGACCTCTGTGGCCGCGCCGACGCCTATTACGGCAACGCCGCCGGCGAGCTTGGCCAGCCGTTCCATAAGCTTTTCTTTATCGTATTCGCTGGTGGTTTCGGCAATCTGGGCCCTGATGCTGGCAACGCGCGCTTTGATGTCCTCGGGGTCGCCCGCGCCGCCGATTATGGTGGTGTTGTCCTTGTCGACTTTGACGGTCTTGGCTCTGCCGAGCATCGACATATCGGTGTTCTTGAGCTCGAGGCCGAGGTCGCTCGTTATCACGGTGGCGCCTGTCAGAATGGCGAGGTCCTCAAGCATTGCCTTGCGGCGGTCGCCGAAGCCGGGGGCTTTGACGGCCACGCAGGACAGCACTCCCTTCAGTTTATTTAATATAAGCGTGGTCAGCGCTTCGCCTTCGATGTCTTCGGCGATAATTAAAAGCCTTGCGCCCGACTTGAGCACCTGCTCCAAAACGGGCAGAAGCTCTTGGATATTGCTTATCTTCTTGTCGGTGATTAAGATGACGGGATCATCCAAGACGGCTTCCATCTTGTCGGGGTTGGTCATCATATAGGGAGAAGCGTAGCCTCTGTCGAACTGCATGCCTTCGACGATGGTCAGCTCGGTCTTCAAGGTCTTGCCCTCGTCGATAGTGATAACGCCGTCCTTTCCGACTTTGTCCATAGCCTCGGCGATAAGGTTGCCAATCGTTTCCTCGCCCGCCGAAATGCTGGCGACCTGCGCTATGGCTGTCTTGGCCGTTATGGGCTTGGAAATCTTTTTGAGTTCCTCGACGGCGGCTTCCGTCGCCATCGCTATGCCGCGCTTCAAAATCATGGGGTTGGCGCCCGCGGCGATATTTTTCAGCCCTTCTTTAATTATAGTCTGCGCGAGCAGCGCAGCCGTGGATGTGCCGTCGCCCGCGACGTCGTTGGTCTTGACCGAGACTTCCTTGATTATTTGGGCGCCCATGTTCTCAAAGGCGTCGGGAAGCTCGATTTCCTTCGCTATCGTGACGCCGTCGTTGGTGATGAGGGGCGTTCCGAATTTTTTATCCAGCACGACATTTCTGCCCTTGGGGCCGAGCGTGCTCTTTACGATGTTTGCCACTACGTCGGCACCGGCTTCAATAGCTTTTCTGGCCTCGGCGCCGTATTTGAATTGCTTTGCCATTTCCTAAATTACCTCCCGTATTATTCGATGATTGCTAAAATGTCGCTTTGGCGGACAATGGTCACTTCCTCGCCGTCGAGTTTAAAGTCGCTTCCCGAATACTTGCTGTAAAGCACCTTATCGCCGACTTTGACCTGCATTTTGACTTCCTTGCCGTCAACGAGCCCGCCCGGGCCTACCGCCAACACTTTGGCGACTTGCGGTTTTTCCTTGGCGACGCTGGGAAGCACGATGCCGCCCGCGCTCTTGTCCTCGGTTTCGACTGCCTTCAAAACTACTTTGTCAAACAACGGTTTCAGTTCCATTTTATACCTCCTATTTGGGTTATTATATGTAATTTTTTAATGAAAACAAATAAATGCCGTTAAGCATTAGACATTATAGTATCCTTCCCATTTTTTGTCAATTATTTGATAATATGAAATTAATCGGGTTAATGCGGAATTTTACCTCATTTTCAAAAACCAAAATATATCTTGTCAAAACGCCTTGGCGATATTATAATAAACTAAAAAACCGGAGCTTTTTTATGGATAAATGGGACCAGCGGTTTATGGATATGGCGACTAAGGTCGCGACTTGGTCGAGCTGCTTTAGAACGGGCAGGCAGGTAGGCGCACTAGTCACTAAGAACAAGCGCATACTTACTACGGGCTACAACGGCGCGCCCAGCGGGATAACGAGCTGCGTCGAGAAAGGCCGCTGCATGCGCGACGACATGAACATTCCCTCGGGCACCCGCCATGAGCTCTGCTACGCCGTCCACGCCGAGCAAAACGCCATCATTCAGGCCGCCAAGCTGGGCGTATCGCTGGAGGGCGCAACGATGTATTGCACCCACCACCCCTGCGTCATTTGTGCCAAGATGATTGTCAACAGCGGAATAAAGCGCGTCGTCTATCTCATAGACTACCCCGACGAGTTTGCCGCCCGCATTTTAGCCGAGGGCGAAGTTTCCGTCGAGCGTTTCGAGCCGCGCGCCTGTTAATACTTATTTTTTTGAGCCTTCTTAATAGCTGAAAAAATCTCGATTTAACATTATAAAATTATTGCATGGCAACCCCGAGCCATGCAATTTTTTATGCCAACGATTTTAGGGTGATCTAAAAATCACAAATTCTAAAAATATTTTTACAAGGCTAAAAAAATGTTGACAAATTTTACGGTTTTGCTATAATTCCGTTTATCGCGCGTTTAGTAATTTTAAACTTTGAGATTAGAGCGGCTTTACTCGCTAAACTCGAAGTTTATTATTATTAAAGCCGAGATTTATTGAAACCGAGAAACTTTAAATAAATAAAAAGCAAGAGGATTTACAAAAGATTAAGAAGAGAAAAGCAGAAAATTCACTTTGAGATTAGACAAGAGCTAGGGAAAAATTCAAAGCAAACTAAAAAAGGGGTTTTATGGAAATAGGAGCAAAATTAAAGCAATTAAGGCTGCAATGCGGCATGACGCAGGACGAGGTGGCGAGCCGCTGCGACTTGACGAAGGGTTATATTTCTCAGCTGGAAAACGAGCTGACCTCGCCTTCGATTGCCACGCTCATCGACATACTTTCCGCGCTCGGCAGCGACCTTCCCTCATTTTTCAAAGAAGAAGCCGAGGAGCAGATTGTCTTCTCCTCCGCCGATTTTTTTGAAAAGCAGACCGAGGAGAACAAGATAACATGGCTCGTCCCCAACAGCCAGAAAAACGAGATGGAGCCCATTTTGATGGAAATCAGCCCCGCTACGGCGACGCCCAAGGATATGCCGCACGAGGGCGAGGAATTCGGATATGTTCTCGCGGGCGCCGTGATGCTGCATCTAGGCAAGCGCGTCTACAAGGTCAAATCGGGGGAATCGTTCTACTTCGTCAGCAGCAAGGAGCACTTTTTGAAAAACGAGGGGAAAACCACCGCCAAAATCATTTGGGTTTCCTCGCCTCCCACTTTTTAGCGGCATTAATCGGCAGCGGCTCGGAACAACTATTATAATTACTCCCGCCCCGCTCAATGATAATACCGCCGGAACCGTATAACAAATCTAAAAAATTTATGATAAAAGACACGAAAAATAAATCTGCATAGTTGCGGAGAAAGGAGACACTATGGCAAACGGAGAGCAAACAAACGGCAAGAACGGCGGAAACGGCGGCAACAAGATTATCGAGCTTAAAAAAGTGTGCAAGGTCTATGACGGCAAGACCGTCCTCGACAACGTTACGCTGTCGATAAAACGCGGCGAGTTTGTCACGCTTTTGGGCCCATCGGGCTGCGGCAAGACGACAACGCTCAGAATGATAGCGGGCTTCGAGATGCCCACCTCGGGCGCCATTTACTTCAACGGCGAGGACATAACCAAGCTTCCGCCCCATCTTCGCAAAGTCAATACGGTGTTTCAAAAATACGCGCTGTTCCCCCACCTCAACGTGGGCGGCAACATCGCTTTCGGACTTAAGCTCAAAGTCATTCCCGACGGCACCTACACCGACAAAAAGGGCCGTGTTCTCCAAAAATTCAGAAAGCTGACGAAAGCCGAAATAGCCGAAAAGGTGGCGGCCGCGCTCAAGATGGTCGACCTCGAGGACTACGAATACCGCAACGTCAACAGCCTATCGGGCGGCCAGCAGCAGCGCGTCGCGATAGCGCGCGCCCTCGTCAACGAGCCCGAAGTGCTGCTTTTGGACGAGCCGCTCGGCGCGCTCGACCTCAAGATGAGAAAGGATATGCAGCTCGAGCTTAAAAACATGCACCAAAAGCTGGGCATAACCTTCATTTACGTCACGCACGACCAAGAGGAAGCGCTCACCATGTCGGACACCGTCGTCGTCATGCGGAACGGCGTCGTCCAGCAGATTTCCAGCCCCCAAAAGACTTACGACGAACCCGCCAACGCCTTCGTCGCCGACTTTATCGGCGAATCCAACATTTTCTCGGGCATCATGGTCGAGGATTTCAAAGTCACTTTCTGCGGCGCTTCGTTTGAATGCGTCGACAAGGGATTCAAGCCCAACGAGCCCATCGACGTCATTATCCGCCCCGAGGACATCTACATTCTGAGAGATAAAAAGGATGCCGCCATGCTTCTCGCCACCGTGGAAAGCTGCGTTTTCAAGGGCGCGCACTACCAAATCAGCGCGATTGCGAACGGCAACGAAATAATAATCCACGACACGCTTCCCGCCGAGACGGGCGCCGAGATAGGCATCTACATCAAGCCCTTCGACCTCCACATCATGCACAAACCGCGCTTGACGAACGAAGTCGAGGGCGAAATCATCGACGAAAACACCGTGGAAATCTGCGGCGGCAGATTCGAGTGCGTTAGCGACTTCGAGGCTGGCACCAAAGTCAAGGCTACGATATCCTTCAAGGATATCGAAGTCATGGACGACGAGGAGGACGGCGTCATCGGCGCCACCGTCGTCAACTCCATTTATAAGGGGAGCTACTATCACTGCGTGCTCAGGACCGACCAATATTTTGACTTTTTTGTCGACACCGACATCGACTGGCTCCGCGACGACCGCGTCGGCATCAACGTCAAACCCGAAAACATAAAGCTCCAAAAAATCGAGGAGCAGGCCGAAAAGGAGGGCGGCGAAAATGCTTGAGGCACTTAAAAAATTCAAGTTCACGCGGCGGTCGTTCTCCTACCCCTACATCATCTTCATGCTGCTGTTCGTGGTTACGCCGCTGGTGCTGATTTTAGTCAACGCTTTTTTGGTGGACGACAAGCTCTCGGTGCAGAACTTTGCAAATTTCTTCCGCGAGCAGGCCAGTTTGGTCGTTTTGGGAAACAGTCTCTTGGTCGGCGTTGTCACCACCCTTCTTTGTATCCTTATCGGCTATCCCGTCGCCTACATTTTGATGAAGTATAAAATGAACCGCTTTTTCGTCGTTTTGTTCATACTTCCGATGTGGGTTAACTTTTTGATAAGAACGCTCGCCACCAAAGCCATTTTCGTCGCGCTCAACATCGAGCTCGGCATGGGCACGGTAGTATTCGGCATGGTCTACAACTATCTGCCGTTTATGATTCTGCCCATCCACACCACGCTGACTTCGATTGACAAGAGCTATTTCGAGGCGTCGCAGGATTTGGGCGCAAACGGCGTCACCACCTTCTTAAAGACGACGCTGCCGCTCTCGCTGCCCGGCGTCCTTTCGGGCATCATCATGGTGTTCATTCCCACAATTTCGACCTTCGCCATAAGCCAGCTTCTTTCGGACAGCACGATATTTTTGTTCGGCGACTCCATTCAAACCAAGTTTGACCAAGGCATGTTCGGCGTCGGCAGCGTGATGTCGCTCGTCATGCTTATCATGGTGCTCCTCACCAATCTTATCATGAATAGGCTTCCCAAGAGCGAGAACGCCGGGAGGAACATATGGTAAAAAAAGTTTTGGCGAAAGCCTATATCTTTCTAATTTTAGCGCTGCTTTACGCGCCCATAGTGCTGATTGTCGTCTATTCCTTTTCCAACAGCTCGACGTTCTCCTTCTCGCAGGGCTTCAACTTCGACGCCTACCGCTCGATATTCACCAGCAGTAAGACGCCCGAGCTCCTTTCCGCCATCAAGAACACGCTGATTATTGCGGCGGTTTCGGCGGGTGCGTCGACGCTGCTCGGCTCGATAGCCGCGATAGGCATCTTCAGCCTCAAAAAGAGGTCGAGAAGTCTTGTCGAGGGCATAAACCAAATCCCCATGATAAACAGCGAAATCGTCATGGCGGTGTCGCTGATGATATTCTTCGTCACGCTCGACTTCCCCGAAGGCTACCTCAGGCTTATTTTGGCGCACATCGCTTTCTGCACGCCATATGTCGTGCTGTCGGTCATGCCCAAGCTCACCACCATGGACCCCAACATCTACGAGGCGGCGCTCGACCTCGGCGCCTCCCCCTCCAAGGCGATGGTAAAAGTGTTGTTCCCGATTATGGCGCCCGGCGTCATTTCGGGACTGCTCCTCTCCTTTACGCTGTCGATGGACGACTTCATCATCACCCAAATCAACAAGGGCGCGGCGACGGGCATCAACACGCTTTCGACCTATATCTATGCCGACGCCAGACTCAAGGGGCTGTCGCCGTTTTGGTTCGCCATCTTCACCATTATCTTCGTGCTGGTCTTTGTGATTTTGCTCATTGTAAACGTCAACGCCTCGAAAAGGAGGGTTAAAAAGCATGAAAACTTCTAATAAACTAAGGATTTGCGCAATTATTCTGCTTTTGGTTCTGTTCGCTATCCCCTTGTTTTCGGCGTGCGACAAGCCCGCCATCGACGTTTTGGTCATCTACAACTGGGCCGACTACATCAGCCCCGACGCGCTCGACGGATTTTCGGAATATTATTTTGAAGCGACGGGACGCGAGGTGCAAATCACTTATTCCACCTTCGACACCAACGAAAACATGCTGACGACCTTAATCAACGGCAAGGCAAAGGTTGACTTAATCTGCCCCTCGGAATACGCCATTCAAAAGCTACTGCAGAACGATTTCATAATGGAGCTGGATTTTTCCAAAATCGAAAACAGCGTCAACGTCTACGGTGATATTAAAGATTCCATCGCAAGCATTTTCGGCGGCCTTATCATAGACGGCAAAAGCATCGACATGACGAAATATTTCGTGCCCTATATGTGGGGGACGCTGGGAATTTTGTATAACGCCGACGTCGTGACGGAGGCCGACCTCGAAAACGGCTGGGGATTGCTTTGGAACGAGGCGAAAAATCCCGAACTTACCGGCAAGATTTTAGTCAAGGACAGCATCCGCGACACATACGCCGCCGCCGTCCTCTATCTCGCCGAAAACGACCTTTTGCCCGCAAGTCATAAAGACAAAAGCATTCAAGAGCTTATAAACACCGTCGACGCCGAAATGCTGGCGGCGGCCGAGAGCGTGCTTTCGGCGCAGAGAAGCGAGCTCAAGGGCTATGAAGTCGACTTCGGCAAGGACGATATGATAACGGGCGCCGCCTACGTCGACCTCGCATGGAGCGGCGACGCGCTGTGGGCAATCGAAGAGGGCGAACTCGAAGGTGTCAATCTCGACTACTTCGTGCCCGAAATCGGCGGAAACGTCTGGTTCGACGGCTGGGTCATTCCCAAGAACGCCCAAAACGTGGATGCCGCGCTTCTCTTCATCAACTATATGTGCTTGCCCGAAATCGCCATAATGAACTCGATGGAAATCGGCTACACCAACTCTATCGACCCCGAGATTTTACAGTCGGACGAAGTCGTGCTCGCCATTTTGGAAGAGAACGAATACGACGTCGAAGAATATTTCTCCGACATCAGGCGCTATCCCGTCGTCGACGAAAAGCTGGGCGTCATGAGCGACTTCGGCGAAGCGAACGAATTGGCCGTCGCGATGTGGGAGCGCGTCAAGGCGGGCATGGGCGACTCGGAAGGGCTGGGCGATCTCGCCGTGCCGGTCTATATTTTAGTCGGCATAGCGGCGCTGGTCTTAATCTTTACCGCCGTCTATTTCATCGTCGATAAACTCAAAATCCGCCCCCGCCCCATCTAAACCCTAACCTAATCCAACAAATCAAAAAGGCGCGTCACCGCGCCTTTTTTGTTTATCCACCGTTTTTCGTTTTTCGTTGACCGTTTTTCGTTCGGCGCAGCCGCCCCCACCGTTATTCATTATTTATTATTAATTATTCATTAATTTATATCTTTCAGCAAAAACGGCACGCAATCAACCCCCCCACTGCCGTCCAAGGTTATCAGCGTTCCGCCTCGGTAGTCTTCCTTGTTTTTGATGTTAAAGCTTAAATAGACGACGGAATAGCCGTAGGTAAGTTGAATGCCTTTATAGCGCACGGCATAATTGTTCTTGTGGATATGGCCGCAGAACGCCGCCTTGGTGCTTTCGAGCTCGACCATGGCGTCGAAAAGGCCGGATTTGACGGCGCTTTTTTCGGGGTTTGCTCTTCTGTATCGGCTGCCGTAAATTATTTCGGCCTCATCGGAGCCCGCCTCCGCCAACTTGGTAGCGAGGTCGTATTCGTAAAGCGGCATATGGAAAAACAAAAGGGAGGGAACCGTTTCGCCCTCGGATATGCCGTTTTCGGGCGAGGAAAGCCTCGTCAACGATTTTTTATACCACTCAACTTGGTCGTCGTGGACGGAATCGTATTTGGCGACAGCGCCCTTAATAGTGGTGTTAGTGTCGAGCATTATTATGGTTTGAATCAGCTTGCCCGAGGTGTCGCGGATGTTTATAAGATGGTTGCCGAAGCCGGAGATATTCTCTCCCTCGGGGTTTTTTAGGAACAGGCAATATTCAAGCTTTTCAGAGGCGTAAATATCGGCGACTTCCGAGCGTCCGGCCGTGGTATCCAAGGCGCTGTCGTGGTTGCCGAGCGTCACCGTCCAAGGAATCTCTAAATTGTCCATAAAGGCGCAGAACTGTTCTGTTGCCCGCGCGTTATTGAGGTTACCGCTTTGAACGGAGACGGGATAGACTATGTCGCCCGTTACGATGATTAAATCGGGGCGAGCGTATTCCGTCAGCTTATAAATAGCGGTATACGTCTTTTTATCGAGGCCTACCGAAAAAAGCCCGCCGCCGATATGGATATCGGTCAAGTGCAGAATTTTTAAATCCCTGCCGTCGGGCTTGGTCAAGGCGTAATCGCCGCCTTCGTCGATAAAAGGCGCGGCCTCGCTTCCTATCGGTTGAAAACTCAATACGAAACCGTCGTTGCCGCCGTAGCCGGTAGCCGCAACCGTCAAAAAGGCCGAGGTAAACACAATCAGGAGCATGACCACCGATAAAAATGCCAGCTTGCTCCGTCTGCTTTTTATTCTTTTTTTATTACCTTTAAAACTCATCGGTATTTATTATACTCAAGTTCAATCTAACTGTTTTTTCTTGCGTTAAATATTACATAAAATAATCGAATTTTTGACTTTAAAAGGAAAAACTAGCGCGAAAGCGGCTCCTAAAGGACGCCTTAAGGAGCTGTTTTCGTTTATATCGGTTAAGTGTTACTAAATTAACTTAAAATGCGACTTATCCACGCCGCAAACGGGACAAGTGTAGTCGTCGGGAAGCTCGTCGGCTTCCTCGATATAGCCGCAGACGTCGCACTGCCAGCGCTTGACGGCCTTTATTTGCTCGGCGGGTTTCTCTTGCTCGGCGGGCTTTTGGAAAGAGGGGGCGTTGGGAGGCGTCGAGCCCTTTTTGACGGCGTGATAGTAGCTGTAGGTCATGTTGGGAAGCTTCTCGAGCACCATAGCGTCGACGACTTTCGCTATAAAAATAATGTGCGTGCCGGCGTCGACTTTGTCGACAACGTCGAGAGAGAAGACAGCGGTCATGGTGTCCTTGATATAGCGGATGCCGCGCTCGTCGGTTTCATAAGACAGCCCCTCAAACTTGTCGGAATCGCGACCGCTCTTAAAGCCGAAAGCCGCGATATAGTTCATCGGCGTCATCTCCGAGGTGACCGTGGCTGTGAACTTGCCGCTCTTTAAAATCATCGACGTCGTGAAATTGTTTTTGTTGAGCGCCACCGAAAGCTGCTGCGGCTCGCTCGTCACCTGAATGAGAGTGTTGGCGACGCAGCCGCCGTGCTTGCCGCCGTCCTTCGCCGTGATGAAATAGAGTCCGTAAGAAAGGTTGAAAAACGCTTTGTTATCTATGCTCATAAATTCCTCCTAATCCGCGCTTTATCACGCGCTTTTTATCGTTTTAAGTGCCTTTTCGGTAATATAGGTCTTATTAAGTCTATCGCCTTTATGACCCGCGCCTGACCTCTGCCGAAACCCTCTCCGGATTATTCTCTGTCCTTTAAAGGAATATATTGTTGGCGCGGCCCGACGGCGACATAGGCGGGACGGATGATTTTGCTTTGGTTGACCAGTTCCTCTATGCGGTGCGCCGACCAGCCCGCTATTCTCGATATGGCGAAAATCGGCGTGAACATCTCGAGAGGTATCTTGAGCATCTTATAGATATAGCCTGTGTAAAAGTCGATGTTGACGGCGACGCCTTTATAGATGCGGCGTTTGGCGGAGATGACCGCAGGCGCCAGCCTGAACACCTTTTGATAAATTTCGTATTCCAGATTGTTGTCGAACTTATATTCGTGCAGAAGCTCGCTCAAAAGATTGGCTCTGGGGTCGGACAGCGAATAGATGGCGTGGCCGAGGCCGTAAATCAGCCCTTGGCCGTCAAAGACCTCGCCGTCCAAAATCTTGCCGAGATACTCCTTTATCGAGTCGTCGTCGAAGCTCGTCAGATTTTCCAAGATGTTCTCTATCATCTCGACGACCTTGATGTTGGCGCCGCCGTGCTTGGGTCCCTTTAATGAGCCCATCGCCGCCGCAATCGCCGAATATGTATCGGTGCCCGAGGAGGAAACGACGCGGGTGGTGAAAGTCGAGTTATTGCCGCCGCCGTGCTCGGCGTGCAAAATGAGGCAGGCATCTAGAAGCTTGGCCTCGCGCTTGGTATATTTGTCGCTTCCGCGCAGCATATAGAGTATGTTTTCGGCCGTCGACATCTCGGGGTTGGGGTTTCTTATCGAGAGGTTTCTGCCTAGATTGTAATATTTGTGCGCCTGATAGCTGTAAACGGCGAGCAAGGGGAAGTTGGCAATCAGCTTGAGGCATTGGACGAAGACGTTTTTAACGTCGAGGTTTTCGGGCTGGTCGTCGTAGGAATAGAGCGTCAAAATAGCCTTGGACATCGCGTTCATAATGTTAGACGAGGGCGCCTTTAAAATGACGTCGCGGAGGAAATTGTCGGGCAGCCCGCGGTAGCCGTTTAAAAGAAAAATAAAATCTTCAAGCTCACGCTGATTGGGAAGCTTGCCGCAAAGCAAAAGATAGGCCGTCTCCTCAAAGCCGAAGCGCTTTTCCTCTTGGGCGCCGTGAATTAAATCCTGAATGGGAATGCCGCGGTAGAAACACTCGCCCTCAATGGGTATTCTTTGACCGTTTTCATTGCGAAAAGCGTTGACTTCGGATATTTCTGTAAGGCCGGTGACGACACCATTGCCCTCGGGGTCGCGCAGTCCTCTGAACACTTTGTGTTTTTCGTAAAGGTCGGAGCTTATGTAGTCGCACCTTTTGACAAGTTCGACTATTTCGCCTATTTTAGCTTTGGATAAATTTTCAAAATCGTTCAAATTATTCATTATTGCGCCTCTTATATCGGGTGTTTATTCAATTTGCTGTTGGAATATGAAAATTTTTTCATTTTCGATTAAATATTAACAAAAAAACGCGAGTTTGTCAATTATATTTTAAAGTCGCCCCTTTTATTTGAGTCGCGCCTTGTTTATTTTTTATTATTGACTATGGTAGCTAACTATAATATAATATTATAAGGTTAACTTATCGCTTTTCAAATTTATAATAATGAGGTTGTGTATGTCGACTAAATACGGCGGCTATGCCGGCAAGGTGTTAAAAATTGACCTTTCGACGCGTGAGGTATCGGAATACCCCTTCAGCGATAAGGAGCGCGAACTCTATTTGGGCGGCAAAATTATGGCGGCCAAGATTTTTTACGATTACGTAAAGGAAAAAATCGACCCGCTGTCGCACGAAAATATGATTGTCGTTTCAACCGGGCCGCTCAACGCGCTGTTCGCGCCCTCCTCTTCCCGTTTCAATATCTCCGGAATTTCGCCGCTTACCGGCATTTTGACATCATCCAACTGCGGCGGCGATTTCGGCGTCAAGCTTAAGATGGCAGGCTACGATGCCTTGGTCATCACGGGCAAGTCGGAGGAAAAAATCTACATAACCATCTATAACGACAAAGTTGAGTTTAAAAACGCCGACAAATATTGGGGGATGCTGACGGGCGAAGTCCAAAAAGAGATTCAAAAGGACTCCGCCGACCCCAAACTCAACACGGGCAAAATCGTAATCGGGCCGGCGGGCGAAAACTTAGTCCGATACGCCTGCGTCGTCAGCGACGACCGCGCGGCGGGAAGAGGCGGACTGGGCGCGGTGTTCGGCAGCAAAAACTTAAAAGGCATTACTGCGGCGGGCACCCATAAGCCGGAGCCCTACAACAAGGAAGCATTCAAAGAGCTTACCTTGTATTGGACTAAAAAGCTGCGCTCCCATCCGCTGACGGGCAATCAGCTTCCCAAACTGGGAACGGCCGGTCTTTTGACGCCGATGCAGTCCAAGCACTTGCTCGCCACCAAGAACTTTTCGAGGGGACAGTTTGAAGATTTCGAAAAGATAAGCGGCGAGGAGATGGCCGAAAACCATCTCGTCAAAAATGCCGGTTGCACCTCCTGTCCCATTCGTTGCGGCCGCGTCGTCAAGGTCGAGGGCAAGGAAGTCAAAGGGCCGGAAGTTGAGACGCTGGGGCTTTTGGGCGCCAATATATTGAACAACGACATCGAAAAGATTTTCGAGTGGAACTATAAGCTCGACGAACTCGGCATGGACACTATATCCACGGCGGGCACGCTGGCGTTCGCCATGGAGCTCAACGAAAAAAAACTTTGGGACAGCGGCCTTGAATTCGGCAAGACCGACAACATCAGCGAGATTATCGAGGGCATAGCGCGCCGGAGCAACCCGATTTGCGACGACCTCGCCAACGGCTCAAGGTTCCTCTCCCAAAAATACGGCGGCAAGGATTTCGCCATAAACGCCAAGGGCATGGAGCTTTCGGCATACGAGCCGCGCTCGGCGGTGGGGCAGGGCTTGGGCTATGCCGTCTCCAACCGCGGCGGGTGCCACTTGAACGGCGGCTACAACGTCGTTTTGGAGGGCTTGGGGCTTTCAATTAATCAGCGGACGCCCAAGGGCAAGGCATCCTTCACTATGACGTTCCAAGACTTAATGGAGGCTGTATCGGCGGGCGGCAACTGCCTGTTCACGACTTACGCTTTCTTTCCTCCCTTCTTAATTAAAAATCCGAGAGGGCTGGTGACGCGGATAGTCAACAAAGTGGCGCCGCACATCGGTTTCCTTCTCTATGTTGCGGGCAAGTTCCCCGGCATTCTCGCCGTCAACTTAAAGCCGCTTCTACCCCATCCGCTGTTTTTGAGTGCCGCCACCGGCATGAAATTCAATTTCGGCAAGATGCTCCGAGTCGGCGAGCGCGGCTATACGCTGGAGCGGCTCATCAATATGCGCCTCGGCATCACCGCCGCCGACGATACGCTGCCCAAGCGTCTGACGCATGAGCTTCAGGACGAAAACGACAAAAAATCGCACGTGCCCATCGACGTTCTCAGAAAGAACTATTACCGCTGCCGCAGCTGGGATAAAAACGGCGCGCCCAAAGCCAAGCTCGTAAAGCGGCTGGGAATTCTTCCGAACTAGTCCAAACACAAATGAAAGACCAAATTTAGCAATATAACTTTAAAAGGATAAAGATAAAATAACTCATTGACCGGCGCAAGAAAATGTCGCGAGGTGAAATCCCTTTAAAAAAATCAAATAAATATGATAACGGTTAAGTTTTTTGGGCCGCTTCGGCTCGACAAAAAAATTAAAGAGCATAAAATCGAGTCGGCGGCGACCGTCGGCGAGGTTTTGGAGCGGCTTTCTAAGGAGCTCGGCATCCAAAAATCCGAGCTTAATTGCTGTAACGTCTTCGTCAACAACAAGCTGGCTAACCGCCGCGCCCGTCTTCCCGAGGGCGACGTCACTATAATGCTGATGAGTCCGGTCGCGGGCGGCTGATACTTTTACAAAAATTAATATAAAAAACCGCCGAACGGCGGTTTTTTTTGTTGATTACGGTTTAACTTTAGTGTTGACTTAGTTTGAAAATTTTAAATAATCTCGTTTATTTTGTATTTAGATTATTTTTATTGATTAACAGATAGCCCGCGGTATTCTCCGCTACCTAATATGCTTTCGGCGGACGGACGCAAACGCCGTTTTCTTTAAGATACTTTTTAATTTCACTTACCGGAAAATTTCTTTTCAGTCTCGGCGAATAGAGCATGCTGCTGATGATGGCCGCCTGAGCCTGCGTTTCGGTGAACAACGTCTTCAAGTGTTCGGGAGTTCCGCCGCCGCCCGAGGCGATAAGGGGGATGTTGACCGAGCTCTCGGCAAGCCTCATGAGCTCTAAATCATAACCCGAAAGCGTGCCGTCTTTGTCGATGCTGTTTAAGCAAATTTCGCCCGCGCCGAGGCTTTCGCCGCGCTTTATCCATTCAACGGCGTCCATTCCGGTCGCCAACCTTGCGCCGTCGATGAAAACTTCATAGCCGCTTGTCGTTTTATTCGTTTTTTTGACCTGCGTTGAAAGCACGACGCATTGCGAGCCGAAAGCTTTCGCGCCCTGATATATGATGTCGGGATTTCTAACCGCCATCGAGTCGACACTCACCTTTTCGGCTCCCGCCTTGAGCGCCTCATACATATCGGCGAGCGACTTCAGTCCGCCGCCCACGGTAAAGGGGATAAAGACGTTTTTTGCCACCTTTTTGACGGTTTCTATATCTATACTGCGCTTTTCCGAACTTGCGGTGATGTCGTAAAATATAAGTTCGTCAATGCCGGCGTCATACATCGACTTAGCCAGCTCCTCGGCGGGCGCGACGTCGATATTATCCTGAAATTGCACCGCTTTGGTAACCCTGCCGCCTATAATGTCGAAGCAGGCGATAAGTCTTTTGGTAAGCATTAAAGGTCCTCCCGCGTGAGCTTCAGGAAGTTGTTCAAAAGAGAAAGTCCCGCCTCGCCGCTCTTTTCGGCATGGAACTGAGTGGCAAAAATATTTCCTCTTTGAATTGCCGCGGTAAACGCTCCGCCGTAGTCTGCCGCCCCCCATACGTCGGTTTTATCCTCGGGCACCGCGTAATAGGAATTGACAAAATAAAAATAATCGTCGGAAGCGAAGGCGGGCGTTTGCTTCACAAAGCTCACCTTATTCCACCCCATCTGGGGGACGCGCACTTTTTTAGAATCGAATTTCACTACCTTGCCCTTCAACCAGCCGAGGCAGTCGGCGTCATCCTCCTCGCTTCTTTCGAAAAGTATCTGAAGTCCTACGCATATGCCGAGAAAAGGCACTTTTTTTGCCAGCACCATTTCCTCAAGCGTGTTTATCAGGTTAAGTTCGTTAAGCGATTCTATCGTCGCTTTCGCGCTTCCCACGCCGGGCAGAATAATATGCGAGGCGGAAAGAAGGTCCTCGCTTTTAAAAGCAAATTCGGCACTGTAACCCAGTTTATTGACGGCGTGCATCACGCTCGGCGCGTTGCCCGCTTTGTAATTAATGATTTTTATCATAGTATTCTCCGCTGAATTTGCAGAAATACCTTATAGTGATAATGCTGCCCGTTTGTTTGCAGAACTTATTATACATCTTATAGGGATATCGCGTCTTCGTTTGCTACCGATTTATCATCGCTGCCATATTGTTCGGTCTTTATTATATAAGAAGATTGAATAAATTCAAAACAAACTCTCTCAAAACTCTGTGTTTTTTATTAAAAAAGTTCGTCACATGATTAAACAGGATTAGACAAGCAAACTTGACTCCCGTTTATTCACTGGCGAACTCTTTATGCTTTTCTTTGACTTTGATTATTTTAATTATTCGGCCGGCTTGTCCGCTTCGGCTATGACCGACGTCGCGGCGTATCTTCTGACCGCTTCGATGGCGTTTTCGGCGGTGGAGCGCGCCTTGACGGTTTCGCCCTGATAGCGGGCGGTCTTGGTCTCAATCACATAATTGAACCGGCCGCTCTTGTCGGCTTCGACGGCGAAACGCCCCATGTATACCGCGTTCTTGAAGGTTTCGATGCCGTTTTTGCAGCTTGCCTTGGAGGCGAATTCGCGGCTTTCGTAAATCACTTGATTGTTGGCCGATTTAAGGTAGAACTTGAACTTGGGCTTGTCGGAGGATGCGTCCTTTTCGATGACGTAGCGCCCGCTCTCGGCGTTCTCTTCGCCGTAAGGGGTCTCGGGCTTGTAGGCATACGCCGTCACTTCGGCCTCGCACTCGGGCTCCTCGTCGGAAATATCCTTGACGGTCTCGGATGAGGCGAAGCGCTTGACCGATTCTATGGTGTTAAGGACGGTGCTCTCGGTCTTGACCGTCTCGCCCGAGTAGATGCGCGAGCCCCGAGTCAGTCGAAAGCTGACGCGCCCGCTCTTGTCGTTGTCGACGGAAAACTCGCCCTCTTCGACGGCGCGCTTAAAGGAATCAATTCCCGCGATACAGCTTTCCTTAGAGGCATAGCCCTTGCTTATGTAGAGCACCTGCCCGTTGCTGGCAAAGAGCGAGAACTTAAACTTCTCGCGGTCATTGTCGAGGTGGCGGTCGAGGTCGGCTTCGCGGATGCGCTG
>DAOTKC010000027.1:19254-21168 GCA_035449045.1 Eubacteriales bacterium
CAGCCGCGGTATCGTCCGTAGGCGCAAGCGGAATTTCAACGGCCTTCGGCTCGACGGCCTCATCTCTTGCGGCCTCCTCTCTTGCGGCCTCCTCTTGTTTCTCGGCAATTTCGGCGGGAGCTGCTTCGGCCACTTGGGCGAGCTCAACGGCGGGAGCTTCCTCGCCCTCTTCGGGCTCGCTTGCGGGTTCAACCACTTCTTCTTCAACAAGTGCCTCGCCCGCTGCGCTTTCGGGCGCCTCAAAGTCTTGCGGCGGCAACGTTTCCTCGTATGCCTGAACGGCCTCGGGCGCGACCGCTTCGAGATGCTCTTCCGCTTCGGATTCGCTCACCTCGGCATCGGTTTCAACAGCTTCTGTTTCGGCCGTTTCCGCGCTCGGTTCGGACTCTTCGGCCGACGCTTGAACGACTTCTTCTTCCGCCTTGCTTTCGGCGGGCTTTTCTTTCCCCGCCTCCTTAATGCGCTTCAGGCTTAAAAGCCTTCCCAAATACAGGCAGACAACGATGATTAGGGCCAAGGCGGTAAAAAGAATGATTCTGACGTAATCAATACTTAAAAAATCGGACAAAGCCGAAGATAAAATCATTTCCATAGACTCCTCCCTGCTACTATCACTATAACACGCTTCATTCGAGCGGTAAAGTGTTTAAAAAAATTAATTTTTTCGGCCCTATTTCGTTTTATAGGGATTTTTGTTTATTTGGTAACTTTCTAATTTTGATTATAAAGGAAACATCGTTCGGGTGTTTCTTTATAAGTAATATATTTAGGTTTATTTTATTGTTCTAATATTTAATTGTTATATATCCAAATTCCGGTTAAGACAACCTATTAAATCAAATATAAGAAAAGCCGGACGGCAATTGCCGTCCGGCTTTAATGATAGAGTTAGATGTCGGTGCCGCCCGCATCATCGCCGGATTCCTGCTCGTCGGCAAAGCGGTATTCGCCCTCCTCCTCGTCGAAGACCAAATCGCTTTCGCCGTCGAAATCCCGAAGGATGCTGAAGTGGGTCGCGCCGTCAATCTTTTCGTTGTATTTTTTGACGCGGAAGTCGCGAGCGTCGATGCCCTCGCTGACGTATTTGGCGACCAGCTTAATCCGCTTGGAGCGCTTGGCAAGTGCGATGCCCGCAAACAAGGCAACGAGCACTACCGCGCCGCCCACCGCGAGGATGATGATAAGTTCGAGCGGGAAGGTGTTTTCATAGGCAAACACGAAGTAGCCGGTGACGTCGGTCAAGGTGGTGATATAGGAGCCGCTTTGGGTATAGGAAAGCTCCTTAAAGGTGCCGTCGTCCAGAAGCACGAACAGCCTGAATTCGTCGGGCGCGGCGGCGGGAATTTTCATCGTCACGTTGACGGCGCCCGAGGGCTGCATCTCGGCAAAGGTGTCGTAGTCGAAGAGGTAGCACTGCACGATTGCGGCAATCTCGAATTTTCTCAGTTCTCTTTCGGCGGTGCTCCAGACGTAGCGCGCAATCTTGTTGGAAGCCGACTCCTCCTGCTTGGTGCTTGTCGAGCGGACGATGATGTTCTTATAGCCCACGCTCAAATTGGCGAGAATGACCGAGCTTCCCGAAGCAGGCGCCATCGTCGCTTTCTTGAGTTCCTCTTCCTCGGCGTCGGAAACGGTGTCAACGCCGATGAACATCAACCCCGCGATATCGCCGGTGAGCTGGATGTTGGGGTCGCTGCTCGTGAAGCGGTAGGTATAGGTGTCGGGATAGAGAGGGACGTCGGGCGTGGGATTGCCGTATGAGTTCTGGGTGAGGTTGGAGCCCATATAGGCGACGGAGATAAAGCTGTAGTCGGTAATAAGCGGCGAATTGCTGTCGGCGGTATACTGAATCGGCTGGACATCCTCGTTAAAGACGAAGTTCTTTTCGGTTACGGTAATGACGACGGGAATGGG
>DAOTKC010000028.1:0-20382 GCA_035449045.1 Eubacteriales bacterium
GCCCGCCCTGCTTACCTGGGAGCCGCGCTATCAAACAATCGAAATACAAATTTCCCAAAACGGCACCGACTTCACCACGCTCTTTGCCGCGGCAAGCTACCTTTTCGACCCCATGACGGGCAACAAAATATCGCTTGCGGTAGCGGGTGCGGCCGAGGCCCGGTATGTCAAGCTGGTTTGGTCGGAAAACACCTCTCTCGGCGGATACGGCGCACAGCTGTCCGAAATATATGTTTACGGAGAATAATTAGGAGGATATTTCAATATGGAAAAAATCAAAAAAGGCTCAATGCTTCTCGCCGCCTTTCTCGTTATTTTAACGATGGCGTCGTGCGCAGCCGGCCTCGCTTCGGCGCAGAACGAACCGTTGGAGCGGGTGTTCAACCCCAAATACGACATGGTATTTGAGGACTTCGACCGTGCCGACCTCGGCACCGGCGTAACTGTCAATGAAAACGTGGCCGATTCCGGCAAGGCCTATCTTGCGGTCGAATACGGCGAGGAAACGACTACGCCCGACGACGCGATATATAAGCAGGCGCTGCCCGGAGATACCGCCTCGCGCGGCAACCTCGTCATCGTCATGAAGTCGTCGGATTTAAGCGGAAAGCTTTCCGAGCTCGTACTAGGCACGCGGCGGAACGACAATTACAAAGTCTATACCAAGACGTTTGACGCGCTTGCCGATCCCGTTTTGGATGCGCTTCCCGAGCTTACCGCGGAGTATCAGAAATATATCATCAACTTCGCCAACAGCTATGAGGACAGCGAAGTATACCTCAATCCCGACGACACCCCTTCCGAGGTTAAGGTCAATTCGGGGCTTTTGCTCGGCATCCACTTAATGAGCGCGGCAGACGCCGAGGGCAAAATCGAAATCGACTCGATTTACTTCACCACCGATAACGAAGACGCAAGCCCCGCCGAAAGGACGATGCTCAACAGCTTTATCGGCGGCGACGACGTGTTCGCGACCGCCAAAGCCGCCAATCCCGACACTTGGTGGTGCGGCAGCGCGACGGGCGTAGTGACTAAAAGGACGCTGACGCTCTCGGACGGCGGCGAAGTCACCATAGTCAACGAGGCCAAAAAATCGGGTGATTTCGACTATGTTGTCATCGAAGCCGACGGCGACACCGAAAACCTGACCGTATCGACCACCGCCGACGGCACGACTTTCGGCACACCCGCGACCTACGCCAAAGTCATGCCCCTTGCCGGAGAAATCAGCGGCGTCAAGCTCGCGCTAAACTCGGGCTCTGTGACGCTCAGGCGAGTATTCTTTACAAGCCTGACTCAGGACGTCGTGGGCAAGCTTCCCAATCTCGACGGCACCGACATCCAGCTTTTTGACGATTTCAGCGTTTCGCAATCGGGATTTACCGACAATTACGACGAGATGGCGGCCAAGCCCGAGGCGGCACAGGCCGGCATGCAGTATCGGTTGTCCTATAGAAACGGCGGCAAGGTGAGAATAGAAAACGGCATGCTGGTTTTCGATGCGACTGACCTCGGCGACGACTATATCAACTTCAAGTGCGAAACCAACACGCCCAACACCTCTTACGCCTATATCGTCATGAAGGTCAAGGGCATTGACGGCGCCACACTCGACGGCTTTAGGATGGGCACGGGCGTCAACCTCAAATATTTCAACCAAAACCAGCTTTTGAGCGCGGCAGGCCTGCCCATTCCCGCCTTGAGCGCGGCGGATTACCCCTTTACCAACGCGGCGGGATTTAAGTATCTCATAATCGACATCGCCGAAAGCGGGCTCGACGTGCCCCCGACGGGCGTCGCGACAATGGATTTTTATTATTCGGGCGCAGGCAAGCTCTTGATTGACGAGATATTCTTTGCCAACGCTTACGTCGGAGCCGAGTTCGAGGACGAGACGGTGACGGGCGAGTTCCCGATAGAGCTCAACGCGCCCGCGGAAACGGGCTACAACTATCTCGGCTTCGTCTACGCTCCCAACGTAAACTCGCAGCGCTATATGAAGCTGGAGCTCTCGGCCGACGGCGCAATATCTTTGGAAACGGTGCGGGTTGAGTTTGTCGACGTAGGCACTTTCTATTTCGGCGACAACGAATCCCGATTCCGCGGCATAAAGGGCGCGGCGCTTGCCACCGACTTTACGGATACCGCAAGCATCGTCATCGACCTTATGGCGAGCGGCCTTGACAACTTAGCTTTTGAAAGCATGCACTTCCACGGCGGCGCGCTGTCGGAAATCGGCGGGCAAATAACTATTGAAAGCATAAAATATTACGACGAAAAACCTTATGCCCAAACGGCAGTCGCTTTTGATGAAACCACTTTCACGCCCACCGCGCCCGGCTATCAATATTTCACCTTTGTTCCCGCAGCCAACCCCGCGGGCTATCAATATCTCCTACTTGACATCACGGGCGGCGGCGGAGCTTCCCTCGATACGCTGAGATTTGAGTTTATCGGCGCGGGCACGCCGCCAGCCGCGCTCGGCGTCAAATGGTTTTCGGAAAATGAAGCGGGCACGCTGAAAGGACGCTTCGGCGAGTCCTTGAACGCCATCGGAACCACTAAAAAGACCTTCGTCATCGACCTTGCCGCTTCGGGCATCGACGCGGCCGCCGTCACCGGCTTCCACATCCACACGGGAGGCACCGACGTCGGCGGCACGCTGACCTTCGGCAACATCCGCTTTGCATCCTTCGGGCCGGCACCTTCGGATTCGCTGGCGCAAATCGCCGAAAGCATTCCCGATAACGGCAAGCCGATAATCGAGCTGGCGCTTGCCGAAACAGCCAAAGCGGGCGACACCATCACAATAAATCCCGTGGTGACCGACAACGTCAGCGCGCCCGAAAATATTGATGTCACAATATCGGTGACGCTGGATGGCGAAACGGTAAATCTCACCGGCAACACCTTCGTGGCCTCGGCGGGAGTCTACACCGTCACCGTCAACGCCGCCGACGAGGCAGGCAACGAAGCGGTGCCCGCCGTGCGTCAAATCACCGTGACGGCCGCGCCTGATGGCGACGGCGGCGGAAAGCCTGCCAAAAATAAGCTCACGACAGGCGCCATTGTAGGAATTGCGGTGGGCTCGGCAGTCGCGGCGGCAGCAATCGGAGTCGGCATCTATTTCCTTATCAAAAAGCTGAAAAAAAGACGCGAAGAAGAAATCAGCTGATTAAACCTAAGTAGCCCGAAAGCCCTCGCTCGCGAGGGCTTTTTGGCGTCTTGGAATTTTTTATAATTATCACATTATTAAACATAATAAGTTTAGGAGAATTTATGAAAAAAAAGCCGATTTTAGTTTTACTGACGCTTCTTTTTATGCTTATTGCGCTTAGTTTTTTCGGCTGCAAAAAGGGCGGCGGAAATATCAAGGTTTCAATCGGAATGTGGCCGGACAGCTCGCTGGCTCAGGACGTCGCCATGTTCACCAAATGGAAGGAAGCTTTCGAAAAGGACTACCCGCAGTATGAAATAGTCGCCGACAGCTACACCTACAGCCCCGATACCTTTGTCGCCAAGGCGGTTTCGGGCACGCTGCCCACAGTCTTTCAAACTTATTTTACCGAACCGCAGAAGCTTATCGACAACGGATTTATCAAGGATATTACCGACAAGCTCAACATGCTGGGCTGGGCGGATAAGATGGACGCCGACATGAAGGCGGCGGTCAGCCGCAGCGGCAGAATCTACGGCGTTCCCCGTGACGGCTACGGGCTGGGGCTGTTTTTGAACCTCGATATGCTTTACAGCGTCGGCGTAATCGACAAAGACGACGATGGAAGCTACGTCCTCCACGACGAGTTCGGCGAGCCGCTCTATCCCACCACTTTCGAGGACATCTACAATGTTTCCCGCCTGATAACCGAAAACTACGTCGACACCTACGGCATAGTCATTTTGTCCGCCGACAAAAACGGCGGCTGGCAGTTCAGCAATATGGCGTGGAATTTCGGCGCAACGGCATTGCAGGTTAAAAACTCTGACAACAGCTGGTCGGCTAACCTCAACGACGCCGGCGCCGTCGCCGCCCTCGAGTGGATACAGCGGATGAAGCAGGATGAGCTGATAACTCCCGACACATCCCTTTCCTATGCTCAATGGTATAACAAAATAGGCTCGCGCCAAGTCGCGATGGCGTTTGCCGGCAGCGACGTTATCGCGCTTCCCGTCACCAATTTCAATTTCGACAAGGATAACATCGCATTCGTGCCCATGCCCACCGGTGACGGCGTCCACCGCTATTCGCTTTACGGCGGCACGCCCTTCGTTTTTTCGGCTAAAGCGAGCGACGAACAGGTGGAAGGCGCACTCAGGTTTTTGAAATATATGGGACGCTCGCCCGAAACCGACGAGATATCGGTGTCGGCGATGCGGACGGGCCACACCGTGGCGCAAGCAAAGGGAATGCCCATTCTTCCCACAATAAAGCCTTGGATAAATTCCGACTACCTCAACATTGCGAGGGCGCTCGAGGAGGAGTTCGTCAACGTCAACCTCTATTATTTTCAAGATTTCTTCAATTCGATAGACGAAATGAAAAAGCCGGAAGAGCCCTATTTTGCGCAGGACATGTATGCGCTTTTGGACAACGCCATTCAAGCCGTTCTTGCCAATCCCTATACCGCGGTGCCTGCAAATCTTTTGACAACGGCCGATAACCAATTCCAAATAAATTTTATGAGCAAAGTCAAATGACAAATCATTCAAGATAACAGTAGCAACAAACAGACAATTGTTTTCTTGATTTATGAAATGCAAAAATTGCAAAAACAATATTTTAATTAACCGAAAGCGCTCGACAAAGCCTGATTGTGCAAATAAACGAAGTTGAGCAAGATATTTCAGTAATATGAAATTGATTTTGATGAAGAAGGAAAAATCGGTAAAAAAACCCGAAAAAGTTGTGGACCGTTCCTCAATTTCTTACCGCGCCAAAATATTTATTAAAAAGAATTTGGCGGGCTGGCTTATAATGCTGCCGGGTGTCGCGCTTTTTTCATTTTTTGTCTGGGCGCCGCTTGTTCAAAACATCTCGCTGTCCTTTTACCGCACGGTTGGTTTTGAAAGAGCGGAGTTTGTCGGCTTTGCCAACTACGTCCGAGTCTTCGGCGACCCCATTTTCATCCAAGCTTTCAAGAACACCTTTAAATATGTTCTCTATTCGCTTGCGATCGGTTTTATTATTCCGATTTTTTTAGGGTTGCTATTGAGTGAAGTTGTGCATTTCAAGAGTTTGTTTAGAATCGGGCTCTATTTTCCCTCCATCATTTCGGGAATAGCCGTCGTCATCATGTGGTCTTATCTTTTCAATCCCAACCCGGGCGCCGTGCTGAACGCCGCCGCGCGCATATTCAGGCTGGGGCCGTTTAAGTTTTTGGACAATCCCAAAGCGTCCATTCCCCTCATCGTGCTCACTATGACGTGGCGGGGCATGGGCGCGACGGCGCTAATATATCTTTCGGCGCTTCAAAATGTCGACACCGCCCAATACGAGGCGGCCCGAATCGACGGTGCAAACGCCTGGCAGAGAATGCGGCATATAACATTACCCCATCTTCGCCCCACCGTTCGGATGCTTTTCATTCTGCAGATTATATCGGTTTTTCAGGTTTTCTACGAGCCGCTGGTTATGACTAAGGGCGGCGGCCCCAACGGCGCCTCGGTTTCGCTTCTGCTCCTCAGCTATCAATACGCCTTTCAAAAATTCGATGCCTCGGCGAGCGCGGCGGTGGGCGTCATTTTATCGTTTATCATAATCGCGCTGACGGTGGTTTACCTTAGGCTTTCGGCAAGGCGTGACAAGGATTTAATCAGACCTTTCAGGCCGCGGAGGGCGAAGCGTTGAAAACTATCATATTGAACTTTTTCGGGCGCGTAAAGGCAAAGTTCAAGGGCTACCGAAGCCTGCCCGATAGAATAAAGCGAAGCGGCCACCGACTGAAAGAAAAAACGACGGGCGTTTTGAATTATTCCGACTATAAGAGGCCGATTTTCAAGCTGGTCTACACTCTCATACTTCTAACGCTTTTTATTGCCGTTCTCACCGTGCTGTTGCCGCCGCTCTGGCTGTTTGTTTCAAGCTTCAAAGACGCCGCCGAGCTCGAATCGGTGCCGTATTCTTTCTGGCCGGATAGCTTCGACCTAAAAAAATTGGGCGAAGTGTGGCGGATGCTCGATTTCGGAAAATACTATTCGAACACTTTTATCGTTGCGGTGGGCGCCGTCGCGAGTTCGGTGGTTTTCAACGGCCTTTTGGCCTACGCCTTCGCCGTCATAAAGCCCAAGGGCTGGAGGTTTTTTTACGCTCTCGTGCTCGCGGGCTACATGATTCCCGCCATTACCAGCATAGTGCCCCTCTATAAGAGCATAGTCGATTTGGGCTTTATCAACAGCTTCTTGCCGCTCTGGTTCGTTTTCGGCGCCAACGCGTTTTATCTCATTATGTTTAAAAGCTATTTCGAGTTGCTTCCTAAGGCGTTGTTCGAGGCGGCCCGAATCGACGGCGCATCCGACGCCGAAATTTTTTTCAAGATAGTGCTGCCTCTTTCCAAGCCCGTTGTCGGCGTGGTGTCGATTTTCACCATGACGGCGGCATGGTCGGATTTTTTGCTTCCTTACCTCATCTTGATGGATGACAAAATGATGACTGTCATGGTTAAAATCTACAACATTCAAGCGACGATGGGCACGATAACCGGCTTCGGCCCCGACAAGCTTCTCATGGTTTTGACGATTTCGATACTGCCGCAAATTTTGCTCTTTATTTTCTTCCAGCGAAGAATAACGGGAAGCGTCGCCACCGCCGGCTTAAAGGATTGAATGCTCTATATAAAAACACTTATTAACAAAATCAATATTTTATAAAGACATAATTATTACTTAAACTGCCCTTTGTGAGCTAAAAAAGCAAGACGACCGAAAAATATGCTAACAGCATTAAGGATAAAAACAAGAGAGAATGTCGAAACCATTCAAGCAAAACAGAATTAAAATGAAAAGCGCCAAAGCATTTCAAGAACTAAACTAAGAAAGAACACAAAAGCATTCAAGGCAAAAAATGGGGAAAAGTGCGGATAAATATTTAGAGGTTTGGGACTGGGGCATACGCGAAAACGGATTCCACCGCGAGAAAAACCGCGTTTCGGAATCGCTGTTTTCGCTCGCCAACGAATACTCGGGCGTGCGCGGATTTATGGAAGAGTGCCCGGCGGGCGCCGACAGCCTGATTGGCTGCTATTTCAACGGAATTTACGAAAACCACAAGAAAATCAACGAAACCGCCTATAAAGGGATTGTCAAGCGCGGCCACTTTATGGTCAACTCGGTCAACTGGCTCAAGACCAAAGTAATAATCGAGGGCGAGCCGGTTGACGCCACTTTGAATGTTGTATCGGATTTTTACCGAAATCTCGACTTCAGAACAGGCGTTTATACGCGCGGATATACCGTAAACACAGAAAAAGGCAAGGTCAACTTAAAGCTTTCGAGGTTCCTTTCGATGGATGAGCCCGCTCGCGCATTTCAAACGGTTGAAATCGGCGCCGACTGCGACATCCACGCCGAAATCATTATGTCGCTCGATTTTAACGTCCTGCATTGGGGCAAGGAGTGTTATTTCGAGGGCGCCCAAAGCCGTTTTGGTGATGACGGTTGCGCCATTACCGCCCGCACTCTTTCGACGCGCCAGCGGGTGACTTCGGCTATGGCGGTCGAAGCCCCCGAAGCCTGCGCCTGTCGGGATTTTTGCGAGGGCAAAGAAGCGGGCAAGGTCTTTTCGCTCGAATTAAAGGCAGGCGAAACCGCCGTTTTTAAAAAGTTTGTGGTAAATATCGCCGAAAGAACGCCTCAAGGTGATTCGCTGAGCCTAGCGCTAAAGAAGTGCGCCGAGTCTAAGGCCGAGGGATACGAAAAAGCCGCCGAGAAAGCCGAAAGCTATTGGCGCAAGTTTTGGAGTGAAAGCGACATCGAAATCGAGGGCGACGCCGAAAATCAGCAGGGAATTAGGTTTTGCATCTTCCAGCTTCAGCAGACTTATCACGGCTTTGACCCTAAAAACAACGTAGGCGCCAAAGGGCTTACGGGCGAGGCCTACAGCGGCCACGCCTTTTGGGACACCGAAACTTATTGCCTCCCTTATTTCCTTTTCAACAACCCCCGAGCGGCGAAAGATTTGCTCCTCTTTCGCTATCATACCCTCGAAAACGCCAAAAGGCGGGCGCGCGAGCTCGACTGCAAGGGCGCCTGCTTTCCGATAGCAACGTTGTCGGGCGACGAAGCCTGCGACCTTTGGCAGCACGCCTCGCTCCAGCTCCAGCCATCCACGGGCGTCGCCTACGGCATATGGCACTATGTTAATGTGACAAAAGATATCGATTTTCTCCGCGACTACGGCCTGGAAATGCTCATTGAGACAAGCAGGTTTCTTCATTCCCGGGGCGACTACAACGCGGCGGGCAGCGGTTTTGGGTTTTACTGCGTCATGAGCCCCGACGAGTTTCAAATGATGGTCAACCACAACGCCTACACTAACTTTATGGCAAAAAAGACCTTCCTCTTTACGCTTGAAGCGGCGGCAAAGGTGCGCGAGCGCTACCCCGCCGAATATGCCGCACTAGTAGAGAGGCTGGATTTTAGCCCAAAGAAAGCAGAGGAAATAAAGCGCGCGGCAGACGCCATGGTGATTTTATACGACGAAAAAACAAAACTCTTCGAGCAGCACGCCGGCTATTTCGATTTACCGCACATCGAGGTTAAAAACATTCCCGAGACCGATTTTCCCCTCTACTATCATTGGAGCTACGACCGAATCTATAGAAACGACATGATAAAGCAGCCCGATGTCTTGATGTTCATGCTGCTTTATAACGGCGATTTTACGTTTGAAGAAAAGCTAAGAAATTACGAATTTTACGAGCCGCGCACCATTCACGAATCCTCGCTTTCTCCCTCGGTGCACTCCATTCTCGCCGCCGAGCTCGGCAAACTCGGGGAAGCCGTCGGCTTTTTCGCTTTCGCCACGCGGATGGATTTGGACGACTACAACAAAAACACATCGGAAGGGCTGCACACCACCAGCATCGCAGCGGCCTGGCTCAACATCGTCTACGGCTTCGGCGGCATGCGTAGCGACGGCGAAATCATTTCCTTCAGTCCCACCATCCCCGACATTTGGAAAAGCTACTCCTTCCGCGTGCTTATAGGCGGCGGCGCGGTAACGGTCAGAGTGGGCGGCGGCAAGGCGGTGTTCGAACGGCACGGCGGCGAAATCGAAATAAAAGTTTACGGAAAAACCGTTACGCTCAAAGACAGACTCGAATTTTCTCTGAACGAGGCAGGTATAAAAAATGAAGAAAAAAAATAAAAAAAATCAGCGCAAAGAAAGGTAAAAAACTTGGCTAAATTTAAAGCGGTAATATTCGACCTCGACGGCGTTTTGGTCCACACCGACAGATTTCACTATTTTGCATGGAAAGCGACGGCGGACGAGCTCGGCGCATATTTTGACGAAACCATAAATATGCGCCTTCGCGGCGTGAGCCGAATGGAAAGCTTGGAAATTATATTGGAGCGTTACGCAGGCCCGACTCTGTCAAACGCCGAAAAGCTTGCGCTCGCCGAGAAAAAAAACAGTTTATTTCGAAGCTATCTCGAAACCATGACGCCCAAAGACGTTGAGCCTAAAGTGCCGGACGTGCTGAAAAAGCTCAAAGCGGCTAAGCTCCTGCTTGCCGTCGGCTCTTCGAGCAAAAACGCCCGATTCATTATTGAAAAGATCGGCCTATTAAGTTATTTCGACGCCGTATCGGACGGTAATAACATAAAAAACTCCAAACCCGATCCCGAAGTGTTTTTGAAGGCGGCGGAATTTCTCGAGGTGTCCCCCAAAAATTCGCTTGTCGTCGAAGACGCCGTTTCGGGCATCGAGGCGGCAATCCGCGGCGGCTTTTTCGCCGCCGCGACAGGCGACGCCAAAAACCATCGGCGCGCGCATTTTTTGTTTGATGATTTTGACGAGTTGCTGAGCTATATTATTTGTTAAATTAGCCTTAAGAAAAACCGAATAATTTTAAGCATAAAAAAATCTCCGTTTCGGAGATTTTTCTGCGGTGTAATTTTACGAATCCGCTTAAGAATTCGTTTCCTCTTCGATGATTACGGTTTCTTCGGCCGGCGTTTCTTTGACGGCTTTAAAGCCGCGTCCTCCCATAGTCTTGGAAAAGACGGCGATTACAACCGCCGCCGCCACTATGACGGCGACCGATACCGCCGATTTCAAAACGTCGTCGCCGTAACTGCCAAACGAGAAAGAGGGCGAAAGTATGCTGCTCATGGTGATGGTGAAATGGTAGATGACCATGGCAAGGAGGTTGCCGCCGGTCTTCTTGTAAATATAAGTCATAATGACGCTGTGCGCCATCAAGTTGATGGGCCCGAGAAGTAAAAACAGAGGCAAGAACCACCAGCCGTAGGCGCTGTAGGCAATATAGTCGGCGGGCAGGTGCCACATTCCCCAAATGAAGCCTAAAATTAAGCTCACCACAAGCGGAGAACGCTTTCCGAGCATTTTGGGGAGGACGAATCCGCGCCAGCCGAACTCCTCGCCAAAACTTGAAAAGAGCGGCCACGCTATCCCCATAACCAGCATCATCGGCGTGAAGTTGTAGGTGACCTCGCGGCCGGACAGCGCGTGAATGAGCGCCTGCACGACGGTCAACGCAGGGACGAGAAATAATGAGAACAGAATCCATTGCCATCTGAAAGGCTTTTTAAGCCCGGCAAACAGTTCGTTCGGCCCGTTTTTGTCTAGGATGCGGGATACGACGAAGCCGGCAATGCTGGGGCCCAGCCCACCGAGAAGGGCGAGCGCGAAAAACGCCGGAGGAATGTCGCCTGCCAAAAATGCGCCGGGAGGCGTGGAGAAAATCAGGCTAAGCCACCATAACCAAGACCAAAGAAAGGCCAAAATATAAAAGGTGAGCAAATTGTGACGTGTTATCCAGTTTTTCAAAGTGGTTTTCATAAGTTCCTCGCTTCACCGATATTATGCGCTATTTTTGGCAAGTAATTACAATTTGATTATTTGGTTTTATACGGGATTAACTGATTGAAAGGCTATCCTTACAAGGAGTGAATGGCTTGGTGTAGGATTGCAACATACAATTTAATATAATAAACGGCAGAACAGGATGTTCTGCCGTTTAAATTATTATGGTGCCGGTGGTCGGACTCGAACCGACACGGGGTTGCCCCCACAGGATTTTGAGTCCAGCGCGTCTGCCATTTCACCACACCGGCACGGCGTAGTAAAGAATAGCACAACGGCGGCCGATTGGCAAGCAAAATAAAATGGAAAACTCCCTATATAGCGAAGTTTCCGTCCTTGAATATGACCGTCTTTTCCCCTTCGGCGTCTATGCCTATGATGGAGAGGTCTTCCGTTCCCACCATGAAGTCGACGTGCTCCAAGCTATCGTTCAAGCCGAGCTCGGCGAGCTCCGCCTCCGTCATCTTCTCGCTGCCCTCAATACAGGGATAAGCCTTACCGAGCGCGAAGTGGCAGCTGGCGTTTTCGTCAAAAAGGGTGTTGTAGAACAGCGTCTTGAGGTTTTGAATGGGAGAGTCGTATTGAACCAGCGCGACCTCGCCCAAATATTTAGCGCCTTCGTCGGTGTCCAAGAGCGCCTTCAAGACGTCGTAGCCCGTCTCGGCGAAGAAGTCGACGACTTTGCCGTTTTCAAAAGTGAATCCGAATTTATCGATGCGGTTGCCGTTGTGAAAGAGCGGCATGCTGGCGACCACTTTGCCGTTCGCCGTTTTTCTGTCGGGCGCGGTGAAAACTTCCTCGGTGGGCATATTGGCGGAAAACTCGACGCCGCCGCGGCTCTTTTCCAGCCCGCCCGAGAAAAAGTAACCTTGGGGCAGTCCTATCGAAAAATCGGTGCCTAAGGAATTTTTATATCTAAGCGTCTTAAACTGCTTTTTAGTCAAGATGTCGCAGATTTTGTTGAGCCGCGCCTGATGCTTTTTCCATGCCTTGACACTGTCGGAAACGTCGAGGCGCATCGTCTTGAAAATAAGCTCCCAAAGCTTGTCGACCGCCTCTTTCTCTGTAAGGTTGGGGCTGATTTTCTTGGCCCAGACCGTGTTGGGATAGGCCACTAAGCACCATCTGATTTCGTTGGACATCGAGGCGTCATAAAAGCGCTTGAAAGCTATGCTGTTCGCCTTGGATATAGCGGCGGGCTTTTCGGCGGCAATCCCTTTGAAAATCTCGGGGTCGTCGGATACGATGGCGATATAGGCCGCCTTTCTGTCGACGATATGGTCGCGCGATTTTATGAGCCAGTCGGGGATGTCGGTGAGGGTGGCAATCTCCTCGTTTTCGGCGCGCATACGCTTGAAAAGCTGGTCACGCCAAAGTATATCGACGCACTTGGCGCCGCCGCGGTAACCCGCCTCGGCAAGCATGCGCGCGAACACCGCCGTCTCGACGTCGGCGTTTATGACAAGTTCCTCTTTGTCTTGCAGGTTGACGCCGACTTTAATCACGAGCTCGGCGTATTTTTTGAGCATTTCGTTAAGATTTTCCATTTTCTCCTCCGCACCAAAAAGGCGGGCTAAGGTTTTTTACCTATATTTTCTCTTTGTTTGAAATTATTATTGAACTGATTTTGTTTAACTTATGCCATGGTTTCGCTGAGCGGCTCGCCGCCTAAAACGTGGATGTGAAGGTGCATGACGCTCTGGCGCGCGTCGGCTCCGCAGTTGCTGACGATGCGGTAGCCCCCTTTAAGCCCCAGTTTTTCGGCAATGCACGAAAGTGTTAAGAGACATTTGCCGAGTGTTTCCGCACGTCTTTCGTCAAGCGCCGAAAGATTTTTGTAGTGCTCTTTGACTATCAAAAGAAGATGAACGGGAGCTTGAGGCGAGATATCTTTAATGATAATCATATTCTCGTCCTCATAGAGTTTGGGCGCGGGAATTGCGCCGTCTATGATTTTACAAAAAATGCAATCGCTCATGTTTACCGCCTCAAATCGGGGCGCGCGGCTAAAAGGCTTCGCGCTGCAACCTTATTTAACGTTCGCTTCGATATATTTGACGACGTCGCCGACCGTCTTCATGCCGCGGACGGCGTCGTCCTCCACCGCTATATTCCATGCGGCCTCGATAGAAATCAGCATTTCGACGACATCGAGCGAATCGGCGCCTATTTCTTTGACGAGATCGCTCGCAAGGGTAACTTTATCTTCCGAAATTCCGAACTGCTCGGATATTATTTTTCTCAACTTTTCAAAAACCATTTGTCGACTCCTTTTATTTTTTGTTGACCTAACAATTATAAACCGTCATAAAAAAAAAGTCAAAGACAGCTTATATATTTAGTCTTTCGATTGGTTTTTATTTATTTTGGGTATGGATAGTTTTATTTAAAAAATGTCAATAATAAAAAAAGAGTTGAAAATTGAATTCAGGCGTGTTATATTACTTATATCAAAATAAAGGAGGCAATTTATGAACAAAGGAGAATTGATAAAGGCGGTCGCCGACAAATCCGGCCTCGCCGCAAAGGACGTAAGTCGGGTTTTTGCAGCCGCTGAGGAAGCGATAGTCGAGGCTTTGAAGGCCGGCGACAAGGTTACGCTTGTCGGATTCGGAACTTTTGAAGTCAAAACTAAGGCCGCAAGAATAGGCGTCAATCCTGCTACCGGCGCTAAGGTGACTATCCCCGCTTCCAAGAATCCTTCCTTGAAATTCGGAAAAGCTTTCAAAAATATATTCAACTAATCCAGAGTTTTAAAAAAAGCAGGATTTAGCGGCCGAGTTTCGGCCGCTATATTTTTTTACTCCAAAAACGAAGCTTCTTCTCAAAAAAATATTATCCTTAATGAATTAATAAGCATTACTTCTTGGATTAACGAGCATTACATAATTTCGAAAAAAACCGAAATTCGTCTATCGGTTTAAAATATTCTTTTCGGTTTTTTCTGAAAAAATATTCGGAAAATTTGCGTGTATGCCCCTATTTTTTAAAAAATGGTTCAAATTAATGGATAAATAAAAAAAAACTGTTACAATCATATTAAACTTAGGATTAAAAATGCTAGAAAATCAAGATAAAAAAATAATTTTTTCGCTCGAGCTGTTTCCGCCCAAGGCGGGCGACAGCATCGAACCCATCGCAAAAAAGCTCGGCGAGTTTGGCAAGCTTGCGCCCGACTACATAAGCGTGACCTACGGCACCGACGGCAGCAACGCGCCCCGCACCATCGAGCTTGCCGAGCTCATTCAACGCGAGCACGGCGTGGACGCGCTGGCGCACTTGACCTGCGTCGGCGCCACTTATAACGGCGTCCGAGAAAAACTCGAGGCTTTTTCCAAGGCAGGCATTAAAAACATTCTGGCCCTTCGCGGCGACCGCAGGCCGGGGCTGGACATCGTCGATTTCAATTACGCTACTAATCTCATTGAATTTATCAACTGCTACGGCGGCTTTAGCGTGTCGGCAGCCTGTTATCCCGAAGGCCATCCCGAAAGCGGCGGCTTAAAAGAGGATTTCGAGGTATTGCGAAAAAAAGCCTCCCTCGGCGTAAAGCATTTTATCAGCCAGCTTTTCTTCGACAACGACGTTTTTTTCCGTCTTCTCGACTCCGCCGAGGCCTCTGGCATTGATGCGCTCATCGAGGCGGGCATTATGCCGATAACCAACATTAAGCAACTGAAAGGCATAGTCGCGGTGTCGGGCGTTAAAATCCCGCCGCGGCTAGCGAGGCAAATCGAGCGCTTTTCGGACAGCGCCGAGGCGCTCAGGCAGGCGGGCTTGAACTTCGCCCTAGAGCAGATTTCCGAGCTCATCGCCTTCGGCGTCAAAGGCATTCACCTCTATGTCATGAACAACCCAAGGACAGCCGAATACATCAAATCCAACGCCGAGCATTTATTTAAATTTTAGCAAAGATGGATTTTTACGCCGAAGTCTATAAATATTTAAGATCGGAAAAGTCGGCTTTTCTCGACGATATGATTGAGAACGCCTTAAAGCAGGCAAGGAAACTTTCTCCGCGCACTTTTTCGGCGTTTTCACAAGCCGAAGCCAGGGAAGATGGGATAATTACCGACTTTTTCAAGCTGGAAGGACGGCTGGTAAAGCGTGTGTTTTCGGGCGCCGCCGCCGCGCTCTTTATGGCCGTGACGCTAGGCTTTGACGCCGAAATCTATATTAAGCAAGCTTTCGCCGAGGGCGCGCTTTCCGGCACCGTCATGGACGCAGTGCTTTCGGCAACCGCCGAGCAAGCCGTTGAGGAGTTGCAGGCATCGGAGCTGAGTAAGCTAAAAATTTACCGCGCGGGCATGCGGATAAGCCCCGGCTTCGGAGACTTTTCGCTAGATAAGCAAAGGGATTTTATGTCGGCCTTCGGGCTGTCGGCGCGGCTGGGCTTATATCTAAACGACGAATTCATGCTGACGCCGCAAAAAACTGTTACCGCCGTGCTGCCATTGTTTTCCGATAAACAGTAATGATATTAGCTAAAAAGCAAAAAATTCTGACTAATTTAACACCCAAATAACGAAAATGCGTGTTTAAACTATAAAAATATATAGATAAACTCTCTGTTGTAATGAAAGCGATTGATTTAAGAAAAAGAATTTATTTAGACGGCGGCTTCGGCAGCCTGCTGATGGCGCGCGGCATAGAGGCCTCGCCCGATGTCGCGCTAAAGTTCCCCGACGAAGTCCGCCGCATTCACCGCGAATATTTGGAGGCGGGCGCGGGCATTGTCAGCGCCGCCACGTTCTCCGCCAATCGGTTAAAAACCCAAGACTACGCGCGCATCATACCCGCCGCGCTCGAGCTTGCCAAAATCGAGGCAAAGAAATCCGGCGCGAGGGTCGCCTACGACTGCGGGCCTACGGGCGCGCTGCTCGAGCCTTTTGGCGAGCTTAGTTTTGAGGAAGCTTATTCGATTTTCTGCGAGCAGGCTAAAATCATAAATGGGCTCGACGTCGATTTCGTGCTGTTGGAAACCTTCACCGATTTAGCGGAGCTTAAAGCGGCTTTTCTCGCTTTTTCCGAAAACACCTCTTACCCCATTTGGTGCAGCATGGCCTTTCTCGAGGACGGCCGCACTTTCTCGGGCACGCGCGCGGCCGCATTTGCCGTGGCTGCCGAGGCGTGGGGCGCGGGCGCGGTGGGCGTCAACTGCGGCGGCGGGCCGAGCGCGCTCTTTAACGCAGTCAAGGAAATAACGCTCCACACCAATTTGCCCGTCTTCGCCCAGCCCAATGCCGGCATGCCGCGATACGAGAACGGCAAAACAGTTTACGACCTTTCGCCCGACGAGTTTGCCGCATCGATGGCCGAGCTTGCAGATTCAGGCCTTTTCGCCTTGGGCGGCTGCTGCGGCACAACGCCCGAATATATTAAAAAGCTTATTAAAGCAACCGAAAAATTCGAGGTAAAAAAATTCCGGTATGATAAACCCGCGGTGTGTTCTTCTTCGGCAGTCGTCGAGCTCAAGGCGGGCACCGTGGTAGGCGAGCGCGTCAATCCCACCGGCAAGCCACGACTTAAGCAAGCGCTTATCTCGGGCGACGACGATTTTGTGCTGAATCTTTGCCTCGAGCAGACGGCGGCGGGCGCCGGGATTCTTGATATCAATGTGGGAGCCGCCGGTATTGACGAAAAAGCCGCACTGGTGGCCGTTGTTAAAAAAGTTCAGGGGCTTACCCCCGCCCCGCTTCAAATCGACACCTCGCGCGCCGAGGCTCTTTGCGCCGCCGTTCGAATGGTAGCGGGCGTTCCCATAATCAATTCCGTAACGGCGGAGGAAAAAAGCTTAAACGCCGTGCTGCCCGTCGCCAAGAAATACGGCTGCTACGTTATCTGCCTTCCTCTGGACGAAAACGGCATACCTCAAACGGCGGAGGGAAGATTAGAACTCGCCGAGAAAATTGTTGAGGCGGCCGAAAACTGCGGTGTCAGCCGCGGTAAACTTATTTTCGACGGTCTGACCATGGCGCAGAGCGTGTCGGGTGACAACGCCAAAATCACTCTTGACACTGTGGCGGAGTTTTCCAAACGAGGCTTTATGACCTGTTTGGGGCTTTCAAACATCTCTTTCGGGCTGCCGGCGCGCGAGCTTATCAATGCGACATTCTATGCGCTTGCTCTCAAGCGCGGCCTTACGCTTGCCATCGTCAATCCCGCCGTCAAGCCCGAGATAAACCTTGACGCCCTCGCCGTTCTCGGGAACGAGGACGAAAACGCGGCAAACTTTATCGCTAAACATGCCGGCGAAACGAAGCCGCGCGAAGCTCTAGCCGAAGAAAGCAGTATTTCGGGCGCCATAATAAAAGGACTCAAGCGCGAAGGCGCGGCAATAGCAAAGGCCCGGGCGAACGCCGAAAACGCCTTGAGCATCATCGAAAACGAGATAATTCCCGCGCTCAAAACACTGGGCGAGCTCTATGACCAAAAACGGGTTTTTCTTCCCCAGCTGATTGCGGGCAGCGAGGCGGCAAAGGCGGTGCTCGACATTGTAAAGCCGTTAATGCCCGCAAGTGACCGTAAACTCGGCGTTCCGATGCTGATTCTGACTGTCAAGGGCGACGTCCACGACATAGGCAAAAATATAGTGAAAGCGGTGCTCGAAAACTACGGATTTGAAATTAAGGATTTGGGAAAGAGCGTCGACTATCCTATTGTTTTGGAAGAATTAGCTCGCACGGACGCCAAGGTGGTGGGGCTTTCCGCACTCATGACGACGACGCTCGACAACATGTCGGAGACGATTTTAAAAATCCGTGAAAGCTACCCCGACGTCGTCATAATAGTGGGCGGCGCCGTCGTCAGCGAGGCCTACGCCAAGGAGCGCGGCGTTCTCTACGCCAAAGACGCAGGAGAAGCCGCCCGCGTCCTAAGTAAAATTTTTGCTGATAATTAAAACTTTGTTCTTGATTCAAAAAACTCATTAACGGTTTAGTTTCATTCACAAAATTAAAAAACGCGGCAGTTCTGCCGCGTTTTTTTGCCTTGTTATTTGTAATGGTCATTTTAAGTTTCAATTCAGATAAAAAATTCGGATTTTTCGAAATTTTGTCTTGCGCTTGATTAAGCCTTAAGCTCTTTTAAGAATTCCTCGATGCGGTCTAACGCGGTCTTGATTTTCTCGACGGAGTAAGCATAGCTTATGCGGACGAAATTCTTGCCGCTGGCGCCGAATGCCGAGCCGGGAACGACGGCGACTTTCTTGGCGAAAAGGAGCTTTTCGGCAAACTGCTCGCCGGTGAGGCCGGTGGAAGCGACGGAAGGGAAGGCGTAGAATGCGCCCTTGGGCTCGAAGCAGCTTAGCCCTATCGCGTTGAGTCGGTCGACTAAGTAACGGCGGCGCTCGTCGTATTTCGCGCACATCTCTTTGACCTCGGCGAAATTGTTCTTGAAGCTCTCGGTCAGCGCGGCCAGCGCGGTGTATTGGCTTGCCGTGGGTGCGCACATTATGCAGTATTGATGGATTTTTCTCATGACGGCGAGCAGCTCCTTAGGAGCGCAGGCATAGCCGACGCGCCAGCCCGTCATCGCGAACGCCTTGGAGAAGCCGTTCAGAAGAATGGTGAGTTCGCGCATGCCGTCGAGCTCGGCAATCGAAACGTGGCGTTCGTTGCCGTAGGTAAGCTCGCTGTAAATTTCGTCGGACAGCACTATGAGGCCGCGCTCTTTGATAATCGGCGCGATGGCCTCGAGGTATTTCCTCTCCATAATTCCGCCGGTGGGGTTGTTGGGATAGGGCAAAATCAAGGCCTTGGTCTTGTCGGTGATTGCCGCTTTGAGCTCTTCGGGCGTAAGCTTGAACTCGTTTTCGGCCTTGGTGTCGATGACGACGGGAATACCGCCCGCCAGCGTGACGCAGGGCGTGTAGGAGACGTAAGAGGGCGCGGGCACCAAGACCTCGTCGCCGGGGTTGATTATGGCGCGCAGCGCAAGGTCGATGGCCTCGCTGGCACCTACCGTGATAAGTATTTCGTCGGAGGGATTATATTTAATGCCGATTGCGCGCTCCTGATATTCCGAAATGGCCGCTCTAAGTTCGGCAAGGCCGCTGTTGGATGTGTATTGCGTCTTGCCCGCGTTGATGCTGGCGAGAGCGGCGGCGCGGAAGGACTCGGGCGTGATGAAGTCGGGTTCGCCGACGCCCAAAGATATGCAGTCCTTCATTTCGGCAGCGATGTCGAAAAACTTTCTTATTCCCGAGGGAGGGATAGCAGCGGCCGCTTTTCCGATGACTTTTGAATAATCCATTTCGCAATCTCCTTTTTCCGATCTTTGGCGTCTCGGCACAGCCTTTAGGCGCAAAAACCAGTTTTTTAATATCGTTTTCGCTAGAAATTATAGCAAATAAGTAAATTTTTGGAAAGCGAAAAAGCAGGCTAAAAAACTTTATTCGCTTGCCTTTTTAACTACATCTTAACCAGTATGTCGAGCAGATAGTCCATGGCGTGGTCGGCGATATCGGCGGTATGGTTTAGATGGCGGTAGACCTCGCGGTATTTGAAAATGGTTCTGAAGTCCTCGTTTTCAAACAGCTTGGCGAGCGCGGCGCAGCTCTTGCTGCCCACGGTATTCTCGATGCCCTTGACCATGAACGCTTCGTCCTTTGCGATGTTTTTATATTTTTCGATGGCGCCGACGGCTTTTTTAATGTGCGTCGACATCTCGTAAAGCGATTTGGTCATGGTGACCATGTCTTCGTTGGGCACGATTTTAAACAGGCGTATCTCGTCGATGGACGTCTTGGTGTAGTCGATTATCTCGTCGAGCTGCCGCGACAGGTTGAAGAGGTCCTCGCGGTCGATGGGCGTGATGAAAGTGCGGTTGAGCTCGTCGATTAAAATTCGCCTGACCATGTCGGCGTCGTCCTCGAGCTTGATTATTTCGTCGGCGAGCGTTTCGTTTTTAGTCATGCAATACTCATAGAGCTTGCGCATGCAGACCTCCAAAAACTCGCTCTGCTCGATTAAAAGCTTAAAGAAATTGGCCGATTTTTTCATATCCTACCTCCCAGAATAACTTTTGCGATAAAAAGGTAAATAGCTGCTCCGAACACCGCGACGACGGGCAGCGTCCATTGCGCCAGCGGGCGCGCCGGCGGCCGCAAGCGGCAGATGTCGCCGAGAATGGCGCCGGCGAAGAGGAGAAGGCCCACGGTCATCGGCACCTGCGGCATCCGCCTGGAGCCGCCCGGCGTGCTCTCCGGCGAGGCGCACGAGGCCGAGATCGGCTACGAGCTATCGCCAGCGCATTGGGGCCAGGGCTATGCCACCGAGGCAGCGCGCGAGATCGTGCGCTTTGGCTTTGAGGAGCTGCGTGTGCACCGCATCGGC
>DAOTKC010000029.1:0-19423 GCA_035449045.1 Eubacteriales bacterium
CGCCTTTCAAGTCCTTGGAAGCGATTTCGTTGGAAACCAGCTTTTCCATTCTGAAGACGGTGTTGGAAACGGTGACGCCGTCGCTCGCGATGTTTATTATCGCCTGCGTGTTGTCGGTGGGCTTCTCTTCGGCAAAAATAATTCTGCCGTTGCCGTATAGGTCGTTGTAGACGGGATACCGATTGAAGTAGGGAACGCCGATATCCCCCGCCAGCGTTACGGCGTGCCGCCCTTCGGTGGCGGTCTGAAACTCCGAAAAGTCGGCGACCTCGACGGCGTCGGCAAGCAAGAACTTATAGCTCGCCGAAACGGGCATGCTGCTGTAACGCGGATATTTTGCGCCGACGGTGACGGTTATTTCGCGCTTGCCCGTAAAGCCGCCCGAAAACACCAGTCTGTTGCCCGAAAACTCGGCGTATTCGCTGTCGCAGGAGTAAGTAAAGTCGTCGGGGTCGGAGTTTTCGGGAAGGCGGACGGTGAACTCTATCGAGTTTGCGACTATGTTCATACCCGAATCGAATTTTTTGGTTGCGCAGACTGTCTCGGCGGCTATGCCGCGGCTGTCGTCGGCGGCGTTTTTTCCGAGCACCATATAGCTTATGAATTTTCTCGACATTATCTCGACGGAATCGGAAGCTCCCGAAGCGGTTTGCGCCGTTACCGTGAGCTCGCCCGCCTTTTTGAGCCTTAGGACGCCGCCCTCGTCAATCTCGCCGATGTCGGGCGAAGAGGACGACCAGCTGACCTCGGGCTTTCCTTCTCTCAGCGCGTCGCGGTAGCTTGCCGTAAAGAAGACGGGCACGCTCTCGACCTCGCATTTCTTGCCGCTCAAAGTATAGTCCAAAAAGGGCTTCTGGTCGATTTGAATGTCGTCGTAGCCGCATTTTTTAATCGTTACGGTTTTGCCGCCCGAGCTAAGACGCGCGGTGTCGGCGGTAAAACTGAAGCTGCCGCCCGATATATTGCCGCCCTCTATTATCTCGGTGTCGAGCGCAAGTCCCAGCTCCGAAAGAGCGGCGCTGCCCGAAAGATAGAATGTAGAGCCGAAGTTGGACGCCGAGGCCGAAACGGTTATTGCAATCGTGCCCGCGACCTCATGAACCCCGCAGGTTACGGTAGCCGTCCCCGCCGAGCGCGCCGTCACTATGCCGTTGCCGTCCACCGTAAGGACGCTTTCGTCGGAAGAGCTCCAGTTGACCTCGGTGACAAGGCAGTCGGTGGGGCGGAAGACCGCCTCGAGCATCTGCATTTCGCCCGCCGCCATTTGGGAGTCGCCCCAAAGCATGACGCTCGACACTTTGTCGCTGGAAAGATTGAAGGTGCAACGCGCCTGTTTATTGCCTTCCACCGAGGTGGCGACGACATAGAAGGCGCCGTAGGTCTTGCCCGTCACCACGCCGTTTTCGTCGACCTCGGCTATCTCGCCGTCGACGGTGTCGTCGAAGCGCACGATTTCCTCAATAGTCCATTTGACCTTGGGATTGGATGCAAACTTGGGATAGACGGTTGCTTTCAACCCCGAAAAGGTGTTGTTTTCAATGGTAAAGCCGTCCTCGCGGCCGACAATATCATAGTTGAGCTCGATTTTGTCGACGCCTATGTAGGCGGTCACCGAAATGAGCTCGGACGCGATCAGCACTCCCGCCACAACTACAAGAGGTATTAAGATTAGAACGCCAATCAGAATTTTTTTCATACACAGGGGCTCGGCCGCAGGCCGCGCCAAAATATCACCTAATTTAAATTACGGAACTATCTTGCCGTAGTTTCTGTCCAGCTTGTAGAACAAGCTTCCTACGCTTGCGACAGCCATTATCGACGACAGCGCAATCAGGATGGGATAGACGCCGTAGATGCCGTTCTGGATGACGCGCCAGTAACCGATGGTCAGCGGCAGATAGGAAAACACCATGGCAAAGATACCGTAGCCTATCGCAATCAGGCAGCCGAAGAAGATTGCCATCGAAACGTTTTTGTTGGCCTCGACGAGCTCGCCGTCGCCCGAAACGTTGAAGGTCGGCGTCTTGACGTCGGCTTTAATCGAGCTGCAAGTCAGCGTTATGACAAGAAGCTCGCATATGATAAATATATTCGCGGCGTCTTTGAACTTAATCATGCCGCCGTATTCGGGACGGCCGAAGATATAGTAGACGGTGACGCAGCAGACCAGAACGGACGCCGTCGCGACAAAGGCGTAAAGCAAAAGCTTAGCCAAAATTTGTTTGGTGTAGCGGACGGGAATGGTCTTTGTTTGATAAAACGTGTTGCCCTCGCGGGAGACCGAAGTCGAGGCGAAGGACACGATTATGGTAACAAAGATGATGACGACCAAAAGCGTCAGGCCGGGCAAAATCCGAGAGCCCACGCTCTGCTCGCCTATGCTGCTCGCGAGGTCGTTGCAGAAGTAGACCATGACGGGCGCGGCGCAAGCCATGGCGAAGTATTGGAAGCTGTAGTTAAACGAGCGGAAAACCATCAGAAACTCGCGGCGGATTATGGCGCCGAACTGAGTGTGGCGGATGGAGAGCGTGCGGCGCTTGAAGGAGCTTTTCTCGGTTTCTATGCCGTGCAGAATGGTGCGGTAGTAAAACTTTTTCATGATGAAAAACGCCGCGACGCCGAAGGCGGCCGTGACGAGCACGATATAGATGAGCGACAGCCACCAGTCCTCGGCGCGCGCCAAAATGTCGCCATACCATTTAAAGGGATAGGCTTTGGAAGCAAAGCCGCGCAAAACCTCGACGACGGCGGGCGAAAACAGCGAGACGTTCTCGTCCTGCATAAAGGTGAGGACGGCCTTCAAAATAACCATATAGCCGGCAAATCCCGCGCCTATCATTAAAATCAAAAGGATTAAGATTATCAAAAAGCGGTTTTTGACGACGTTAACCAGCGTCATGACGGGAATGGCGATTATGTTGGCGAGGAAGTAAGGAAGAAGCGTCGAAAGCAAAAACACGCCCGCCGCGGCGAGGTAGTAGAGCGGCTCCGCCGAGGTTATGACGCCGAAGGAAATGTAGAACGGCAGCACCACAAAGACGCCAATTGCGATGTTGTGCAAAATGACGTAGAGCGATTTTGATGTGAAAATCTGGTTGCCGTTCACGGGGAAGCGCAAGAGCAGCTCGTTGTCGCCGTTGAAAAACAGGTTTTTAACGAGCGTGCCGGTGCAGATCAGGCATTGAATGACCATGGTGGCGGCAGTCGCCAGCACAAGGTATTCATAGCGCAGGCTCACCGCGTTGCGGCCGTGGCTCTCCACGAACATTCGCGTGAGATAGACGACGCCGACTACCAGCACGGCGTAGATGACGACGGTGAATAAAACGTTGGAAATCGTTTTAATATAGTCGGTCGCCTTCGTCCTTTTGGTCCTCGCGAAGCGAGCCTTGAAATCCAGCTTCAGTAGCGTTAGAATATTGTTTCCCATACCGCCCCTCATCTGCCGCCGCCTGTCTTTATGTCGTTTCTCGGCTTGGGATAGTAGTTTTTGTTATAGCGCATCTTCATCGCCTTTACGCCTTCGTCCTCGTTGCCGCGTAAACCGTAGCCGTTGCCGCGGCGATAGACTTCCTCTTCCTCCTCGGGAAGGTCGGTGAGCAGGCGCTTGTCGAAGGTGCCGGTGACTCTGAAGAACTTTTCTTCGAGGTTGGCCTTGTTTTCGGGATGTCCCGAAAGTTGCATGATGTCAACCAGTTTGCCGTCGTTTATGATGGCGGCGCGGTGGCAGAGCTTTTTAACAAGGTCGAGGTTGTGGGAGGAGAAAAAGACGGTGTTGCCCTTTCTGCAGTGCTCCTTCATATAGGCGACTATCTCGGCGGTGGACTGGGGGTCAAGGCCCATCATCGGCTCGTCCAAAACCCAAAGCTTTGGCTCGTGAATGAGGGCGGCGATGATGCAGATTTTCTGCTTCATGCCGTGCGAGTAGGACTTGATTTGAGTGTCGGAGGCGTCGCGCAGCTTGAAGAGATCGATGAAATAGTCAAACCGCATCTTGCGGTCCTCGCGGCTGACCTTGTAGAGGTCGGCGACGTAGTAGACATATTCCTTGCCGGTCAATTTTTCGTAGACGCTGTGGTTGTCGGGGACGTAGCCCATGCTGAACTTGGCCTTGATGGGATCGGTCTTAATGGAGTGGCCGCAAACGGTAATCTCGCCCGAATCGAAGGGAAGTATGCCCGTTATGCACTTAATCGTCGTCGATTTACCCGCTCCGTTTTTGCCTAAAAAGCCGAATATCTCGCCCTCATTCAAAGAAAAACTCAAATTTTCAACGGCGTCTTTGTCGCTGTTGGGATATTTCTTGGTAAGATTTTTAATGGTTAACATAAACTTGATTTCTCCTAGGTTATATTTTTAAAATGCGCAAAAGTGGGCTAAAAAACCCACGCAAAAAATCGATATTAAAAAGGTTATCTATTGTAAAAGATTGAAAGACGGCGCCGCAAAAAACGCCTGAACCGTAAGAGGCTTGACCGCCCTTTTGATTTCCTTGGGCTTGACCGACTTCGCCTCGGCGGCCTTTAAAAACCGCTCGGCGTCGTGGCGGCGCCAGTCGGAAAAATAAATGAGGATATATTCGAAAAGCACGCAGAGCAAAATATAGTGCGCGCGGCTTGCGGCATAGACGAAATAATAGGAAAATGCCATCGAAAAATACGGCAAAAAGTTAATGAGCCGTATCGGTGAAAACGAAATGAGAATGGAAAAGAAAACGAAAGATGCGCGCCTTAAATAGAGCTCGCGCTTTTTGGCGAACAGAATTATGGCGGAAATGACGCCGTATATCGCCAGCGCGAACGCGGCCGCCACAGGCCATAACAGCGAGGGAGAAGACTTAATTAAAATTCCCAGTGACCTCATTTACCAACCGGAAACGGCAGATATAGTTGTCCTAAGTTCGCCGATTCCCAAGATATATTACCATTAAATTTATATAGTGTCAACGGAATTAACCTCTGTCACACGCGTTATGCGCGCGCAAGCCCTGCTTTTAGGGTTTTTGCGCAGCTTTTATTATTTTAAATGCTTGATTTTGAACAAAGTGAAAGCGGCGCCCCGCGCCGCCTCCTTTGTTTTTTTCGTTTTTCGTTTTTCGTTCTATTCGGCGCAAGCCGTTCCGCAGTTATTCATTATTCATTATTCATTATTCATTCTCTTTGTCACCTTACGGCTTAAAGGTGACAAAGAGTATATCGCTTCCTCCGAAATTGTTGTAGAGCGAGGATTCGCTGTCGGAAAAATAGCGAAGATACCCGCCCTGATAAAATATAAGAGCGCCGTTTCTTGCGTTAAAGCTCCTGATTTCGCTAAACTCGACGTCGGTCAACTTCAGCACCGCGGTTTTTCCTTCGCGGCAAACTAGGTAGAATTCGCCGGCGGGCGTATCTATAACGTCCAGGACCGTCCAGTCGAAATCGTCGTAGAGCGTCAGCACGCTCTCTAGGTGAGCGCAGTAAAACTTGACGCACTTTCCCGAAAACAGCAAAAATCCGCTTTCTTTTTTGACGATATAGGCGTTTTCGGCGTTATGTTCCGTTTCTTCCACCGCCGAAAAGCTTTGGTCGAAAATATAAAATTTTAGGGCGGGCTTTGGAGTTTTATCTTCTTCGGCTATGACGGCATAGTGAAGCTCGGAATTATAAATAAAGGGAATTATTTGCTTAAATCGAAGTTTATCAAGCCGTTTTTGCAAGGTAAAACCGTTGTTTTGGGAATATGAAAAAATTACGGTGCCCGCTTTTCCCTCGGCCGCCACGGCGTGGCCGGCGCCGTAGGAAAACACCGAAAAAATGCCCGTAAGCCCTGTAAAACTTAATTCGGATTTTAACTCGGCATTTTCTTCATTTAGGCCGAAAAGCGCGATTTTATCGTCAAACGCCGCGATAACAGTGAGTTCCCTGTCATAGATTATCTCGGCGGCAACGGCGTCGCCAAACGGCGTTTTGAACTCGATATCGATATCGTAGTTGATGAGATAGAGATACGCCTCGACCCCGGCGGCGACGGCTATGTAAATTCCCTCGGGCGAGGCCGCCGAGTCCAGATAGCGTTCGCCGCTACCGAGCGTCAGCGTCTTTTTGAGTTCGGTTTCGGTGAACAGCGCGGCGGCCGTCGTCACGCCGTCCGCTTTGAAATCGTAGCTGTCGGAGGACGTTTCAAGGAGCGCGATGCTTAAGTTCTTGGTGACATAAACCGCCTTGAGCCGCTCGTCGGCGGCGCCTCCGAGGTGCTGGTAGAGCCCATCCTCGCGGATTTCGGCGCGGCGCGGCAGCACCGAATAGACCGTTTCCTTGGGCGTTTCCCCTGTTTCTTCGGTTTCCTCGGGGATTTCGATGTCATCCGCCGAGGTCTTGTCGCCGCCCGCCACAAAAAACTCGCGGAACATCGAAAAGCAAAATACCGCGGCAAGCAGGAAAGTCAACAAAAGAGACCACTTGATTATGGTCTTGCGCTTGGTCACTCCGGTATCCTCCGCCATCAATATAGCGCTTAATTTCAAAGATAGAACGAGCCGACCTTTATTAGTGGAAATACGACAAAAATAGCAAGAAGTGAGGCGTTGAAGAAACGAAAAGCTAATAACCAAAATCTAAAAACTTAGGATGAGGCGCGGATGCGCCAAAATGAAAAAAGGCCGGCGTTTCGCCGGCCTTTTGGTTTTTGTAGTTTTTTGCGCTTCGCGCCAACCGCAGTTTTTCGTTTTTCGTTTTTCGTTGAGCGTTAATCTTCGCGCTTCGCGCCAACCACAGTTATTCATTATTAATTATTCATTATTCATTATTTTCGCCTTTCTCCTCCGCTTCTTCGGCGTTCTCGACCTCCTTCCCGCTCTTGGGACTGTTCAATATGCCCAGCATGACGAGCGCGGCGGCCACCGAATTTATGGCGGCTTGAGCTTCCTCGGTTGCGATTTTGACGCCCAGCCCTTGAATCAGCATGATGACGACGCCGGAGAGCGCCAGCCAGAACGACGCCGATTTGAGTTTTGTTTTTATGTCCTCTTTCTTCATATCTCCCCCTTTAAGTTTTACTATGCAAAGTCCATGGTCGTTAATTAAATACAAAGGATATTCTGTCGTGCCCCGTTCGGTTGGTTTTACCCTAACTGAATCCCTTTGGGCGGACTAGCTTACCGAGCTTTGCTCTCTTTTTACGGTGTCGGGCGCGCTCTTTTGAATGCCGCAGCCCTCGAAGAGGTAGGCGGTCAGGTTTTCGCCCAGCACCTCGACCTCCTCCTTTATGTCACGGACTATGTTCAAGTTCCTTGACAGCGTTTCTACGACCTTTTGATATTTGCTTTCGCGGTTGCGGCTGTCCTTGAGCTGATAGATTAAAAGCCCCAAAAACATAGTTGCCCAAATGCCGTTGGCCGCCGCCGCTTCGAAAATTTTCTCCCACATATCGCTTTACCTCTTTTTATGATTTTTACCCTGCCGAGTTTTTTTGGTTGAAATCTTCACTAAAATCTCGCTACCAAACCTAACCCTGCTTGCATCTCGCCCGAAATACGCGCACGCTCAATAATATGTTTTCTTTTTGTCGGCGCGGTCGCTCAAAATTTTCATGAGCGTGTCGTAATAGTTGCCGAGATAGTAGCGCATATTGGGGCTGGCGGCGAGCGCCTCGGCCGCAATATCTTTTGAGAGCGACATATAGTAGTCGTAGGCAATCTTGTAGCGCTCGGCGTAGTTTTTCTGCTTTTCGGCGTCGTAGCCGTATTTTTTTTCGTATTCGGCGCGCGCTTTTTCGGCTTCAAGCTTGTTTTTATCCAGCCGCTTTAGGTATTCAGCTATGTCCTCCTCCCTCTCTTTTTGATATTTAAGCTCCTTCTCTGTAACGGCGTTGTTGTGCTTGATTGCGGCGGCCTCGGCGGCCTCGCGTTCATTTTGAAGGCCGGAAAGCCGCTCGGCAATCTTGGACGCGTAGGAGAGGTCAAGCTCCTCGAGCGCGCCTTGCAGATCCTTAGACAGGCTTTCGATTTTGCCGTCTATTTCGTCTATGGCGGCGCGGTAGCCGCCCTCGGCCGCGCTTTCGGCCGACTGCGCCGCTTCCGCCGCGCCGCCGAGGTCGTTTTCCATCGCCGAGGAACGCGCCATGCCGCGGCGGACGGCGCTGTCTTTTATCTTTTTTTGAAGGGCGAGGTAAGCCTCGTTGATTTTTTTGAGCGCGGCCTCGTAGTCGGACTGCTCGCTCTCTTTTTTATTTTCGAGCGTCTCCGACGCCGATTCCGCCTTTACTTTTTCGGAAGTTTTTTTCGCCTCGAGGAGGGGCAAAAGCTCGCTTTCCGCCTGCTGTTTTAGCTCGTCGTCGCTCTTTTTTAGGTATTCCACCGTCTTAAGCCCCAGCGTTTCGGGAAAAAGCTTGTCTAAATCGACTTCGGCTTCCTTGGGAAGGGTGGCGAGGTAGGCTTCCTCCAGCTTTTTGAGCTTCTCCACCGCCTCGGCCTCGTCCTCGAGCGCTTTTTTTATCTTTTGGTTCTTCTCTTCTTCCAGCTTTTGCCGCGATTTGAAAAAGTCCTTGATGTTTTGCCAAACGTCCGCCATAATATCCCCCCTAACTTTCTTCCAGTTGTTTCAGCCGCGCTTCCAGCTTTTGCAGCTGCGCGAGTATCTCTTCAATGAGAGATTCAAGTTCAAAAAATTGCATAATGCCTCCTAAATTAAATCGAAATCGACGGTGGCCGCCGTCACCGAAGCGTTGTAACAATCGCTGTCGAAGGCGAATTTTATGATTTCGGCAGGCCGGTCAATCCTGACCTCGGCGTCGCCCGAGAGATTTTTGTAAACGGTCTTTTTGCCGTCAAAACAGACCGTCAAATCGGTGGCGCCCTTTGCGGTAAAATATATCTTTTTAATCACTTTCTTCCGCCCGGGATAGCCGAGGTCGCTCTCGGGGCTTTCCCAGTGCTTATGCAGGGTGTCGGCGGCCGAATAGCCCATAAACCGCCCCTCGTGGTAGATGGTGCCGAGCTTGGGCGCCAGCGGATAGTGGCGGAAAATGACGAGCACGCGCGCCGCTATATTGTAGTCCACCGAAAGCAGCTTTCTCGCGTCGAGCCCCCTCATGTAGCAGACGCTGCCGGTCGCGACGTCGTATTCGATAATCGAGTTATTGTCCTCGCCCTTGGCAAAGGGCTCGTAGGGCTGAAGTTCGTCGCAATAGTCGACGTAAGCCGCGAGATAGTATTTGCCGTGAAGAAAACATCCCGAGACGGTGTCCTTGGCCGCTATCGTCTTTTTAAACTCCGAAACAATCTTTCTCGTGCTGTTGCCGTCGAGCTCGAAGAGCCCGTCGTCGGCAAGAAATATGATGCGGTCGCCGCATAGCGTAATGGAATCCGCCATAATCCTGCCCGCCGCCGAGAAGATTTTGGAGAGCGAAAACTCCGACTGGTCGCCGAAGGCTTTCAGCCGCAAAATCTCGTGCTGGCGGAAGATGAAAAGATAGGAAAGGAAGCTGACAACTTTCAATACCTCGCCGCCCTCGTCGTTGAATTCGATATATCCCGCGCCCTCGCCCGAGGCGTCCCAATCGAGGGGATTTAGATAGCTTGAATACCAAACACGGTTTTTATTGCCCGAAATCGAGCCGTAAACCCTCTCATAATGTCTTGTGAGCGAGGAAAACGCCGGCGCGTGCGGAAGCAACGCGGCGCTCGGCCCGCCGTCCCAGAAGTAAGTGCTGCCCCGCGCCGAAGAAATCAACAAAATGTCGTCGCCGTTATAGTTGTAGTTGACGGTGGCGGTGTCGCCCGACACCGTAACGCCCGCTATCGTCGACCATGATTGGTCGTTCAAAAAGGCGGGAATTTGGATCAGCAGGCCGCGGTGGTCGGCTATCACTATGCGGTCGTCGCGCCGGCAGGCCGATCGGTTGAATCGCGAATAGAAGTGCGCGCTCTTGGGCTGGGTGGGAAGCTCGGGCAGTTGATATTCGGCTATCGGGTAGTCGAGAAGGGGAAAGCGCGCCGGCACCACCCCCAAATCCCCTTTGAGGGCGCCGTTTCTGAAAGCGTAGTTGTAGGCGTTGGGCGAAATGCGGATGGGAAGCAGCCTTTCGTCAATCGCCTTTGAAACGCCGTCAAAGCTTAAAATCCGCGTCCGCATGCTCCGCTTTTTCATTTTTGTCGCCTTGATTTCGGGCATCATACCGTCCACCTCCGCGCCCGCCACGTTATATTTCTGCCTCGGTATTTCTGCCGCGCCGCGGCATCCCGAAACTTAGTGTCAAATGCCGCCGCCATCTCGTAGAGTCCGTTTTGAAAGGCGTATTCGCCGCAGATGCCGTCCTCAAAAATCCAAGGCAGCAGCCGCGTGTCATCCACGGTGTCGTTAAGCGCGAGGTCGGGCGGAAGATAGCTGTAAACAAGCTCGGCGGCGCCCGAAAAATCCGACTGCAGCTTGGTCGCGCCGCCCTTGAAATATTTTAAGTAGCCGTCCTTAATGAGCCTGAGCGGGCGGATTATCCGCCTTTCTAGCGCAGAGTATTGAAGCTCGCCCGAACCGTCCAGCTCCACCGCTTCTGTGTGGATTTGGGGAAGGTAATTGGCGCATATTTCGTGATAAATGAAGTTGGCGGCCGAAAGCAGGCGGTCGAGCGTGGCCGTTTCGCTCTCGCTGAGCATCGGTTTTGAGGTAAAATCGGTTTCGCCGAGCTTGACTAAGCATCTTCCGAGAATTTGTTTAACCGTCATAGTTTCCTCCTTTATCGGGGTCGGGGGCGGAAATATCCGCCCCTAACGCCGATGTTTTTGCAACGGTCTTCATCAGGTCTTTTGCGTTGTAATCAAAGTAATCGAGCTTGTTTTTTTCGTCGTCGCGTTCGATCTTATCGTTGTGTTCGTCTATTTCTTTTAATATTTCTTTAAGACGCTCTACCCGCGTTTTTCGAACGAATTCTATGAGCCGCGCATCGAGCCCGCGAAAGGGTGAAACCACCTGCAGGCCCCGTGAGTTGTGCACCTCGAAGCGGTCCTTATCCGCATTGTAAAAAAGGATGTAATCGTCGATTTCTTTGAGCCTTGACGCGATGTCGTATAAATCGGAATTTACCTCAATCAGCCTGTCCCGTCGCATCCGTAACCTCCGCTCCGGCGTTCACAAACTGCTGTATGCCGCTGAGCTTTGCCTGTGCCGCAGGACGTTCGCAGAGCAGGTCGCAATACTTGACCAAGGTCGCCTGATAGACCGCCTTGGTGGGCGCCGCCCTGAGCACGCTGCCGTTGTCGTTTTCCAGCCAGCGCCAGTCGCAGAGTTGGTGAATTTTGAAGTCGTCGGTGTTGAGCAAATAGAGAGTGTCGTCGGCAACGAACTTGTCGGCGACGAAGGGTATGCCGCTGTAAGAGAGCGCCTTGTAGCCGCCGTCTAGGTTCATGTAGTCGAGGTTCATGCGGTTGAGCGAGAGATACTCGACGTAGCTGCGCCTGACGGGATAGGATGCCGCTATGAAATTGATGTTGCCGCCCGTGGTGTATTCGACGTAGTCGATGGCCTCCTGAAGCGCCGCCGAGGTGAGGTAGGTGTCGAGCGCCTTTTGATAGGGATTTAAAAAGTGATAGTCGGCGCGGTTGAGCCCGTAGAGCGTGGGCGAGTCGGAATCGAAGATGGCGCCGAGACCGGTCAGCTCGTTGTTGTAGGAAATTTGATTGAACACCTTAAAGTCTTCGTCGGGCGGGATGGAGCCCGACATCGTGCAGTAGATGATGTTGTTGACGCGGTCGAGCTTGGTAATCAGAAGCGACTGGAGCCCGTTGTGGAACTGGCCGAGGTCGCTGATAAGCCCGATTATCATGCCCTCCATCAGGTTTTTGACGCTGTCGACGTAGATTTTGCCCGATGCGACGGCGGACGCATCCACGACGGTGGCGAGCACGCCTTTGCCGTCGCCGTAAAGCATTCTGCCAAAATGGTGCTTGGCCGAGCGCAGCATTCCTTCCATCTCGGCGTTCAAGAGATTGACGAAGGCGCCCGCGTTGGATTCCGACGCCCTGACCGCCTTGTCGGATATCTCGAGCAGGCCGTAGAGGTTTTTGAGTTCGAGCGTGAAGGTGGCGTAAGGGTTGCCGCCCGACTTGGGAAGCTCGCCTATTTCGGTGCCCGCGCCCACGCCGCCGTTGATGCCGTAGGGCGCCAGCTTTTTGATTTCCTTGCCCCAGACGTCGGCCGATGTCCGTTCGATTTTGGCGAGCAGCGGGTTTATGCCGGTGTTGAGTTGGTCGGCGATGACGCCGAGATAAATAGTTTTCAACGCGTTTTGCGCCGAAGTGATTGATACCATGGTTTATCCTCCTTTAGTTTTCCAAGCCCTTTTTGAAATACCAGCCCGCCTCGGCTAAGGTTTTGGGCTTTTTGGGTAGGCTCAAGGGCTGCTGCCCGCCGGACTTGATGATAACGGGCGGCATTCCTTTTTCCAGCGAAAGCAGAAAATCCGAAATGATTTTTTCCTTGACCTCGGGCTTGTTTAAGATATATTTTCTTAAAAACTCGTTATCCGAGGCCAGGCTTTCGGGAGCCTTGTAGTTTTTTATGAGCAAATTCAGATAGGCGGATTTCAAGGGCTCGGCCGCCGTTTTATACAGCTCGGCGTTCTCGAGAATCTCCCTTCCTATCTCGCCCTTCAGCGCCGCCGCTTCGGGGTGTTCGCTAAGGAACTTTTCCACCTGCGATTTCCAATCCCCGCGCTCGTAGGCGCAGGTTTCGGGTTTTTCAGCTTCGGATTCGCCGGCTTCTGCTGCTTCGTTCGCTTCCGTTTGGACGGCGCTTTGCGCGGCAGCGGCATATTCTTTTCCCGCCGTTTCCCCGCTTTCGGTTTCTTCGGCGCCGGCTGTTGCCCCGCTTTCGGTTTTCATTACCTCAGCTTCCCTCTCTTCCCCGCCCGCTTCATCGCATGCGGCGGCTTCAGTCTTTTTGTCGCGGCGCGCGGCTTCAATTTCCGCCGCGGCGTCATTTAATGCGGTATCGCTTGTCGAGGCCTTGGCTTGTTCGACCAGCTCGGCGAGCCGCTGGGAGCGCTTGGTAAATTCGCGCTCGAGGTTGTTGTAGGCGGTAAGCAGCGCCTCCGCGCTTTTGAATTTACCTAAAGAGGTCGCGGCCGCAGACTCGATTTCGTTTTCGCCTTCGGCGGCCTTGACTTGTTCTTCTTCCATAATTAAATCTCCTGTCATTTCCGCGCTCTTTTCAAAAACGCGGTTTATTGTTTAATTTCGATATGATAAACTATCTGTTTTGTAATATTAAGAATTCATTGCTTTAAACAGGTTGTCGGGCACCGAGCCAAGCTCGCGGTGCTTTTTTATGTGCTCGGCGACGCGCCGCCTTATTTCGGGCTTGCCGTCGTTTTCCTCGCTCAAAGCAAACCTTATGTGTTCGGCAATGTGGAGGTTGTGGTCGTCGATGGAAAGCGGCACGGCGTCGCCGGTCAGCATGGCGCGATTTTCCCTAAGCGCCTTGTTTATGTGAATTTCGTCGATGTCGCGCGCCGACTCCCAGTTGCCGAAGCCCAAAATCTCCATCACCTTGTTTTTGGCGCGCGGGCTCAGCTTGCCCTCCTCGTCGGAAAGAAGCCCCATTTGCAGAAGCTCAATCACCATGTTCTTTCTGGCCGACGACGTTTCGGCCAGTTCGTTTTCGCTGTCGAAGACGAGATCGTCCATACTTAAATCGCTGCCCGTGAAGGCGGCGAGCTCGATGCCGCCGTTTTCGCCCGATATCCGCTTAAGCCGCCGGACGCCCGAAAACTGCTTGTAGAGCCTCAGCACCTGCCAGCATACCTCGCGGATGGCGTTTCTTATGCTGGCCGCCGTCAGCGCTATTTTGCTGTCGTCCTGCTCGATTAGAAGCGCGATGGCGCGGCCGCTCGAGATGTTGGCGGGGATTTCCGACGACTTCATAATCTCGCTGACGCCCGAAATGAGGACGAACTCCTGCAATAGTCGGCTTTCCTCATAAGTAAAGTCGCTCGGCACGCTGCCCGGGTTTAAAAGGGCGGGCGGCGTGCTGCCCTGACGGTAGATGAGCACTTTGCCGGGCGACAGCCCCTCCTCCTCGAGGTTGTCGGTGTCGACGCTGCCGTCCTCCACGGCGAGCACGCCCATCGAAACGCGGTTTAAAAATTCATGCTTTCTGTTTTTGACTATGTTGTAGCTGCGCTGGACGGGAATCGTCCGCTCGATGATGCTGGTGCCGAAGAAAGCGCCGATTGTCTCAACCGCCGTCTGTTTGACGAAAGGATAGCCGCGGACGCCGTCGGCGCCGTTGATAAACGGCAGCGCGCCGTAGTAAAGAAGCTCCTCGCCCGCCACGATAATCAAGCGGCCGTCGGGATATTCCGCCGAAGGCAGCTCATATTTTTCAATGACGACGACGCAGTTTTCGCGCATTTCGCCCGATATCTTTGGTGTGGTGGCGTTATAGCCGAATCCGCCCAAAGCTACGGTGTTGTCGAGCGAAAAGACGTTGACGGCGCCGCCCTTGACCTCCTTGCCCCAAAGCTTTTTGACCTCGGACGCGGTATAGGCCTTGGCGTGGATGATGCTGTTTTGGCCGGACACCGCCTGCACGCTCAAACATTCGGGAAAGATTTCAAAGGGCGGGCAGACCGTTATCGAAACATCGCCCAAATACAGCCCGCCCTTGCCGTCGTCGGCGGCCTTGACGCCCTTTTTAATGTCCCAGACAACCTTATAAAAGGCTGTGCCCGTCGCCTCGCTCCACATATTGGCTTCCAGCATCAGCTCGTCGAGCCGGTTTTCCGCCTTGATGGAGTCGAGGATTGCCGTGGATAGCTTGGCGGCGCGGATGTCGGCCTCGTCGTTGGTCGCCGGCCGCACCGTGACGCCCGCCCTGACGCGGGAAAGCTTGGCGAGACGCGTCTCGATCATCGGCGCAATGTGGTTGAACACCTCGCGCTGCTGCCAAAAATACTGCTTGCCGCTGTCCTCGATGTCGCCCGTGCCGGTGATTTCGGCATATTGGTTGCCCAAAAGAAAGTTCATGTTGAGCCGCCAGTTCAGTTCCAGCGGCCGCCGCTCCTCCTGCCGCTTTAAAAAGTCGGCCTTAGTCTCGGCCACGATGTCTTCTGAAAATTTTTTTTCCATTTTCTGCCCCTTTACCTCTTAGCTTTGCTTTTAGCCGTTTTTTGCGTTTTTCTGCCTTTTTAACACCATGTTTTCGGGGCTCTTAGGTGTCAGCTTTTCGCCCGAGAGCCGATAAAGCTCTAAAAAGCAGCGGCCGCAAAGGTTGATGTTGCCCGATGCCGGCCCGCCTCCCGAGATGGTCCATTCCGCTACGTTGCCGCAGAGCCCCATATCGCATCTCATCTTGAACGGCAGTTTGTTGATTTTCATAGTCCCTCCTTATCCCATTTAACTTGGTTTTTGTGGTTTTTATGGTTTCCGTCTTGTTTGCGGGCTTTCCGATTTAGCCTCGCTCCTTTTGGGTGCTTTGCTTTCCGGCGCTTTTTTTGTCTTGCTTTCCGGCGCTTTTTTTGTCTTGCTTTCCGGCGCATTTTTTCTCTTGCTTTCCTCCTTTCTCAGCATGGAAAGAAGGCGCGCCTTTTCGGCTTCGAGCTCGTCGTCGGTGTAGTCGGAATAGGATTTTTCCGAGGTAAGCTCGAGATAAGTTTTGAGCGCGGCGTTGTCGGGCGGGTAGTATTTGGTGGTGACTTTCCGCTTGGTGAGTTCAAGCCCGCCCGCCTCGTTGACGGTGAATTCCTCCGACACCTCGTCGGCGTTGTAGCCTATCGCTTTTTTTAGTAAGGTTTTCAATACTTTGTCGTTCATGGCATCCTGCTCGGCGGCTTTTTCATTGATCTAATCAGCTTTTCCTTATCCTTCTCAATGACGCTTTTGGGGCGTTTGTTTTCGGCGGGCTTGGGACAGCTCATCACGAAATACCTCAGTTCGTCTAAGGCGTGGTCGTCGGTTTTTTTAGGCGTGTCGCCCTGCCCCCAGAAATAGCCCTTAAGCTCCCTGATTAAATTGACGCAGTTTTTGAAGATATAGATTTTGGGCGGCTCTTGGCAAAACAGCGACTTTACCTTAGCGATTCCGCTGAATAAATCCTTGTTTACGCGGGTGTTGACTAAAATGCCGTTCTCGATAAAAAGCTCGGCGACGCTTTTTTGCGCCGCCAGCGTGCGCTGGCCGGCCGCGCTGTCGATGAGCGCGGTCAGCCTCCCCTCGCGGTCGCGGCGCCAGCCGATGGCATCGGCGAGTTCAAATAATCGCGCGCTGTGCCAGCTCACGTCCTTGCCTTTTTGATAGTGCTCGGCGACGACGTAGATGACGCCGTCGCCGTCGACGGCGTAAAAATGCGCCGAGAGCGGGTTGTTGAGGCCGGGGTCGATGGATATGGCGCTCTGCCACTCGTAAGGGATGTCGAAGGGCTCGATGACGTGCTTTTGCTCGGAAAACTCGGGATAGACCAGACCGGTGCCCGAATGAAAGCGGCCGAAGCGGCGGCTCTCCTGCACATCCTCCGATGTCGATTTCATCATGGCATCCACTTCGGCGGCGTCTAGGTATGGATTGTCCTTCCACTCCATCTGTGTATACCAAATTTCGGGATTTTGATTTTGGTTTAAGTAAATCTCGTGGTAGATGAAGGACAGTCCCTTGAGTGGCGTCATAGTGCCGAAAATGTCGCCCTTTTTGTCGATTAAGCGCATGCGGCATTCGTTGTAGATATCCTCGGGCGGCTCCTCGTCGAACCATACGAAATCGAGGGATGCGCCCTGAAATTTCTCGCGGCCTTGGTCGGCGCTCTTAAAGCCTATTTTGCTGATGCCGCCGAAGACGTTTTTCACTAAAATGTGGTCGATGATGCCGTATTCGGGCGCGCCCTTTTTGCCGCTCTCCATGACGATGTCGGAAATCCATTCGCGCTTTAGATATTTTAGGATTTTGCTCTGTGCCACGTCGCGCTGAACTTCATAGCTCACCGACACCACCCAGCCGAAGACGTCGGCGCGGTTTTTTCGGTATGGATGGATCCCCCGCGCCATCCAAACCGCCTCCACCGCGCCGCACTCCGTCTTGCCGCTGCGGTTTCCCCCGAACACCCAGCGGTTTCTTTTCTGTGATTTATGGAACTCAATCTGCTTTATATGGACTTTCTCTTGGTTGTAAGTGCTTAGGGCCGACGCCGCGCGCGCCGCCTGCTCCTTTTCGATTTGAAGGAGGCGGAGGACGGTTTCAGAAGTTTCCATACTTAAAAGTTTCGCCCCGCAGAAGGCGCTCCTTGACGGCGTCCAAAAAGGTGTCCCCCTTATATTCCTTTTCAAACCACGCCTCGTCGAAGCCCATGCGGTGCAGCGCGTATTCGACGCGCTCCAGCACTCTGTCGTAAATTCGAAAGGCCGTCCGAAGCGACACTCCGAGCCGCTCGGCGACCTCCCGCAGAGGTTTTTTTATGAAAAACTTGAGCTTAATAAACTCCTGCTCGCGCTCGGAAAGCGCTTGGAGCGACTTGTCGACAAGCACCTTTATGTTGATGAGCCTGATTTTCCTTTGATTCAGGTTCAAAATTCCCGTTAGAAGCTCCTCGGTCGAGATGCCGTAATAAAGATGACGGCTTCCAAAACCGCTTTTTACGCGCAAATCGATACTTCTCTCTATATCCTTGACAATTTGCGGCAGCGAAGAATAGGCAACCAGCATGGCGTTGCACCAATTACATTTTTTCATAGGGAAAACCTCGTAAAAAATTCTATTAAATTTGGGTTTGGGGGGCTTTTTAGATTGCGAGTTCATTATATATATTCAAAAATCGCTAAGTCAACATATTATGCCAACAATTCTCCACCCCCGACGGAAACGCCGCAACATATTTTTGTTCAAAATTCACCCTCTTTTCGGTGCAAAGCTTATTCACCGATTGTTTTTTTGCTTTTTATACCAAAAACCCGCTAATTTCCTAAAATATGCGCTGTCGAATCCGCCTTTGACATTTTTTTGAGCAAAGAATTTAGGTATAATTAATTTTCGGAGCACTATAATTTAGATATAGCCATTCTAATGCAGCAAAGAGAAATGAAAAAGCTTATTTTGTCGCTCATAATACTCGCCCTCGCTTTCGTCCCTTTTGCGGAACGCGCGCCCCATTCCGCCGAGGCGGCGTCCAATCTCTACGTCGAGGCTTTAGGCAACGACGTCGAGTTTTTTTATCATGATGCCAAGCTCTTCAATATCCCAAAAACCTATTTCGCAAAATACGAAGGACATACCGAAACGATGGGCGAAGACACCTTCTACACCGTCAACTATCTGGGCATTCCCGGCAAAATCAAGGCTTCGGCGTCGGTCAAGGCGCCCGCGGCAAATTCCACCGTGGACACAGTCGGCATGGCGCCCGCCGTAACGCTGACGCTGAAGGGCGACGCTCAAATGAAAAAATACAACCCCTTAAACGTCGAAAGCATAACCGAAGAAACGGTAGAGGCCGCTTCCAACCCCGTTTTCGTCTATTTCGGCTCCCACTTTTTTGACGGCGACGCCAACGAATATATCTTCGTCTTAAACGAAACTTCCGGCCACCACGGGTGGATACTAAGGTCGGCATTCCAAAGCTTTACAATCGGCGTTCACAAGGTGACTGCGGACAGGCTGGCGGCCGAGGAGGCGGCAAACGCCGAAAAAACGCCCGACATCTCGGAGGGCGGCTCGGTCATTAACAATAAAACTCTCAGAATAATTTTGATTGCGGGGACGGCCATTCCCGCCCTCCTCATAATAATCCTACTTTTCAAGCCGCAGAAGCGCCGCCCGAGATACTCAGCCCCCCGTTACCGCGCGTCCGCCCCCTACCAACGATACCGCGACTACGAAGACTATCCGCCGCGCTACGAGCGGACGCGGCCGCGTCGCGAGGACGATTATTACGAAGACGACTATTAAAAATTTTAATAAGCATAGCTTTTTACTTGCTTTTTAATTCTGATATGTTAAAATTGATTTACCGTAAAAGGTTACAAAAAGCTTTAAGAGGTGAGTTTTTATGCCTAAAATCAATTTGACGAAAGTTCCCTTTATCGGCACCCCCGAACAGGAGCGGCAGCTCAGAGCAGAGCTTGCCAGATTAAAGAGCATTGAAGGCTCGCTTATGCCTGCTCTTCAGGCTGCGCAGGAAATTTACGGCTATCTTCCCATCGAAGTTCAAAAAATAGTCGCCGAGGTCATGGATGTTCCCCTCGAGGACGTCTTCGGCGTTTCCACCTTCTATTCGCAGTTCTCCTTAAACCCGCTCGGCAAGAACAAAATTTCGGTCTGCCTCGGCACCGCTTGCTACGTCAAGGGCGCGGGCGACATCTTTGATGAATTCGGCAAGCAGCTCGGCCTCAAGAACGGCGAATGCTCGGCCGACCGTCAGTTCTCCTTCCTTTCGACGCGCTGCATAGGCTGCTGCGGTTTGGCGCCCGTCTGCAC
>DAOTKC010000030.1:0-18510 GCA_035449045.1 Eubacteriales bacterium
GGCGAGGACGCTTCGGCAATCATCGCCGGCTGTCCCGAAAACATAAAAATAACGGGGAGAGAGGATTTGCCCGCCATATACGGCTCGGGCTATGACATTCACCGCTTTACGGATGGCGACCATATCTTTTTGGGCGGCGTCAAAATCCCCTCCGCGAGAGGCGTCAGCGCCCACAGCGACGGCGACATTTTAATTCACGCCGTTATTGACGCGCTTTTGAGCGCGGCCGGCCTCCCCGACATCGGCGTCCACTTCCCCGACACCGACGAAAAATACCGCGGCGTTTCGAGCATGGAGCTTCTTTCGGCCGTTTTGCCGCTTATCAAGGAAAGGGGGCTTGCCCCCCTCCATCTTTCGGCGAATATCATTGCCGAATCGCCCAAAATCGCGCCTTTCGTCCTCGAAATCAAAACCTCCCTCGCCTCCGCCCTCGGCCTTCCCCTCTCCTCCGTCGGCATTACCGCCACCACCAACGAAAAGGTCGGCGACATAGGCAACAACGAAGCCATCGCCTGTATTGCCACCGTAACTCTTTCCATAATATAAAAAATTAGGCACAAAAAGGGGCGGCAACCTTGCCGCCTCTTTTTTATTATCTAATCGCTTAAGAATTTAAAATAATCGATGCGGAACAAGGCTCGGCAAGCCCTTTACCCAATTGAATGCGCATTCAATGGGGACCCCGTAACACTCGAGCAGGCTTAATTCGGTCATAATAATTTAATATAATAATAAATTCTCAAAAACTTAGTTTAAGTTTTTGACGCATTTGCCGGTGAGGGGTTCTTGGTAAATAACCCAAAACCCCTCTCCCTCGGCGTCGTCCTCGCTGAGCGGCAGCCACCGGCAGACGTTTTTAACCTCGTCGGGGGGCTTTAGGGAATATATCCCGTGGATTCCGTAGGCGATATACTTGACCTCGTTCATCTCGGTAAAGATAACTCCCACCACGTAGAAATCCTCGTCCATGTCGATTTTTATCCATTGCGAGAAGGGCACCAATTGCTGCAGCTCTTGATAGGCGGGATAGCAAACGAACATTTCGTCGAGCTGGGGCTTCACCGCCTGGTAAAAATTGTTGCCTTCATATTGCACTCCCTCGTCCAGCACGAAGGACGGCGAATGCTCGGAGGAGATTTCGGATTTTTCGGATTTTGAGGCGGCCGCCCTGACGCTTCTTTGCGGCTCGGCTCGCGGGATTTTTATGTCGTCCTTTTTGGGCGGCGAGTTTTTATCCTCTTCCTTTTTTGTCTTCGGTTCCTCTTTCTTGGGCTCGGGTGGTTTTTCTTCTGCGGGTTGCTCCGCACAATCCTCCTCTTTATGCTCGGGCGGCGCGGCCTCAAGCTCGTTCAAAAGCATTAAGCAGAGGTTTTTGTCGGACGCCGTCGAGCCGTAAGCGACGGGTTTTTTGTCTTTTACGACGAGGCAATGCGCAAACTGTATTTCTTTTATTTCCAGCTTAAAGCTTTCCGCGGCGGGCGAAAACTTAAAAATCTTACCGCCTATGTTTATTAAAAGCGTTAAGCCTGCGAGCGGCTTGATAAGTTTCAGCGTGCAAACCGCCCATTTTTCAACCTCCATCTTGAGGACGCCGCCGTAGCCCTGTTCGATGGCGTTAATCACGATAATTTTTTTGACAAACGGCATACCATAAAACTCCTTCATAAAACGGTATGCCGGGCCCTCTCCAAATATGCGTGGCCGCCTTAGCTTTAGCGGCATTGCGAGTTTAGAAAAATCATTTTTTTACCAAAAAAAACGCGCCCAAGGGCGCGTTTTATTTATTGTAGTTATTCGATTTTTACAGCCCGCTAGGGTTGTTTTTTTGCCAATTCCACGAATCTCTTGCCATATCTTCCAGCGTGAGACGGGCGCGCCAGCCCAAATATTTTTCGGCAAGCGAGCAGTCGGCGTAGCACTCGGCGATGTCGCCGTCGCGCCGGCAGGTGAACTTGAAGGGAATTTCTTCGCCCGCCGCTTTTTCAAAAGCGCGCAGCACCTCGAGCACGCTGTAACCGATGCCCGTGCCGAGATTGACGATGAACAGACCGGGGTTTTCCGAAAGTTTGTCAAGCGCGGCGATGTGGCCTTTGGCGAGGTCGACGACGTGGATATAGTCGCGGACGCCGGTGCCGTCTTTGGTGGGATAGTCGCTGCCGAAGACGTTGAGATAGGGAAGCTTGCCCGCCGCGACTTTGGTAATATATGGAGCGAGATTGTTGGGTATGCCGTTGGGGTCCTCCCCTAAAAGCCCGCTTGCGTCGGCGCCCACGGGGTTAAAATAGCGCAGAATGCCGAAGTTCCACGATTTGTCGGCCTTATACATATCCTTTAAAAACTGCTCAATCATCAGTTTGGTTTGGCCGTAGGGATTGGTCGCCGAAAGCGGAAAATCCTCGGTAATGGGCACGCGCGCGGGGTCGCCGTAGACGGTTGCCGACGACGAAAACACCAGATTTTTAACGCCCGCATCCTCCATGCATTCAAGCAGGTTTATTGTGCCTGTCAAATTGTTCCGGTAGTAAGAAAGCGGCACTCTTACCGATTCGCCCACCGCCTTGAGTCCGGCAAAGTGAATGACGTCGGTGAACTCATTATCACGGAAAATTTTCGCAACCGAGGGTTTATCGGTCAAATCCGCTTTGATAAATGCGGGTTTTGTGCCGGTAATCATTTTAAGGCGGTCGAGCACGGCGGGCTTGCTGTTGGAAAAATTATCGACTATGACGACGTTCAAGCCGTTTTTCAAAAGCTCGATTACGGTATGGCTGCCGATGTAGCCGGTTCCGCCGGTCACCAAAATATTTCTCATAAACGCCTCCTTATTTATAGCAATCTGATTCCCGCTTTTTTGCAGTCTTCTCTTTCCTCGTCGCTCCAAAGCGAAACGTTGACCTCGCCGATGTGCAGCTTCTGAAGCATCAGCATACAAAGGCGCGACTGGCCGATGCCGCCGCCGATGGTGAGCGGCGTATCGCCGTTGACTATGTCGCGGTGGAAAGAATATTTGAGCCGGTCGGACGCCGAAGCCGCGGCAAGCTGGCGCACCATGGCCTCACCGTCGACGCGGATTCCCATCGAAGAGATTTCCAGCGCGATGTCGAGCGGTGCGTGATAGAAAAATATGTCGCCGTTTAAAGTCCAGTCGTCGTAGTCGGGCGCGCGGCCGTCGTGGCGCGTGCCGTCGGACAGCGTCACGCCGATTTCCTCAATAAACACCGTGCCGTATTCTTTGGTGATGGCGTTCTCGCGCTCCTTGGGAGTGAGATTAGGATATCTTTTTAGCAATTCTTCCGAGGTAATAAAAAATACTTGTCGACTAAGAGAAGTGTCGACTACGGGATAGGCCTTTTTCAGCGTTTGCAAGGTATCGCAAACGCAGTCGACGAGCTTGGACACCACTCTTCTCAAAAAAGCCTTGCTCCGCTGCTCTCTCGTTATCACCATCTCCCAGTCCCACTGGTCGACGTAGATGCTGTGAGTATTGTCCATTAGGTCGTCGCGGCGGATGGCGTTCATATCGGTGTAAAGCCCTTCGCCCGCCGAAAACTCATAGCGGCGAAGCGTTTGGCGCTTCCACTTGGCGAGCGACTGCACTATCTCGGCGCGGCGGTCGGGGTAGTTTAAAAGATCGAATTCGACCTTTCTCTCCACGCCGTTCAAGTCGTCGTTTATACCGGTGTCGGAAAACACCATCAAGGGCGCCGAGACGCGCTCGAAACCGAACGCCGACACTAAATTTCTTTGAAACTCGTCCTTGATGAGCTTTATCGCGCGCTGTGTTTCCCTAAGATTCAGCTTGGGCTTATAGCCCTCTTTAAGTATCAGTGCCACTTTTTCCTCTGCTAATGCTTGGGGTTCAATTAAATTTCAACCGTTATCCCATCGATTAATGCGATAAACAAAACCGCAATTAGCCTAAAACGCCAGATTGCCCTTCGTTCTCGGGAAAAGCGCGACGTCGCGGATGTTGGTCATTCCCGTGATATACATGAGGGCGCGCTCCAAACCCAAGCCGAAGCCGCTGTGGGGCGCCGAGCCGTATTTTCTGAGCTCGAGATACCACCAGTAGTCCTTCATATTCATGTTGAGCTCTTTGATGCGCTTGTCCAGAAGCTCGAGGTTGTCCTCTCTCTGGGATGCGCCGATTATCTCACCCACTCCCGGCACTAAAAGATCGGTGGACGCCACCGTCTCGCCGTCGGGGTTGAGTTTCATATAGAACGATTTTATTTTCTTGGGGTAGTTGACGATGAATACCGGGCAATTGTAGACTCTGTCGACGATATAGCGCTCGTGCTCGGTCTGAAGATCGGTGCCCCAATCGACGGGATATTCGAACTTTTCGCCAGAGTTTTTCAAAATTTCGATTGCTTTTGCATATTCCAAAATGACGAAATCTTTGTCTACTATGTTCTGAAGCTTGGCTTTGAGGCCGGGCTCGTAACGCTTTTCGAAAAAGTCCATCTCGTCGGGGCATTTTTTCAAAACGTCGGCGATGATGTATTTCATGAGGTCGCGCGCAAGCGCGATGATGTCATAAAGGTCGGCGAACGCCACCTCGGGCTCGATTTGCCAAAACTCGGCGGCGTGGCGGGGAGTATTGCTGTTTTCGGCGCGGAACGTCGGTCCGAAAGTATATATTTTGGAAAAGGCAAGCGCCATCGCCTCGCCTTCAAGCTGCCCCGAAACGGTGAGTCCGGCCTTGGTGCCAAAGAAGTCCTCGGAATAGTCGGCAGACTGCAGCGCTGCGTTTTTCAAGATCGTTACCTGAAAAACCTCGCCCGCGCCCTCGCAGTCGCTTCCCGTGATTATCGGCGTGTGGACATATAAAAAGCCGCGCTCCTGAAAGAAGTTGTGAATGGCCATCGACAGCACGTTTCTGACTCTGAAGACGGCGTTGAAGGTGTTGGTGCGCGCCCTAAGATGGGCGATGGTGCGAAGAAATTCCAAACTGTGCTTCTTTTTTTGAAGGGGATAGTCCTCACCCGCTTCGCCTAAAACCGTTATTTCCTCCGCCATAAGCTCGATGCTCTGGCCGGTGCCCGCCGATTCTTGCACGTTGCCCGTTACCATGAGCGCGGTGCCCACGCCCGCCGCCGCGGCGGCTTCGGCTATCGGCCTCTCTTTGTCCGCCACTATTTGAAGGTTGTTAAAGCAAGTGCCGTCGTTGAGCTCCAAAAATACCACGCTCTTGCTGTCGCGCGCCGTTCTCACCCAGCCGCAGACGGTGACGGTCTTACCTGCCGCCGCTTTGCCTTGTTTAAGTAAATCACAGATGTCGTCGTGCTTCATAAAACCTCCGCTATTTTTTGGGAAAACTTATGTCGTTGGTTTCGGCATCAATAATCAATAACACCTTGCCAATTACGTCGGAAACCTGGACCTCGCCGAAAGCGCGCGAATCGCTGCTGTTGTTGCGGTTGTCGCCCATGCAGAAAATGGCGCCCTCCGAGACCGTGACGGTCTGGTTGTTGTCGATTCTGTCCTTGTCCATCGGCTCGTTGATGTAGGGCTCGTCCAAAAGCTTGCCGTTGATGTAGATGTTGACGCCGGTTTCGGTCGGCTCCAGCTTGACGGTGTCGCCGCCTATCGCAATGACTCTTTTGACCAGCGCGTAGTCGTCCTCGGCGCGCCTGAAAACGACGATGTCGCCGCGCTTAATATTGGGGTTTTTCCAAAGAATCAGCTTGTCGCCGTCATCTTTTATCTGAGGGTCGCCGCCGTCCAAGGTCGGCACCATGGAAGAGCCGTTGACGTAGAAAGTGACGGTGTAATAGCGCTTGACCAAGGTCGCGGCTATCACCGCCAGCACCACCACAATCAAAAAGCTGATTATGGCGGAAAGTATTTTCGAGCGGAGCTTGCCGCGAGGCGTGGCCGGCTCTAAAATTTCAAGTTCTTCGTTATCCATCTGTTTTTTCCTAAGTCGGAAGGTAAAAAGTTATACCCACAGCACGTTGTTTATGAGGACGTTCTCGGCGTTTGCGATTTCCAGCTTTTTGACCTGGCTCCACTCCTTGAGCGTCCGCATGGCGGGGCTCTTGAAGTCGGTCGAATTAAGCGTTATCCTCTGCCATTTATCGCGCGATTTCAGCTCTGCTTCCGCCGTATACACCGTTTCATCGTTAAAAAGCGATATGTTAAAGTATATTTTGCGTTTTTCGGCCGAAAATGCGTGAAGCTGAAGCACGCTGGTTTTTTCCTTGCTGTATTTAGATTCTCTGAGCTTGTAGGTGACGAGCCTGCCATTGGACGTTGTGATTCCCGAGATGTTCATCGGCCCTTCCTTAATCGAAATGAGCCCGCTTTCCAAAAACATTCCGTCGGTTTCGACGACGAAGACGGCGTCGCCCATTGAGCTCTCGTAGATGACTCTCTCCTCGAGGTTGGCCTTGGACACCGCGGTAACCATCTCGTTTTTGGGAATGCAGGAAATGACCTTGGAGGTCACGGCGGCGCCGTCAGCAAACAGCGCGTTGACAAAGACGAAAATTCTGTCCTCGGCGTTGTAGACGGGCGCCTCAAAGAGATATTCGCCCTCGCCCGTCTTTGCCGGACGCTTCATCCTCCGCCAGTTTCTGCCGGTGGGGTCAACCTCGCCGATGGAGGCGTAGGCCTTGATTTCCTCGCTCGTCGACGACAGCTTGGCCTTGACGTAGAGCTTGCCCTCGCTGACCTCGAAGGAAGCCTCTGGCGGCTGATGAACGCGGATTCCGTCTTCAATCTGTGCAGCAATCCAAACCATCATGCAGTCGATGCCCTTTTCGCTTATCTGACGATTGGCCATGGGCGTGGCGTATAAAACCGCCTCGTCGCAGGAAACCAATTGCAGAATATCGTGAGCGCGGTCGAAATCGGCGCATTCCGAGTTGGTGGCCGAAAGAAAATAGACGGGACAGGCGATGAACTGAGCGTAGGCCTGCGGCGCGCTTCCGGCAAGCCAGCAGCTCCGCTCCTCCGTCATTTCGATGTTATTGTCGGCGGAATATTTGAACTTGCCGCGGTATTCATTGTAGCCGCCGCCCAAAATGGGCACTAAGGCGCGGACGCGTCCGTCGGTGCCCGCCACCTGCCAGGCGAGCTGGCCGCCCAGCTTTTCGCCGATGATAACTATCTTGGAAGGGTCGACGGCCGCTTGGCTCTCAAGGACGGTTAGGGCGCGGCGCACCACCTTGGTCCACAAAAACCAAACGGTGTCGCGCGAGGATTCAATGAGCTTGGTAAGCCTTGTTCCCGCAAGTTTAAGATTGCCGTATTCCAGCGACTTGGGGTATTGCGTGAAAAATTCCTTGCCCTCGGCCTCGCCGGCATAATCAATTACCGCAACGGCGTAGCCGCGGTCTAAAAAGCTTTTCCGCGCCTTTTCCTCTATGCTGTCGTCGGCAGGCAAAAAGGCGATGAGCGGGCAGCGCTTGCCCAAAAGCTCCTCTTTGGCCATCAGCCTCAAAAAGCCTCTGACCTTGCCGTCTTTCACCGTTTCGACGGTGTAATACATATCGGTATGGCGAATGCCGTCCTCTTCAAAAGTCTTGACGATGGCGACCTCGAGCGGCTCCTTGACCGGGCTGTATCCTTCCCAAACCTGTATGGGCGTCAGAAATTTATACGCCAAAAATATCCCTCTCTCGCTGTTTGCGCTTACCGATATTATCCGCAGTATAAGCAAAATATATAATTATATAGATATTTGCCTGCGGTTTTAAATAATTATATAGAATGTAAACGGGAATGGCAAGCGTTTTCTAAGTCGGCACGCCCCGCTTTTTCCCCAAAAAAACCCGCACTTTTTAATGCTTAGGCGAATAATATAGCGAATGCGGAGAATTGATATGGACGATTTTCTGATTTTGCCCGACGAAAACACCATTGAAATTTTGGCGAGGGAATACGCCAAGCTCAAAAGAAGAGCGATTATTGACCTTGCGGGAAGGGAAAACCCCGCGGTGGGGCGGTTGGGTTTGGACGACGGCACGCCGGCGCCGACTTTAAGCGAAAAGGGTTTTTCGCCGGACGGAGCGCCGAGAGAAAATCGGCTTATCGGCCGCGTCAGATTGCTCACCGAACAGACGATTTCCTTTTTGCAGTTTTTTATGTCGGGACTTGCAGACGAAACAACGAAACCGCTGATTCGCCGGCTTATTTCCAAAAAGCGACTGATGCTTTTGAAGCTGGGAGAGGAAGCCCCGCCCTCGGCAAAGCGCACTAGACCGCCCGACCAAAACCTCTCACTCAAGCTGTTTTTACAAAAGGAATGCGATTTGATTTTGACGCTTTTCGACCTTGCGGCGTTTGACACGAAATATAAGGAAGCGTTAAGCGAAGCCTCGGCGCTGGCGGCGGCCGCGCAATGCCTGATGCACTAAGTAATCGATAATTAAATCTCAGGTCAGGCATATCTCAATCGGCGAATTTTTGTCCGAACGCGATTAATGAGTTTAGATCTCTTAAAATAAAAAATCCGCCCGAGGGCGGATCTTTTGGTTTTTTTGACCGAAAAATTAACGCTTGGAGAATTGGGGAGCTTTTCTTGCCTTGTGAAGGCCGTATTTCTTGCGCTCCTTCATTCTGGGGTCGCGGGTGAGATATCCCGCCTTCTTGAGCGCGGGGCGAAGCTCGGGCTCGGCGTTGACGAGGGCGCGGGCGATGCCTTGACGGATGGCGCCGGCCTGGCCGGTGAATCCGCCGCCGTTGACGTTGACGAAGACGTTGTATTTATCGGCGGTGGCGGTCAGCTCCAAGGGTTGACGGACGACCAGCTTCATGGTGCCGAGGCCGAAATAGTCGTCGATGTCGCGCTTGTTGATGACAATGGCGCCTTCGCCTTGAGGAATTAAGCGCACGCGGGCGATGGCCTTTTTACGCCTGCCGGTGCCCCAATACTGCACTTTCTTTTTAATTGCTTTCTTAGTAGCCATATTCCTCTCCTAAATCTTTAACTCGACCGGCATTTGCGCCTGATGGTTGTGCTCGCTTCCCGCGAAAACGCGGAGCTTCTTCAGCATCTGCCTGCCCAAAATATTTTTGGGGAGCATGCCCTTGACCGCCTTATAAACGGCGAATTCGGGCTTTTCGGACATTATTTTCTTGTATTGCACTTCTTTGAGCCCGCCGGCATAGCCGGTGTGGTAGCGGTAAAGCTTCTGCTCGGCCTTTTTGCCGGTCAGAATGACTTTGTCGCAATTTATCACTATGACATGGTCGCCGGTATCGACGTGAGGAGTAAACTCGGGCTTGTTCTTGCCGCGCAAAACGGTGGCTACGGCGCTCGCCAAACGACCCAGCGCCAAGCCGGTCGCGTCGACGACAAACCATTTGCTCTCCACTTCTTTGGGCTTTGCCATATAAGTTTTCACGGTAAAGACCTCCAAAAAATCTAATTAGTGCTCTTTATTGCCACGGGGGGCTATTCCGTGCAACCAAAGCTAACATATAATATAAAATGCGTCCGCGCTTGTCAAGCGTTTTTCTTAAACCTAGGCCGAAACAGAATAAAATACCTTTTCGTCAAATTCGCGCGGATAAAAATCAGTCGTATTCCACGCAAAGAAGCGAAAGCCCCTTTGCCGGCATCGTCTTGCCCGCCCTTTTGCGGTCGCCTAAGGCCAAAATATCGGGAATTTCCTCGGGCGCGATTTTTCCGGTTCCGGCGTAGAGCAGCGTGCCCGCTATGATTCTGACCATATTATACAAAAAGCCGTTGCCTTCCACCGTTATTTCGATATCTCCGCTTTTTTCGGCTATTTCTAGGCTGTAAACCGTGCGGACGGTGTTTTTTACCACGCTTCCCGACGCCAAAAACGCCGAAAAATCGTGCTCGCCCGCGATATGTCGGGCGGCGGCGCGCATTTTTTCAAGGTCGGGCATAAGAGAGATGCGAACGGCAAATAGGTCTTTCAGCGGTAGTCTTACCGGTGAAATATACATGCGGTAAACGTAGGTTTTGCGCTTTGCCGAAAATCGGGCGTTAAAATCGTCGGCGGCTTTTTCGGCCGACACCGCGCTTATGTCGTCGGGTAGAAAGTTGTTGAGAGCCAGCGGAATTTTGGCGGCCGGTATAGTCTCCGGTGCGTCGAAATGGACAACCTGCCCTTCGGCGTGGACACCTGCGTCCGTCCTTCCGCTGGCGACGGCCTTTATCTCCTCGCCGTAAAGCTTGGAAAGCGCGGCCTCCAGCTCTTCCTGAACCGAAACGCCGTTCTTCTGCCGCTGCCACCCCGAATAGCACGTGCCGTTATATTGCAAAATCATTTTGTAACGCATTAGAACAATCCGAAAAACAATCTGTCAACGGCCGACAAAAAGAAATACCTGTCGAGCAGTATCAGCGTGAAATACGCCGCGGCGATAAAAAGTGCGGCGATGTCGCGTCCGCCGATTTTCAAAACTTTTCTCCGCGTGCGGTTGGGCGAGGCGTTGTAGCAGCGTGCGTCCATGGCGAGCGCAAGCTCGTCAGCTCGGCGGATGGAGGAGACGAACAGCGGAATCAGAACGGGCAGAAGCGCCTTGGCGCGCTTGAAAAGCCCGCCGTGGTCGAAGCTGGCGCCGCGCGCTTTCTGGGCGTTCATGATCTTGTTGGTTTCCTCGATGAGAGTGGGAATAAACCTAAGCGCTATGCTCATGATGAGCGCGACGTCGTGAACGGGAAATTTAATGATTTTAAGCGGCGACATCAGCGATTCTATGCCGTCGGTCAAATCCATCGGCGTCGTAGTCAAAGTGAGCAGCGTCGTGCCCGTTATCAACAAAAACAGCCTTAAAGCCATCATTATGGCATAATGAACTGCCTGATCGGTGATATCGAAAATCCAAAGGCTCCATAAAATGCGGCCTTCGTCGATTAAAAACAAGTTGAGAACGAAGGTGAAAATGATTAAAAACAAAACGGCCTTTACGGTCTTGAAAACGACCGAAAGCGGCACTCTCGACATCCCTATCACCGACGCCAAAAATAAAAGCGTCACCAGATATCCGAAGTAAGATTTTACAAAGAACACAGCGGCGATAAACACCACCGACAGAATTATTTTTATTCTGGCGTCCAAATGGTGTATGGGGGAATCGGCGGGATAATACTGCCCGAAGCTTATGCCGTTCATCGCCGCGCCTCTATATAATATTCCCAAAACGCCTCGGCAAAGGCCGGAGGCGTCATCGCCGGCCGAAGCTCTACGCCGCGCTTTTTCAAAAGGTTGGCAAGCTTAACCGCCGTCGGCACGTCCAGCCCCAGCGAGGAGAGCATTGTTTCGTCGAAAAACAGCTTTCTCGGCGCGTCGCAGGCAGCCAGCCTGCCCTCGTCCAAGACGGCGACTCTGTTGCACATCGCCGCTATCTCGTCCATATTATGGCTGACCATTATTATCGTCTTTGAGCAGCTGTCTTTGAGCTTTCTGATGAGCGAAAGAAGCTCCGCCCTGCCCCGCGGATCCAAGCCTGCCGTCGGCTCGTCGAAGACGAGGATTTCGGGGCGCATTGCGATGACTCCGGCTATTGCGGCGCGGCGCATCTGCCCGCCCGAAAGCTCGAAGGGCGAACGGCTCTTAACCTCCTCGAAGTCAAGCCCGCAAAGCTCGGCCGCTTCTCTCACGCGGTCGGCAATTTCGGCTTCGGCAACGCCGATGTTTTTAAGGCCGAACGCGATATCCTTCTCCACCGTTTCCTCGAAGAGCTGGTATTCGGGATATTGAAACACCATGCCGACAGTGCTCCTAAGCCGCTTCAAATCAAGCTTTTTTTCCGAGAGGTTCATGCCGTTTACGACTATTTTGCCCTCGGTCACCCTTATCAGCGCGTTCAAGTGCTGAATCAGCGTCGATTTACCCGAGCCCGTCGCGCCGATTATGCCGAAAGTATCGCCGTCCTCAATAGTGAAAGTGACGCCGTCAAGCGCTTTTTTCTCATATGGCGTCTTTTTCATATAGGTGTAGGAAAGGTTTTCTATAACAATCGGCATAGTTCCTCCGCCAAGTCCTCGACAAAGAATACCGCGGGTTCGACGTCCAAGCCTTTTTCACGCAAAAGCCGCGCCGTCTCGGGCACGGCGGGCAACGTTAAGCTGTTTTCAATAAGCAGGTTGTAATCGGAAAAAATATCCTCGGGCGGCGCGTCCGCCTTAATTTGGCCGTCCTTTAAGATGACCGCGCGGCTTGCGAAAAACGCTTCATCCATATTATGGGTGATTAAAATGACCGTTATGCCGCTCTTGTTCAAGTTCAAAAGCGTGTTCATTACCTCGCGCCTGCCCTTGGGATCGAGCATCGACGTCGATTCGTCCAAAATCAAAATCTCGGGCTTCATGGCGAGGACGGCGGCAATTGCTATCCGTTGTTTTTGTCCGCCGCTCATCTTAAACGGCGTCGATTTTCGGTGGCCGCTCATGCCGACGGCGGCGAGCGCCCAATCGATTCTCTCCTCAATCTCCTCTCTCGGCACCCCCAAATTTTCGGGTCCGAACGCCAAATCGTCCTCGACGAAAGTCGCCACCATCTGGTTGTCGGGGTTTTGAAAGACGATGCCCGCGCTCCTTCTTATGTCGAAGGTGTGAGCGGCGTCTGTTGTCTTCATTTTCTTGACTAAAACCTCGCCCTCGGCGTTGGTGGGAAGGAGCAGCCCGTTCATAAGCTTGGCAAGCGTCGATTTGCCGCTGCCGTTGTGGCCGCAGATTACGACAAACTCACCCGCCGATATCGACAGGCTGACGCCGGAGAGCGCGGCGACAAAGCCGCCGTCGGGCAGTTTATAGCGGTATTCGGCGTTTTTAACTTCGATGACCGGGGAGTTTTCCATAATCTTTGTTATGATAGCATATCATTTTTTAATTTGCAAATGCTTTGCAAGGAGCAGCGCGCCCGTATCCACGCTCGGCGCGTTTATTTTAAGGCAAATATCGCTTCCTTCACGCGCAAAAACATTGACTTAAGAAATATTAAACTGTATAATGTATAAGGTTTTGAATACAGAAATTAATATAATTTATATAAAATTTTCTTTGGAGGTCACATAATGAAGAAAATGACAATCGATGGCAACACAGCGGCGTCGCACGTAGCATACGCTTTCAGCGAAGTCGCAGCGATATACCCCATCACTCCCTCTTCGGCTATGGCGGAAAGCGCCGACGAATGGGCGGGAGCGGGGCGTAAAAACCTGTTCGGCAACACCGTTAAAATCACCGAAATGCAGTCGGAAGCGGGCGCCGCCGGCGCCGTCCACGGCTCGCTTGCCGCGGGCGCGATGACGACGACCTTCACCGCCAGCCAAGGCCTGCTTTTGATGATTCCCAACATGTATAAAATCTCCGGCGAGCTTCTGCCCTGTGTCTTCCACGTTTCGGCAAGGGCTTTGGCCGCCCACGCGCTCTCCATTTTCGGCGACCACTCCGACGTCATGGCCTGCCGCCAGACCGGTTTCGCGCTTTTGGCTTCGGGCTCGGTGCAGGAATGCATGGACCTTTCCCTCGTCGCCCACCTTTCCACACTCAAGGCGTCCGTCCCCTTCCTTCACTTCTTCGACGGTTTCAGGACGAGCCACGAGGTGTCCAAGGTCGACGTCATAGACTATGAGGAGATGCGCCCGCTTTTGGATATGGAGGACGTCGAGCGCTTCAGACGCCGCGCCTTGAACCCCGAGCATCCTCACCAGCAGGGCACCAACCAAAACCCCGACATCTATTTCCAAAACCGCGAGGCCGCTAATAAATTCTACAACGAAGTGCCCAGGATAACGCAGGCTATGATGGACAAGGTCGCCGCTTTGACCGGCCGCAGCTATCACCTGTTCGACTACTACGGCGCGCCCGACGCCGAGAAGGTCATCGTGCTGATGGGCAGCGGCACCGGCGCCGTCGAGGAAACGGTGGACTACCTCAACGCCAAAGGCCAGAAGACCGGCCTCGTCAAAGTCAGGCTCTACCGTCCCTTCTGCGTTAACTCCTTCCTCGCCGCCATCCCCAAGACCGCCAAGTTCATTACCGTGCTCGACCGCACCAAGGAGCCCGGCTCCATCGGCGAGCCTCTCTATCTCGACGTCGTTTCGGCACTCGCCGAAGCCGGCTTGAACGTAAAGGTGCTCTGCGGCCGCTACGGCCTCGGCAGCAAGGAATTCAACCCCTCCATGATCTACGCCATCTACGAGAACATGGACACCGCCAACAAGAATCATTTCACCGTCGGCATCAACGACGATATTACCGGCAGCTCGCTCAAGATAACCAAAAAGATTGACGCCGCGCCCAAGGGCACCATTTCCTGCAAGTTCTACGGGCTGGGCTCGGACGGCACCGTCGGCGCCAACAAAAACAGCATTAAAATCATCGGCGACCACACCGAAAAATACGCTCAGGGCTATTTCGCTTACGACTCCAAGAAGAGCGGCGGACTGACCATTTCCCACTTAAGATTCGGCGATCTCCCCATTAAGAGCACCTACCTCATCGACTACGCCGACTTCATCGCCTGCCACAACTCCTCTTACGTTTTGAGATACGACATGCTGTCCGACCTTAAGGAGGGCGGCACCTTCCTTTTGAACACAATCTGGACGCCCGAAGACCTCGAGCGCGAGCTGCCCGCCTCCGTCAAGCAGGCGATAGCCAAAAAGCGCGCCAAGTTCTATATTCTGGACGGCCTCAAGGTCATCACCGAAGTGGGAGCCTCGCGCGGCATCAACACCGTCATGCAGGCGGCCTTCTTCAAGCTCGCTAACGTCATTGACTATGAACTCGCCGAGAAATATATGAAAGAGGCGATTAAAAAGACCTACGGCAAAAAGGGCGACGCCGTCGTCGCGCTCAACAACGCCTGCATCGACAACGCTATAACGGCGCTCATCGAGGTCAAATACCCCGAAAGCTGGGCGGAGGCCACCGAGGGCGCCGCACTCGCGGAAGTCACCGACGACCTCTATTTCAAGTCGGTTATAGATCCCATTATCAACCAAAAAGGCGACGAACTGCCCGTTTCGGCCTTTGACCCGACCGGCGTCGTGCCCGTGGGAACGTCCAAATACGAAAAACGCGGCATCGCGGTTTCCGTTCCCGAATGGATTCCCGAAAACTGCATCCAGTGCAACCAGTGCTCCTTCGTCTGCCCCCACGCCACCATCCGTCCCGCGCTCTACACCGCCGAGGAACTTGCGGGCAAGCCGGAGAGCTTCTACACCAAGCCCGCCATCGGCTTCAAAAATTACGAATACCGCATTCAGGTCAGCCCCTTTGACTGCACCGGCTGCAATAACTGCGTGACTACTTGCCCCGCCAAGGAAAAGGCGCTTCGGATGATACCCGTCGCCGAATCCATCGAGAAAGAGGCCAAAAACTGGGACTACTTCGCATCCCTGCCCGAAATTTCGGCCGAGTTCAATAAAAACACCGTAAAGAACAGCCAGTTCAAAAAGCCGCTGTTCGAGTTTTCGGGCGCCTGCTCCGGTTGCGGTGAGACGCCCTACATCAAGGTCATCACCCAGCTCTTCGGCGACCGCATGGTGATTGCCAACGCCACCGGCTGCTCCTCGATTTACGGCGGCTCGGCGCCCACCTGCCCCTATACCACCAACGACCGCGGCCACGGTCCCGCTTGGGCGAACAGCCTGTTCGAGGACAACGCCGAGTTCGGCTACGGCATGAAGCTCGCCTTCGCCGCCAAGAAAGCGGCCATCAAGACGGCGATAGCAGCCGTCCGCGGCGGCGTTCCCCTGCCCCTCATCGAAGCCTTCGAGGAGTGGATAGCGGGCTCCGACGACGCCGAAGCCTCCAAGAAAGCGGCGGCGAAAATTATCGAGCTTTTGGACTCGGCAATCGAAAGCGCTTCCAGCGCCGAGGTGAAGGAAAACCTCAAATATATCAAAAACAACGCCGACAGCTTAGTTAAAAAATCGGTTTGGATAATCGGCGGCGACGGCTGGGCCTACGACATCGGCTACAACGGCGTCGACCACGTGCTTGCCTCGGGCGAGGACGTCAACCTCTTGGTGCTCGACACCGAAGTCTATTCCAACACGGGCGGCCAGTCCTCCAAGTCCACTCCCGCGGGCGCCGTAGCCAAGTTCGCCGCGACGGGCAAGAAAACCAAGAAGAAGGACCTCGCGCTGCTCGCCATGGACTACGGCTACGTCTACGTCGCTCAGGTTTCGATGGGCGCCGACAAGAACCAGTTCATCAAAGCGATAGCCGAGGCCGAAGCATATAAGGGTCCCTCCCTCATCATCGCCTACTCGCCCTGCATCAACCACGGCATCAATATGATGAAGTCGCAAATCGAGATGAGAAAGGCCGTTGACTGCGGCTATTGGCAGCTCTTCCGCTACAACCCGCAACTCGCCGGCACCGATACCAACCCGCTCATTCTCGACAGCAAGGACCCGACCGAGGACTACAAGACCTTCCTGATGGGCGAAACGCGCTACGCATCCCTCACCAACCTCCATCCCGAGCTCGCCGCCGAGCTGTTCGCCAAGAACGAGAACGACGCGGCTAAAAAACGCGAATACTATAAGCGCCGCGCCGGCAAATAAAAAAAGGGATTGATAGGGCGCATCTTTGCGCGACAAAATTTCAGAGGCGGCTGACCGTGTATTATTTATACACTGGGTCAACCGCCTCTTCGTTTTTCGCTCAAATCTGCAACCCTCTGAATCCCTTTTTTAACGCGAAGAAAATAACAAAAATATAATTTATTAAAGCCGCCCTTAGGGCGGCTTTAATATCCAAATAATTTACTTATTAGGCGGTGTCAGAGGGTGCGGATTGCCGCTAAAATAAAGGTTCAGGAAGGCGCCATATATGAAACATGTAACTGACGAGGGTTCTTTGTTTCTCGCGGCAAGATAGGCCCTATCACACCGCTTTCAATGCGTCGATGGGGTTGAGGCGGGAAGCCTTGCGAGCGGGGAGTAGGCCGAAAATAAGGCCGACGGCGATGGAGAAGCCCACCGAGAGTAAGACGGTGCTCGCCGAGAGGATGAAGGATGCGCCGATGATGTTGCAGGCGACGTAGGCTATGAAAATGCCGACGGCGACGCCTGCGATGCCGCCGATAAGGCTTATTATGACGGCCTCGATTAAAAACTGAAGCAGTATCAAGCCGGGCTTGGCGCCCAGCGCCAGACGGAGGCCGATTTCGGAGGTGCGCTCCCTCACCGTGACAAGCATCATGTTCATGATGCCGATGCCGCCGACCAAAAGCGCGATGCTGGCTATGCCGCCCAGCATGCCGATGATGAGATCGGTGATGGTGACGACCATGTCCATTATCACTTTTTCGTTTTTAATCTTGAAATACGTGGGGTTGTTGTTAAATATTTCGAGCAGCAAATCCTCGGCGTTGCCAAAGACGCTTGACACTTTGTCGGTGTCCGAAACCTCGATGACGAGCTGCGTGATTTCGCCGAAAAGCAGGCGGTCGCGCGCCGTCGTATAGGGAATGAAAATAAATGAGTTATAATTCTCGTTGGGGCCGGAGATTTTTTCGACGACGTCCCACACCATAAACTCGTAGTTATCGATATAAATTATTGCGCCCCTCGGGTTTGTGTTGCCGAACATTTTATATGCGATTTCCGAGCCCAAAACGCAGGCGTTGTTTTTGCCCGTGACATCGGACTCGGTGATGCCGCGTCCGTATTTAACCTGAATTTGATTGGCGGGCGCGAAGAAATACTGGCTGGTGCCGAGCACGCTGGCAACGGTGGAATAACCGCCTGTCTGGGCGCTTCTCGGGTCGTTGGTGATGACTCGGGCGCCCGGTTTGACGAGGGTGGGCGAAACGGACGCGACATACTGAAGGTCGGCGAATTGCTCAATTTCCTCATCGGTGAAGCCCTTTTTAATGCTGCCCGCCGTCGACTGGCGGATTTCAATCGTTATGCGGTTGCCGCCAAGGCCGGTAAGCTGGTCGGTGACGGAGGAGGTGACGCCGCGCCCCAGCGTCATCAGCGCGATTATCGATGCAATGCCAATCAAAACGCCGAGAATCGACAGCGCCGTTCTCAACGTGTTTGTCCTGAGATTTTTAAAAGACATCAAAATAATTTCTTTAAGCATTGCTTCCTGTTGGGCGCGCCGCCGATATTTCTTGCTGTTTTACCCGCGCTTGTTATTCTTGCAAGCAATCTTACCGCTTCTCGTGCCAAAAGGCTTTTTAGCGGAATCGGCTTATTCTTGATAGAGTCTGCCGTCGAGAATGCGGACGGTGCGCTTGGCCTCTTTGGCTATCTCGACGTCGTGGGTGATAATGAGAATGGTCTTGCCTTCGCTCTCGTTTAGGTCTTTTAGCATATCTATGATTTGCCGTCCCGTGCGCTGGTCGAGCGCGCCCGTCGGCTCGTCGGCGAGGATTACAGCGGGGTCGTTGGCGAGCGCGCGCGCTATCGCTATTCTCTGCTGCTGGCCGCCCGAGAGTTGGCGCGGATAGTTTTTCATTTTGTCGGTCAGCCCGACGCGGTCAAGAAGTATGCCGGCCCGCTCCACGCGCTCTTCGGAAGGGATTTTGGCGTAAATCATGGGGAGCATGACAT
>DAOTKC010000031.1:0-18211 GCA_035449045.1 Eubacteriales bacterium
GGTATAGGGCGCGTCGGGATCTAGCGTGATGACTTTGTTGCAGAGCATGGAATTCTTGTCGGGCTCGATGACGCCGGCGACGACGTCCATGCCGTAGCCCTTAAGGTAGGCGATAAGCGGCGTGATGTCGCCCTTGCCGTAAATCAGGAAAAAGCCGTCGATATTGGGATATTGCGCCAGCCTGACCGCGTCGATAACCTGACGGAGGTCGAGCTTGCCCTTTCTCTTCTTGGGCAGAGCCGACAGCGCGTCGTAGTTGTTTTCCTGAATGAACTCGCCGTAGTCCTTGGTGCGCTTGGCGCTGTAGCCGTAAAACTTGCAGGCCGCCACTTCACCGTATTTGGCAAGCTCGTTTAAGGCTTTCGCGAATGCGGCGTAAGGCACGCGGACGCTTTCGATATCCGCAAGAACGACATACTTTTTGACACTGTTCATAACCAATCCTCCAAATTAACCTTTATTCATTTCTCTTTTGAAGTAAAACAAGTATTGTTGCACAAAACCGGAATATTCGCCGTATTTTTCAATCAGCGCGGCGCGCATCTTTTTCGCCGTGGCGTCGCCGAAATGCTCGCGGTAGACCTTCTTTATCCAAGTGTCGACGGGAAAAACGTCGGTCTTGCCGAAGGCGAAGAGCAAAATGCAGTCGGCAACTTTGGGGCCTATGCCGGGAAGGGCGACGAGCGCTTTATGCGCCTTTTCGGTCGGCATTTCGTAAAGCGCCTTGATGTCGGTGTGCAGTAGCGCCTCGGCCGTCCGCTTGATATAGGGTGCGCGGTAGCCCGCGCCCGCTTGAAAGTAAAAGTCCTCGTCTGCCGAGGCAAGCGCGGAAAGCGCGGGAAAGGCGAAATATCCGCCCATATCTCGGCCCAGCCCTGCCGCAATGTTTTCGATGATTTTTTTAATTCGCGCTATGTTGTTGTTGGCCGAGATGATGAAGCTTATAATCGTTTCGACGGGCTCCTGCTTCAAAATCCTGATGCCGGGCGCGAAGGCCGTTGCTGACGAAACAAGGGCTTTATCCTGCACTTTCTTAAGTATTATATCATAGTTTCGGCAAAAATCAAAGTATTTTTCAAAATATTCGACATCGTCCGAAACAATGATATAGCTATCCCCGCGCTCCTCGATTTGCGCTCTTTTCTCACCCGAAATGACCTCATAAAAGCGGCCGCATATTTTATAGCGGAACACCTGACCCGACTCTAAAATCGCCTTTAAATCGAAAGTTCTGTCTTTTATTACGGTCAGCGCGCCGCTTTCAAAAAAATATTTCAGCATTATAGTTTATTAACACATATAACTATATATTAATTCGGCCGCTAAATCAATATATTTTTGAAAATAAAAATCTCTTTCCAAGTTTTTCTGGCGTGGCTTTGATATAAGCAAAAGCTTTGCTTTTAATGTATTGCCTGACCGCGCTTATTGCAAGCTTTCCCTAAAAAAACGAAAGCCCGCCAAAGCGGGCTTTGAATCAAAATTAGGCTTTATTATTCGGAATAGACGCTGACCTGCTTTTTGTCCTTGCCCTTTCTCTCGAAGCGGACGACGCCCGAAGTCAAGGCGAACAGCGTGTCGTCGCTGCCGATTCCGACGTTGTTGCCGGGATGGAAATGAGTGCCGCACTGGCGCACCAAAATATTGCCCGCCTGCACGAACTGGCCGTCGGCGCGCTTGGGGCCGAGGCGCTTGGCCGCGCTTTCGCGTCCGTTTCTCGAACTTCCCACGCCCTTCTTGTGAGCGAAAAGTTGAATATTAATAAACATCTATATTACCTCCAAATCGATATAGTCCGAATATCCCTCGCTGAGGTCGGACACCCCTAAGAGCAAGGTGTTGAGTATGACGTCGGCGTCGCGGCGCTGTCTTTCCGTCAAGTTTTTGGGAAGCTCGACGCTGAGTTTTCCCGTCACTTCGTCGGAAGAGTAGGCGACTTCTATCATCGCCACTTTAAGCAGCCCCAAAATAGCCGTCTGCATTATCGCCGAAAGCGCGGCGCAAACTATGTCTTCGCCCTCGTCGGCATAGCCTGTGTGCCCCGAGGCGTAAAAGCGCGTGACGCTGCCGTTTTCGGTGATAAACTTGAGCGAGGTCATTAGCCTTTTATTTCGATGATTTTAATTTTAGTATACGGTTGGCGGTGGCCTTGGCGCTTTCTCTCGTTCTTCTTCGCCTTATATTTATAGACGATGATTTTGGGCGCCTTGCCGTGGTCTAAAACCTCGGCGGTCACGACGGCGGCGTTCTCGCCCGTCTTAACAGAGCCGGCGGCGTCCGATGACATGACGGCCTTGAACTCAATCTTGGCGCCGACCTCGAGGTCGAGCTTTTCGACCTTGTAGTAGCGTCCCGCTTCCACCTTCAATTGCTTGCCGCCCGTTTCAATAACAGCATACATATTAGCTTCCTCCTTTTTCGGGCCTCGCCGGTGAGGTGCGCAAAGCGACTTTAACCTTTTCCGAGCGGTGCGACAAATAATATATCACAGCAAAAGTTTTAAGTCAACAAAAATGCAAGATATTATAAAAGCCCCGAGTATTTAATTGTTATCACTTTGAATAATAAGCAAACTATGTTTAAACCCATAAGCGAACAGAGGTTAAACAAAATTTAACTAAGATTAAGCTCAAGATACAACAGAAGTTTTAAAAAATCAAAACTCAAAATTTTTTAACTTAGTTTTATCTATTAAAAATCATTAAGGTTGTTGCCTTTGCGCCCCGAAAGCGTCCGGATGCCCCCGCGCCTTCGATATTTTTTTCGGCTACGTCAAAGCAATCGCCGATGCGGGATGCATCGGAGACGAGATGAATAACCTTATCCTTAAAATGCCCGTTTAAATCGTGCTCGAAATAATCGAGAGTTACGATTTTTTCCACTATTTCGGGATGGGCGAAGACGTAAGCCTCCGAGCTTTTGCCGCAGTTGAAAAACTCCAAAAGCCTTTCCCTTATTCTTAAAATCACCAACTCGTCGATGTAGATGCGGCCGGCGCCCTTGCAGTAGGGACAGTCGGTCAAAAACACTTCGTCGGCCATCGAGCGTTCCTTTTTTCTCGTGATTTCGACCAGCCCGAGGTTTGTCATACCCGCGATGGAGGCGCGGATTCGGTCTTTCTTCAGCCCTTCCTCCAACTTTTTCAAGACGTCGGCACGGTGGCTTTCCTCTTTCATATCTATGAAGTCCACCAAAATGATGCCGCCCAAATTTCGAAGCCTAATCTGCCGCGCGATTTCCTCTGCCGCCAAAAGATTGGTCTTGTAGACGGTATCCTCGAGGTCGGTCTGGCCGGTATAGCGGCCGGTGTTGACGTCGATGACGGAAAGCGCCTCGGTGCGGTCGAAGATGAGATAGGCGCCGTTTTCGAGCTCCACCCTGCGGTTAAGCACCTGATAACATTTTTTGGCAAGCTCGAAATAAGTTAAAAAATACTGTTCGCCCGAATAAAGCTCGAGAATGCCGGGATTTAAGCCCAAATTCTTGATATAATCCTTTACTTGCAAGTAAAGCTCGCGGTCGTTGACGACCACTCTTTCGACGTCGTCGGAAAGACAGTCGCGGAGCATTCTCGCAATAAGGCCGGGCTCCACCTTGACCACGCTCTTTTCGGGCGCCGCCCGATAAGCCGCCCTGATTTCCTTCCAGCTCGCCATAAGCGCCGACATCTCGGCCAATATCTCGTCGTCCTCCGTCTTTTCCGCCATGGTGCGGACGATGAAGCCCATATTGTCGGGGCAGTGCGCTTTGATGAGTTTCTCGAGCTCGGCGCGGCGGTGTTCGCTTGCGATTTTTCGCGAAATCCCCACCGAGCTGACGCCGGGAACGAGAACGAGCGTCCTTCCCGGTATCGCGACGTTTCTCGTCACGCGCGCGCCCTTGCTGCCGAATTGGTCCTTTATGACCTGGCACATTATGACGTCGCCGGGCGAAAGCGGGCGGTTTTGCGGCGGCATGAAAGTTTCGCTGACTTCGCTCTTGTCGAACAGCGCCTCGTCGACCGAAAGGAAGGCGTTTCTCTCCAGCCCGATGTTGACGAAAGCCGCCTTCATTCCCTTGAAGGCGCTTTCGACCTTGCCCTTGTAGATGTTGCCGACGAGCTTTTGCGCCTGACTTCGCTCGTAATAGAACTCGGCAAGCTCGCCGTCCTCCAAAAGCGCGACGACGGAGCGTCTGGGATGATAATCGATGTAGAGCTGCTTCATAAAAAACCTAATATATAAAAAATTTTAACCACAAATAATAAAGAGCGCGCAAGAGAGGACCTCAAAGAACCGATAATCTCAAAACCGATTAAAAAACCTCGGACTGTATTTCCGTTAACAATACAGATAAAAAACAGAACAATCGGTTTATCGCTAAAAAAGCTCGCGTAAAACGCCGTTTTCTAAAATATACTGCTCCGTCCGCAATACTTCGGTAATCTCGGAGCGCACCGAAAAATCCCTTTCGAACGCTTGAAGCAGCCTATCGATTCTGAGGCCGTTCGCGCCCGCGGCGAGCTTAAGCTGCAGGTTGCCGTCAAAATAATTTATCGAAAATATCTTGCCTTCCGTATCTTTTTCAACACTTTCGCCGTTTTGAGTATAACTCAATTTATAGCTTTTGGGAAGCCCTAAAATTTTATTTATATCGTTTTTTTCGCCGCATATCGGCACGACGTAGCTTGCGGCGGCGATATTTGCCGCGAAATTGGGATTTTTTTCGCTCTCTACCGCCGCTATGCCCATTAAGCAATCGGGCGCGGCGGCGTTATATCTTATTAAAAATTCTTCTGCCGAAACGCCGCTGCAGTCGGCGGTGAAATACTCGGCCGCGCTGGCAATCCCGAGCGGGGCGGGCGGCGAGAAATAGAGGTTCATGTGGGGATTGAAGCCCTTGGAAAACTCAACGGGGAGTTCGGCACGGCGGATTGTCCTACAAACCGCGCGCAGAATGTCGATGTGTGAGATAAACCTCGCCGAGCCGCGCTTAAAAAATCGAACCGAAATCATATCGAGCACTCCCCGAGCGCGTTGGCGCCGCAGCCGCGGCAGCCACGCCTGCAACTCTCCGTCGTTTTGCCCGAAAAAGCCTTCTTTCGTTCCGCCAGAAAATAACTTTTAGGAATCCCTATGTCGATAAAATCCCAAGGGAGCTCGGCGCCCTCGGCGATTTCGGAGGTTAAAGCGTCCAAATCCAAGCCGCATTCAAAAAACGCCCGCTTCCAAATCTCGTAGTCAAAGCTCTCCGTCCAGCCGTCGAACTTGGCACCCAAAGCATAAGCGCGTTCAATCACTTTTGACAGCTCCCGCCCGCCCCTTGCCAGCGCCGCCTCGAGCTTAGAGCTTTCGGCGCCGTGCCAGCTCAGCGTCACACCCTTTATTTCGCGGAGCTTGCCGCGAAGATAGGCCTGCCGTTCAAGTATTTCGGGTATGGTGAGCTGACGTTCCCATTGGAAGGGCGTGGCGGGCTTGGGGATGAACACCGAGCAGCTGACCGAAATAGAAATGTCCTTCTTATGGTTGTATTCGATGTATAGCCGCCTCAGCTTTCGGCAGATTTCGGCGATTCCCTCGATGTCTTCAAGCGTTTCGGTGGGCAGCCCAAGCATAAAGTAGAGCTTGACGCTGTTGTAGCCCTCGCGGAAAGCCTCGGCAATGTTGTCGATGTCGGCGTCGGTGATGTTTTTGTTGATGACGTCGCGGAGGCGCTGTGTGCCCGCCTCGGGCGCGAAAGTAAGCGAGCTCTTTCGGCTGTTTTTGACAAAATCGCCCGAAAACCCCGAAAGCCTGAGCGATGGAAGGGCGATGTTGACGCGCCTGCTTTCGGCAAAGCCGCTAAGCTCGGAAAGCACTCGTTCGAGATGGGTGTAGTCGCCCGAGGAAAGGCTGGCGAGCGTTATTTCGTCGAATCCGGTGTTGTTTATTATGCTCTTAGCGGTATTTAACACGGTTTCGGGCGATTTTTCGCGTATCGGGCGATACCAGAACGCCGCCTGACAGAAGCGGCAGCCCGAAGCGCAGCCGCGGTATAGCTCGACTACGGCGCGGTCGTGCACCGCCTCGGCGGCCGGCACTATGGGATGCAACGGATATGGCGCGTCGTCAAGTTTTTTTACTGCGGCTTTGACAACTTTTTCGCCGCGCTCAAACTGAGCCGGGACGTAAACGCCCGTTATGGCTTTGGCGCGCTTTAAAAATTCGCTCTTTTTCAGTCCCGCTTTTTTGCACTCCGAATAGAGCTTGCAAAATTTTTCCGTCGCTTCCTCGCCCTCGCCGATGATTATTGCGTCGAAAAAGTCGGCGAAGGGCTCGGGATTTGCCGTGCATGGCCCGCCCGCAATAATTATCGGACAGTCCTCGCCGCGTTCCGACGTCCTGAACGGGATTTTTGCAAGCTCCAGCATATATAAAAGGTTGGAATATAAAAGCTCATATTGCATCGAAAAGCCGACGATGTCGAACTCACCAAGCGGCCTTTTCGATTCCAGCGAAAACAGCGGCACACCTTCTTTTTCCATCGCCCGCCTCATATCCTCTTTGACGGCGAAACACCGCTCGGCGATAAATTCGGGCAGCTTGTTCACAATGTCGTAGAGAATGGCGATGCCGAGATTGCTCATGCCGATTTCGTAGATATCGGGAAAGCAAAAGCAAAAACGATACAAAGCCCCCGCCTTCTCGGGCTGGGCGCTGTTGTATTCGCCGCCCGTATAACGCGAGGGTTTTTCAACCAAGAGCAAAATTTTGTCGAGTTTGGATTTAATTTCAGGCATCGTGCATAGTCAGCGCGGCCGCCCCCACGATGCCAGCGTCGTTTTTGAGCGATGCCGCCGTAACCTTAATCTTGGGGTTGTAGCCTTTGCCGTAGATGTGTTTGTTTAAGTATCTTTGAATGGGCTTGACGATGTAATCGCCCTCGTTGGATATTCCGCCGCCCATAATTATTATCTCGGGGAAGAAGAGGTTGGCGATGTTGACGATGCCCATTCCGACATATTCAAGATATTTCTTTATTAACGCAATCGCGGTTTTATCGCCCTGTTTTGCCGCTTTAAACGCCGTTTTGCCGCTTAAGCCCTCTTCGTCGGCCAGCCGCGCAAGCAGGCTTTCGGGATGTTTTTCGGCGGCGCGCTTAGCCATGCGGATGAGTGCAGTCGCCGAGGCGAACGCCTCCCAATGGCCTTTCTCGCCGCAGCCGCAGGTGTCGCCGCCCTTGACGATTTGCATGTGCCCGCCCTCGGTGCCCGCCGAGTAGCCGCCCTCGAACAGCTTGCCGTCGATGACCATGCCGAAGCCCACGCCGGTGCCCAGCGTCACCAGCGCGGCGTTTTGATAGCCCCTCCCCGCGCCGAACAGCGTCTCGCCCAGCGCGGCGGCGTTGGCGTCGTTGGTGATTTTAATGTTTGGAACGCCCAGCCTCTGCTTTAAAAGACTGACGGCGCGAACTTTGACTAAATTTATATTGCAACAGTAGCGCACTATGCCGCCCTTGCTGTCGACGGAGCCGGGAAATCCCAAGCCTATTCCCGATATTTCCTTAAGGCTTAAGCCGTATTCCGCCGCCAAGCTTTCGATGAAGTCGGCTATCGCTCCGATTATCACCTGCGACGGCGCGAGATTGTCGGTAACAAACGACTTTTTAAGTAAAATTTCGCCATTTTCGTTGATGATTCCCGCCTTTATGCTCATTCCGCCGACGTCCACGCCGATGTAATACATAGTTTTCTCCTAAGTCGATTTTTGTAACTTATAAAATTATACAACCTTTCAGAGCAAAAATCAACCCGAGCTTAAGGGCGCGCGATAATTTCAATAAACCCAACCATATCTCGCCTTAACAATTCCTCAAATGCTATTATTCCATTATTTTCGGATTTTTTGAACCGGCTAATTGAGATTCGAAATTCGAATCTTTTGACGAATGGCTCAACAATAAATCAATGTATTTTTACTATTTTCGCAAGCTTCGGCTGTTGCCTAAGGGCTTTAAAGCTTTGACCTTGGCTTTGACGACGACGAGCTCCGTCCCCTCGGGCAGGCTCTCGATGGCGGCGGTAAAGCCTTCAAGCTCGAAATAAGCGGAAAGAAGGGCGGCAAGGTCGCGTTCGAAAACCTCGAAAAATCCGTCCGGCGCTTTTAATTTGTCGCGCGCCAGCATCTTCTCAAGACGGCGCACGCTGTCACGGGCGTTCAAGCCCTCCTCCTTTTGAATATGCCGCGGCTTAGGTAATCAAAGGCTTTATATGTGTCGTTTACGACGTTGTCGGCAAGGATATTCAGCGCCTTTTGCGTCTTTACGTTTTCGGGCAGCCCGATTAGCGGCGCGCCGTTGCAAAAATGCCTGTCTTCGGGGATAATGCCGACGGGTATTGCCGAAAGCAGCCGCGAAATATCGGTGGCGCACATCATCTCGCCTGATTTTACCAGCGAGGCGTCTATTCGGTTTATTATGAGCGACACGCTTTCCAAACGGTATGCCGAAAGCAGCTTAAAGACCTTATCAGCGTCACGTATCGAGGACACTGCGGGCGTGGCGACGACGAGGGCGCGGTCGGCCGCGCTGACGGCGCGGTGAAAGCCGTGCTCGATTCCTGCGGGACAGTCAATCAGCATATAGTCACAGTTTGATATGCCGTCAAGCGCGGCGCGGAAGGACTGCGCCGTCATGCCGGCGGGCTCGACGGCTGAAGGTAGCACATATAACTCGCGGCTGCCCGCCTTAATCAACGCCTGCGCCGCCGTGCACCTTCCTGCGATGACGTCGGCAAGGTCGTAGACCAGCTTATTTTCGACTCCCAGCGCGACGTCGAGATTATTCAAGCCGACGTCGGCGTCGACTAAAACGATGCGGTATCCTCTCGATGCCAAAACGACGCCGAGCGAGGCCGTCACCGTCGTTTTGCCCGCGCCGCCCTTCCCCGATGTCACCACGATTTTTTTCATAAGAAAAATTATAAAGAGGCGCTGCGAAAAAGGGCTGATAGGTTTTGTTAAAAAATCGCTTTTTTTGTAATCTTGCGTTTTAATTTATCTTTGTTAACGCTATTTGGGTGAATAAATCACGCGATTCGAAATTGGTATGTTTAGTGCGAGCGGCGCGAGACAGGCACACGACCGGAAATCGCGCCCCAAAAAACGGCTTTAACTTTGTAGCTTCAAAGTGTGATACAGGAATGAAGCCTACGTAAACCTTAGCATATGGGTAACGGACAGCCTTCAAGCTAAAAAAAGGAATAACGAAAAATATAACGCATAAACATATTAGGCGAGGTGAATTATGAAATACGAGAATATCAAGGTTGCCGACTCGGTCACCACCGAAAATGTCTTCGTTGAAAACAGAATCGGCGAAAAGCCCGAGAAGAAAAGGCACACGTTCGATTCGCTGGACATGGCGATACTGCCCGCCGCGATAGGCGTTTTGGCGTCGCTCGGCTATCTCATTTACAACATAGTGAGGACGGTATCCTTAAATGCGGCGGCGAACGCGCTGAACTCCCTGCTCGGCGCCATAATTTGAGCCGAATAAAATTTCATCCGCTGTTTTTTCTGCTCGCATTGCTGATGGTCGCAACGGGTCGGGCGTGGTTTTTTTTTGCCGCGCTCGCCTCGCTTTTCGTTCACGAGGGCGCGCACGCGCTGACGGCGCGGCGGCGGGGATATATAAAGACGGAAACGGTGCTGCTACCTTTCGGGGCGGCGCTTTCATCTTTGGACAGGCTGGATAAAAAGAGCGAGTTTTTTGTGGCGCTCGCAGGGCCGCTTGCCAGCCTTTTTTTATTTTTGGTCTCGGCGTCGCTTTTTTTGATTGTGGTAAAGATTAATCCCGCCGCCGCCGAATACATCCTGCCCTTTTATGCCGTCAATTTAGGGCTTTTTTTAATAAATCTCTTGCCAGCCTTCCCTCTCGACGGCGCCAGAATCGTCCTCGCTCTTTCCAAAGACAGAATCCGCGCATTAAAGGCGCTCAAAATCCCCGCGCTCCTTCTTTCCGCCGCGCTTTTTATCGCTTTCGTCGTTTCGGCGTTTTTTAAAATCAACTGGACGCTTGCGCTTATGTCGGTGTTTTTGCTTGCCGGCGCCACTTACTATTCCGACAAGGAATACTATGCCTGCATCTACCAAAAAGCGGGTGAGAAGGTGGATAAAATAGAAAAAATCCGCAAAGCGCGGATTATTGAGAGGCTTTCGAAAAAATCACAGTAAACTAATTAAACGGTAATTCCCGTCAAATCGGAAAGGAGACGGTTATCTGAAAGCAGCCTGCCGCCGCCGATTGCCACGGCGTTTTCGATGTCGGCGAGCGGCGTCACCGGCATAGATAGCCTTGCCGACAAAAATTCCTTAAGGCCGGGAAGGGCTGCGGTGCCGCCCGAAAGATAGAGCCCCCTTCTTCCGATTTCGGCGGCGAGCTCGGGCGGAGTCGCCGCGAGCACGCTCTCGATTACCTCCACCAAGTATTCGGCGAGAGGCGCGATGGCGGCCTTTAAGTTTTTGGAGCTGATTTGAGCGGTCTTGGGCGAGCCGTCGATGAGGTCGCGCCCGCCCGCCTCGAATTCGCCCTTGTCGTTGTCGTAGAGGCTGGCCGAAGAAATCTTGGCGCGCTCGGCGGTGTAGTCGCCGATTTTTAAGCGGTAGCGCTCGGTCACCATGTCGATGATGGCGTTGTTCATGGCGTTTCCCGCGATGTTGACGGAATAGCCCGCCGCGATGCCGTGACGTGTCACCGAAGCGATTTCGGACTTGCCGCCGCCTATGTCGACGAAAAGCCCGCCCGCGCTGTCGGTGTAGGCGATGAGGGCGAGCGGCGATTCCACTAAAAAGACGTCCTTTATGCCCGCCTTGGCGAAGGCCTTTTCGACTTCTTTTCGTTCGGGGCCGGTCAAGGCGCTGGAAACCAGCACTAAAGCGCCCGCCTTTTGGCGCGCGCTCTTGGTCATGATGCGGTCGAGATAAATTTTAAGCAGGCCGGAAAGAATGTCGATGTCGGCGACGGTGCCCTCTTTTACCGGAAACACCAGTCGGGCGCCGCCCAAGGAGCGCGTCATCAGGTTTTTGGCCTGAAAGCCCGACTCGATTATCTCGAATTTGTTTTTCTGCTTTACGACGGCGGCGATGGTGGGCTCGCGGAGCACCAGCCCCGAGCCCTTTAAAAATATCGTGATGTGGGAGGAACCCAAATCCACCGCCAGCTCATATTTAGCCATCTAAGCCCTCTATCTTCAGTTCTTTACTGATTTTCTCGACGGGAAAGCCCATGATGTTAAAGTAACTGCCAATGTAGCTTTCCACCACGCCGCCGTCCTGAACGCCGTAGGCACCCGCCTTGTCAAGCGGGCGGCATTCTTCGATATAATGGCGAATTTCGCCGTCGGAAAGCTTTTTCATTCGGACTAAGCTTTTATCGTAAAAAACCCGTTCTTTGCCCTCTTTCAAAAAACATACGCCGGTGTAGACGGCATGTTGTCTGCCCGAAAGCCTTTTCAGCATTCTAAAGGCGTCGGCCTCGTCAATAGGCTTGCCCACTATCGCGCTCTCAAAAAAAACAATGGTGTCGGCGGCGATAATCAGCGTATCGGAAATGGAAGGGATCGTAGCCTTGGCGGCGCGCGCCTTCTTTTTTGCAAGCTCGCGGACGACGGCGTGCGGGCGTTTTTTGGTAAAATTCTCGTCGGCCTCGGGCGCGGCGGTCAAAAAATCCGCCGCTATCATCTTCATTAGCTCAAGCCGCCTCGGCGACTTGGTGGCAAGGCAAATTCTCACAAAATTTCCAAATTCTTCCCAAACGACTTCTTAAAGTCGGGCGCCGCCTGAAGCGCGTCCTTAATCTCGAGCGAGCAGTCTCCCTCCGTTTCCGTCTTCATGATGACGCTGTCGCCAAGAACGTCGCAGTTGAGGCCGGTAATGAGCCCGCTCATGCTGCGGTCGAAGCTCTCGGCAATTCTCAAGATGACCGACAATTTCTTTATCGCCTCGGCGTCTTCGTCGGTGAACATCGAGCGATAGCGCATAAGGTCGCCCGAAGCAAAGCTCGCTTTTCGGTGGCCGGCCGCCACAAACGCCGACATGACAAGGTCTTTATGCGAAATGCCGTAGAGGTTGCTGTTTAAAATGATGTAGCTGCTGTGGTATTGATGGTCGTAGAATTTTATTCGCATGCCGCTGTCATGGAGAATGGCGGCAACCCTCAGCACCTTGACATAAGCGCGAGGGAGCTTATGCAGCACTTTAAGCTGTTTATAGAGCTGCATCGACAAAAAGTAAACGTGCTCGGCGTGCTGGGCGTTGATGTCGAAATAGTGCGTCAGCGTTTGCAGGCTGTGGCCGAGGACGTCGGACAGCGGCCGTTCCATCGTGATGGGCACGGCATAGCGGAACATCGCGCCTTCCCTAAGCCCGCTGCCCGAAACGGTGATTTTGTCGAAATGCATATAATCGACGACCGCCTTGATGGCCGAAAGGGCGCTGGGGAAAATGTCGGCCCGCCCCGACGACAAGCCCTTTATCTTGGTCGTCTTGTCGAGGTCTAACGTTTTAATGGTATTGTAGATATCGGTAATAAACTCGTCCGCCGACATGACGTAGTTGTGCGACATGTCGAAAGGATATTTTTTGACCATGCGGCTTATGCGGCCGAGGTTTCTAAACGAGCCGCCCACGCCCACGAACTGGGTGTCGGGCTCGACGTGGGAAAGCCAAGGAATCTTAGCTAAATGCTCGCCGATGAATCTTTCCACCTTTTCGGCGCGCTCCTCGGGCAATAAACTGTCGTTTTTAAAGAGCTCGGTCAGCGTGACGGCGCCGAAAGGCAGCGTCTCGTAGGCGATGAGGTTGCGGCGGTTGTAGTAAATGAACTGCGTGCTGCCGCCGCCTATATCCATGATGAAGCCCTTGGGAATATCCATCGAGTTGATGACGCCCTGATATACCAGCGTCGCCTGCTCTTCCTTGGAAAGCACCTTGATTTTAAGCCCGCAGGTCATGGCGACTTCGTCCAAAAAGCTCTTTTGGTTTTTGGCGCGGCGGACGGCGGAGGTGGCGTAGGCGAAAATCTTGGTGATGCCGTTGGCGTCGCAAAGCCGCATGAACATCTTGAGCGTCTTGATGGTTTGGGCGATCCTCGGCGGCTTTAAAAAGCCGTTCCATTCCATATCCTGCCCCAGCCTGACCGTTTCCTTGAGCTCGTCGAAGACAACGAAGTAGCCGCCCTCCAATATGTTCACCAGCACCAGCCGCGCCGAGTTGGACCCTAAATCGATAATCGCAATCTTTTCCATTAATAACCTCTTACCGTTTAATTATTATCTATCCCCTAAATCAATGTTGTTAACCTTGTCAAATCCGAAAAAAATCAAGGCTCCGTATTGCGGAGCTTGTGTAGCGGAGCTTGAATCGTCCAAATTATACCATACCGCAAAGGCTATTTCAAGGGGGGTTCTCAAAAAAATTAGCTTTTAGAGAATCATTATGATAATTAATTAGTTTTAAGAAAACTACTTAGGTAATTATATAAAGCTTAAAAATAATAAAAAAAACGCGGGATTTTCCCGCGGTTTTTTTGTTTAATTGAGCATATCTTATAGATTTCGCAAGGTTAAATCCAATAGGTTTGTTTACAGCGCGATTATGCATTTGACCGGACACTTTTCGTGGCAGAGGCCGCAACCGGTGCATTTTGAGTAGTCGATGACGGCAAGGTTATCAATGACGGTAATAGCGCCCGAGGGGCAGGCCCGCTGACAGGCGCCGCAGGCTATGCAACCGCGCTTGCAGATGGCGCGGACGTCTTTTCCCTTGTCGCGGCTGGAGCAGGCGACGTAGACTTTGGCGTCCTTGGGAATGCGCTTGATAATTTTTTTGGGGCAGGCTCTTATGCAGGCGCCGCAACCAACGCAGAGCGCCTCGTTAATTTCGCTGTAACCTTTTTCGCCTACCTCGCAGGCGTGGTAGTGGCAGGCGTCGGTGCAGGAGCCCATGCCGAGGCAGCCCCAAGCGCAGACCTTTCTGCCGCCCGCCAAAAGTTCCATTGAGCGACAGTCGCCGTAGCCCATATACTCGTATTTATCGAGCGAGTCGTTGCCGCCGTGGCAGCACACCACGACGCGCGTCGGCGCCGATTCCGTTACCGAAGCGCCCAAAATTTCGGCGATTTTAATTTTGTTTTCGGAAGAAGTGGCGGCGCACGCCTCGACGGTCGCCTTGCCCGCGGCGAGCGCGGCGGCAAAGCCCGAGCAGCCGGGATAGCCGCAGCCGCCGCAGTTGGCGCCGGCGAGAAGGGGGGCTATTTGCTCGGCTTTTTCGTCGCCTTTGACCTGCATCAGCTTGCCTAGCGCGGATAGCAACACAGCAAACAGCGCGGCGATGCCGAAGAGCAAGCCGGTGGGTATCATGATTGCCTTAAAAATTTCCATACCGCCCTCCTTATACCATGCCGGCGAAGGCGACGAACGCCATGCTCATGATTGATGCCGCGGCCAGCGTGACCGGAAAGCCCTTGAAGGGCTCGGGAACGTCGGAGCGGCGCAGTTTTTCGCGGATGCCCGCCAGTAAAAGCATGGCAAGCGTGAAGCCGACGCCCGAGAAGATGCCGTTCATAAACGCCGCGAGCAGGGTGTAGGACGCTATCTCGACATTGACGATGGCGACACCCAGCACTGCGCAGTTGGTGGTAATTAAGGGAAGGTAGATGCCAAGCGCGCTGTAAAGGGCGGGCGACAGCTTCTTAATTATGATTTCGACCAGCTGAACCAGCCCCGCGATAATCACTATGAAAGCTATAGTGCGTATGTAAACGAGGTCTAAGGGAACCAAAATGTAGCGGTCTACCGCGAAGGTTGCAATCGACGCTATGCCCATAACGAAGATGACGGCAAAGCCCATACCGAGCGCCGTCTCCGTCTTTTGGGAAACGCCTAAGAATGCGCAAATGCCCAGGAACTGCGCCAGCACGAAGTTGTTGACGAAGATTCCCGCAACTATAATCAAGAGATATTCGTTAACGCTCATTGCGGTGCCTCCTCTAACATTTCTGTCATGTTTTCATGGGCGTGGACGCCGCTTGCCGCTTTGGCCTTCATTTTGTCTTCGGCTTTTTTGGAAAGCCAATTGACAGCCGCAATCAAGAGTCCGAAGACGAGGAAGCCGCCGGCGGGAAGTATGAAGAATGCGGGCGCTTTTTCGGCGAATCCCGGGATTGCGAAACCGAAGATGCTGCCCGCGCCGATAAACTCTCTTATTCCGCCCATGACGATGAGGCTCAGCGTGAATCCCAAGCCCATGCCGAGGCCGTCCAAGGCGCTGTCCAAAATGGTGTTCATCGATGCGAACGCCTCGGCGCGCGCCAGAATTATGCAGTTGACGACTATCAGCGGAAGGTAAAGGCCAAGCAGCGAATATATGTCGGGCAAAAACTTTCTCAGCACCATTTCGACGATGGTGACGAAAGTAGCGATGACCAGCATAAAAGCGGGTATCCTGACTTTGTCGGGAATAATCTTCCTTAACGCCGACACCAGCACGTTGGAACACAGGAGAACGAAGGTGGTGCAGATTCCCATGTAAACGCCGTTCATGGCGGCCGTCGTCAGCGCCAACGTGGGGCAGGTGCCGAGAACGAGCCTGAACACGGGATTTGATTTAACTAAACCGTCGGTGAAATAACCCAGTCTGTTTTTCTTAATCATTGCCGCCGCCTCCTATTGTTTTATGGCAGAAGACAACCGCGTTGAGCGCGCCGAGCACGCCGTTGGAGGTCTTGGTGGAGCCCGAAACAGCTTCAACCTCGCCCGCGCCTTGGGCGTGTTTAGTGTAGACGAAGGCATCGAGCGCCGAAATGTCGGTGCCGATAAACTGCGTAAAAATCTTGCCCTTATCTAAAACGGCGGCGCCCAGCCCCGGCGTTTCCTTTGCCGAATAGACGCCGATTTTTTCAATAATGCCGCCCTTCACAAGCACAAAGAGCTCCACGCTTCCGCCGTAGCCCTTGCCGCCCGCGAGATAAAGGTATGCGTCCTCCTCGCCCTCGGGCATAAGAACCGTCTTGACGTAGCCGTCGGGGCAGTCGGGGATTTCGCCCTCGAAGACGGAATAGCCCGCCGCGCCGTAAAACGCCTCGGCCTTTTTGAGTATGGTCTGGTTTTCGTCGGTCTTGGTGAAATAGTTGACGGCGCCCAAAAGCGCGCCCGCTACGATAGCGATGACCGTCAGCACCAAAAGCGACTTTAAGATGTAGTAACCCGTTGACTCTTTAAATCCGGCTTTCATACTCCGCCTCCCCTGCCTCGAGCGCCAAAGGGAAAAAAGCGATTTATGCGTTCAAATTTCTTCATGCGTTCGCCTCCTTCGCCTTCCTGAGCTTGGGCTTTTTTTCCTTGCGGTATCCGAAGGGCCGCGGCTTTATGTATTTGTCGAGCAAAGGCGTCGCGATGTTCATGAGCACAATGGCGAGCGCCATACCCTCGGCGGGGCTGCCGAACTTTCGGATTATCATCGTCGTCATGCCTATGCCGGCGGCGTAAATTATGGTGCCCACCGCGGTATTGGGCGAAGTCGCGTAATCGGTCGCCATATAGACGGCGCCGAACAAAAGCCCGCCCGAAAGAAGGGACGGCAGCACATATTCGATATCCTGATAAAACGCCAGCGAAAACACCGCCGCCGAAAGGACGGTGACGAGAGGAGTTTTCCAATCAATGACCTTCCGGACTATGAGATAAATACAGCCGATTAAAATGGCAATGGCCGAAACCTCGCCCGCCGAGCCCGCTATGTCGCCCAAGAACAGTTTGAGCCAGTCGGCATTGCCTAGCGAGGCAAGCGGAGTAGCCGCCGTCGTCGCCGTCGTAGTCGCCGCGATGTCGAAAGTCACTATGTATTTGAAGTTATCGAACAGGGAGGCAAAGCCGTCGCCGAGCTTAACGGGCGCGAGGAAGGAATTCATTATGAGCGGCCAGCAGAGCATTAAAAAGATTCTGCCCGACGCCGCGGGGTTGGCAAAGTTTCTGCCGATGCCGCCGAACAGCATCTTGACGATGGCGATTGCGAACACCGCGCCCACCATGGGAACATAAAAGGGCACGACGGGAGGTAGGCAGAGCGCCAAAATCAATCCCGTCACCACCGCCGAAAGATCGTCCACGGTAGAGGGCTTTTTTCTCGCCTTGCAGTATAAAAACTCCGTCAAAACGGCGGTGCCGGCCGCAAGAAGCGCCAAAAACAGCGGATAGAACCCGAAAATCAGCACCGATGCCACCAGCGGACAGGAGAGCGCGATTATGACGTCGAGCATAATGGCTCTTGTCGTTTTGGGCGAGGTTATGTGGGGAGAAGAGGATACAATAAGCTTTCTCATATCAAATACCTTTCTCCTTTATCGTTTTTTTAGTGAGCCTGATGACTTGAACCAGCGGCCGCTTGGCGGGGCAAACGTAGCTGCAGGCGCCGCACTCGATGCAGTTTAAAACGCCCGCCGCCTTGACGGAGGCGAACTCGCCTTGCTCGTAGAGGCTCTCGAACACCATCGGCATTAAGTTCATGGGGCAGCATTTGTGGCAGGATGCGCAGTTAATGCACTGCGTCATCGGCCGCTCGCTTATTTCGGCGTCGGTCAGGAAAAGAAGCGCCGAGGTGCCCTTTACCACGCTCGCCGAAAGGTCGGATTGCGCCATGCCCATCATGGGCCCGCCCGAAAGTATCTTTGCGACGGCGTCCTCTTCGGCGTTGCCCTTTAAGTTGTCGTAAATGAATTTATAGGGAGTTCCTGTATAAACATAATAGTTGCCGGCGTGCTCAACGCCGCCCCCCGAAACGGTGACGGCGCGCATTATCGGCGGCCGCCCTTTTTCAACGGCCTCGCACACCGCGAGCGCCGTCTGAATGTTGAGGACGGTGACGCCTACCGCGGCGGGAAGCCCGCCCGCAGGCACGCGGCGGCGCGTAAGCGCGTAAATAAGTTGCTTCTCGGCGCCTTGGGGGTATTTGGTCTTGAGCAAGACCACTTTGATGTCGGGCGGCAAGACGGCGGCCGCGGCGAAGCCGGCCGGAGTCAGCATGGAGCTTTCGATGTGGATGTGGCTGTCGATCAGGCCCGGTAAGATGAAGTGGCTGTAGCGGCTGTGGTCCTCGCTGACGGCGCTGATGCGGCCGTCCTTGATGCGCACATGGCCGGGAAAGATGCGTCCCGCCACCACGCCCAGGATGTTGCCGGCAATCTCCATTTCAATCCTCCG
>DAOTKC010000032.1:0-17578 GCA_035449045.1 Eubacteriales bacterium
ATTTGGTTTCGCCGTTGGGCTTCTCCACGCCGAGAATCAGCATATGCTCGGCCATCCAGCCCTCGTTCTTGCCCTGATAGGACGCGATTCGGAGCGCGAAGCATTTTTTGCCGAGGAGCACGTTGCCGCCGTAACCGCTGTTGACGCTCATTATGGCGTTGTCCTCGGGGAAGTGGCAGATATAGCGCTTGCTTTCGTCAAGCTCGGCCTTGGCGTGCAGACCGCGCACAAAATCATTACTGCTTCCCAAAACGTCGAGCACCTTTTGGCCTATTCTCGTCATGATATACATATTCAAAACGACGTAAATGGAGTCGGTAAGCTCGATGCCGACCTTGGCGAAGGGCGAGCCGATGGCGCCCATCGAGAAGGGTATGACATACATCGTGCGCCCTTTCATGCACCCTCTGTAAACGTCGTTCAGCTTGGCGTAAGCCTCGTCGGGAGCCATCCAGTTGTTGGTGGGGCCGGCGTCCTCTTTGTTACGGGAGCAGATGAAGGTGCGGTTTTCTACGCGCGCCACGTCGTTTATCGCGGTGCGGTGCAGATAGCAGCCGGGCAGAAGCTCCTGATTAAGCTTTATTATTTCGCCGGTGGCGCACGCTTCGGCGCGGAGGGCGTCAAGTTGCGCCTCGCTGCCGTCTATCCAGATCACTTCGTCGGGAGTGCAGAGCGCGACGGAATCATTCACGAATTTTAAGACTTGCTCGTTGGTTGTCATGGCTATATTTCCTCCAAAGTTTAATACTATTTTTGCGCCGATTAGAATATCATTATCCCTTCTTCACCAGCGTGCCGAATTGAGGCTTAAGTTCGTCAAAGCAGTAACGGGTGATGATATAGGTGTCGTCGACGGGCTCAATGGTTTCCCTGCCGCCGAAGTTGTCGGAATACTCGCCGCTCTCGTCCATGATAAAGCAGTAGCCTCGCAGGCTTTTAATCTTCTCGGTCGAAAGCGAGGCCAGCGGGATGTCAACCGCCTCGCCCTGATACTCGCCCTGCAGTGGGTCGGCGGCCTTGGAAATCATGTAAAATTCCCGAACGTCGTTGTGGCCGTCGATAATCGGAATGTTTATACCTTTATAATATGTCGCAATTTCGGTATAAGTAGTGAGCGTTCTTATAAATTCCAAGCCGAAATCGCACTCTTCGGCGATAAGTCCGGCGAAGAAAGACACCATCTTGCCCGTCAGGCAAATGAATTCGACGGCGATGTCGTAGCCCAAAACCAAATTTTCCAAGCAGGCCATATAGACCATGCGCGAACTCCCGTCAATGTAAGTTTTGCCCGTCCACGCTAACGTCGGCGCATCGGCGTTGCCCGATATAAACTTGCCCGTCCCCACAAAAGAATCCTGCAAACTGATTCTGTCGGGAATAAATGCGGCGTCGAGCTGCCCCACGCGGACAAGCTCGGTGATGAGATGCGACGAAAGCGTTGTCACAAACCCGCCCATCGAGTGTGCCATGAAAATGATTTCATGCGAGGCATCGTAGGCGCCCACGCGTTTCATCGCTCTTAGGTATTCGGCGGCGTAAAACTGGCTGACGCTAAAGCCTTTGATGGCGTCGCCGTCGCTCGTCTCGCCGTTGATATTCATCGCTTTGCAGCCGTAGTCGGTGGTGGCGACGTTTCGCTCGACGGTATAAAAATCTATTTCCATCTGACCGAAGCCTTCTATTTCGGTCGAGGCGCTGTCGCAGAAGTTTTCATAGTGGAATATGCCGACGTTGTAGCCGAGGTTGAAGTAGATTTCGGAAAGCTGGAACCTGCCCTCGGGCGGCACGCCGTTCTCGAATATTCCTTCAAAATTATAGCTGGATATGTCGTGTTCGCCGGAAAGCTCGCAAAAATCCATCTTGCCGTTGCGGCCGTTGCCCATCTGCACGCCGTGAGTGATGATAACGGTGGGCATGGCGGGGTCGAACGCCGCCGCGCCCTCTTCGGAATCGGCCTTGACGTCAATAACCTGATCGCCGTTATAGCCCGTCGTCCAATAAAGGCCCTGTTCCATGTCTAAAAGCCAAGGATATTTGTCGTAGTCTATGTTGACCTCGGCGGCGTAGTCTATGTATTCGTCGGCGACAATCGCCTCATTTGGGATATACGCCGCTTTGCCCGTCACGGCGTCACGGGCGGTAAATGATTGAGTTTGGGGGGTATCCTTTTTCCCGCACGCTGTTGCGGCGAACAAAATGAGGCAAACAAGCAACAAGGCTGCGACGGCTTTTTTCATATCCTGCCTTTCGGGAAGCTAAATTCTTCCCCAGTCTAATTTGATTATAAAATATTCTATACCTAAACCTTTGGAAAGTCAATTATCTATTTCTTTAAAAAAAGGCTACGTCTTACGCTCGTTGCGCGTAGCGCTGCCACGCTCTTCCTCGCTACGACTCATCTAACTCGAAAAACTCCTTCGCCCCGCCTCGCGCCTTCCAACTTTCCGCCATTTTGCGCTTATAACTTAATTAAGATTAAATTTGGGATTTGATAAATTGGGTTGGGCAAAAAGTTGTATAATCGTGGATTTTGTATTACTATTAATAGGTAATTTGTGCCGCTTTCGGCGGGTGTGAGGTAATGATGGATAAATTGATTTGGATATTGTGGAGCTTTTTTATTGCGCTTGGGGCATTATTTCTCTTTATGCTTTTGAGAACTGTTTCTACCAGACCCAAAAAAGAGAAAGAGGAAGGCGGAGCCGCGGTCGCGAATTTCGATTCCCTTGCTTTGGCAAAAAAGCTTTCCGAGGCCGTTCAAATTCCCACCGTATCCATGGTGGGGGAAGACGCCGACGATTCGGCCTTTGTCCGCTTCCACGACTGGCTTAAAAACTCCTATCCCTTGCTTCACGAACGCGCCGAAATCACCAACATCAACCGTTACAGCCTGATCTACTACATAAAGGGCTCCGACCCGAGCTTAAAGCCCGCCGCCTTCCTCGCCCATCAGGACGTCGTGCCGGCCGACGACGAAGGCTGGGAAGTTCCGCCTTTTTCGGGCGAAATCAAGGACGGCTTCGTCTACGGCCGCGGCGCCATGGATATGAAATGCCAGCTCATTGCCGCGCTCGAGGCCGCCGAATATGTCTTGGCGAAAGGGATGGGGCTTAAGCGCGGGCTCTATATCTGTCTCGGCCACGACGAGGAAATATCCTCGCCCGCCGGCGCGCCCTTTATTGCCAAACATCTTGAAGAAAAGGGCGTCAAGCTCGAATACGTCGTCGACGAGGGCGGCATCATGGTCGACGGCAAAATTTTGGGCATTCCGCGCAACATAGCCCTCATCGGCACCTGCGAAAAAGGCTATTGCGACGTCAAAATATCGGTTAAAAAGGACGGCGGGCACGCATCCAACCCCAAACGCCCGACCTGCGTCGGACTGCTGGCGAAAGCGATAGCGAAAATCGAAAATAATCCCATGCCGACTCTTTGGAACGAGCCCACCAAACGGCTGTTTTCCGACCTTGCGCCCTATATGCGCCATATTTTCAAATTTGTTATGGTCAACCGCGACATTCTGAGCCCGCTTTTAAAAGCGGCGTTCACGCTGACGCCGATGACCAACGCTCTCGTCCGCACCACCTTCGCGCCCACCACGCTCAAGGCGTCCGACCGCAATAACGTGTTACCGCCCGAGGCCGAGGCCAACGTCAACGTGAGGATTGTGACGGGAAACACCTCAAGTCAAGTTAAAAAACACATTCAAAAAACCGTTGGCAAAGGCGTCTTCGTCGAGGTCACGGCGGTCTCCGAACCCTGTCCCGTTTCGCCCACCGATTCGCCGCAATACGCTCTGCTCGTCAAATCCCTAAAGGATGTCTGGAAAGGTTTGGTTGCCGCGCCCTATATGTTTATCGCCGCCGACGACGCCAGATTTTTCTACGGCCTGACCGACAACGTCTTCCGGTTCACTCCCTACACCGCCTCGTTGGACGACCAAAAGCGCGTTCACGCCATCAACGAAAGAATGAGCGTGGATGCCATGGCGCCCGCCGCGGCATTCTTCGTCCGCTTAATCGAAAATACCTGCGTCAGTATTTGAAGCAAGCATAAAAAAAAATAAGGCTTTTGCAGCTTTGTTTTTCGGCGGGTCAGCCCAAGGTTTAACTAAATTTTTAATCGGTGAACCGATTATTTTTTCAAAGAAACGCTGTTTGAATTTAATTTAACAAAATAAATTTTTTGTTGAAATCGCGCCGCGGTGGTGATATAATGATTAGGCAAAAGAGGAAGGAATTTTGGACAATACTATCAAAAAGCTAGTTCTTTTATATGTATTTGATTCCATCGCCATGCCGCTGGCGGAAGACACTCTTATCAAGCTCACGACGAGCGATAACGAGTGGCTTTCCTTTATCGATTGCAAGCAATCTCTCATCGAGCTCCTCGAAACCGAGCTTATTTATCAAAACAAGTCGGGCGACCGCGTGCTTTACAGCATCACCGCCGACGGCCGCGAATGTCTGGCGCATTTTTACACGAGAATTCCTTCCTCGCTTCGCGAGGAAATCACGCGGTATACGCGCGACAATCGTCTTAGATACCGAAAAAAGCAGGAATATTTCTCCGACTATTCCCGAAATCCCGACGGCTCCTACACCGTCATTTTGAAAATTACCGATTCGGGCAGCGTCATTATGGAGCTCAAGCTGATTGTTCCCTCCCGTGCCACCGCCAGCCGCATCTACAATAATTGGGTCAACAAGGCGGCGCAGGTCTACGGCCAGCTTTACGAATCGATTATAAACTGAAGAAACGCCGCGCTGAGTTTGCGCGAAAAACCGAGCCCTCGGCTCAAAAAGGAGTACATATGCCATCATTCCGGACACGCGGCACTTGCAGCAGAGAAATCATTTTCACCGTCGAAGACGACAAGCTCTACGATCTTAAGTTCATCGGCGGCTGTTCGGGCAGCCTGCAGGCGATAGCCAGGCTTACAAAGGGCCGTCCCATCGACGAGGTCATCGAGATATTGAAGGGCATACGCTGCCGCAACAATACCTCCTGCCCCGACCAGCTTACCAAAGCCCTTTTGGAATACAGAGAGAAAAATCCCAAGCCCGGCGAAAAGCTTTAAGTTCAATAAATCGCAAAAACGCCGCTTTAAGTGTTTTAAATATACACTTAAAACCGCGTTTATTGCGTAAAACGAATTATTAGCGAAATTTAACCTATTTGTTTTCAACAAGTTTTTCAAGCAGCGAAGCGTAGAGCTTCGCTTTATTTTCGCCCGAAAACTCAAATTCGACTTCGCCGCCCTCGCCTTTTTCTATCCTTTCGCAAAACCGCAACCTTAATTTTTCCAAAAGCGCGGGCGTGCCTGTAATAAGTTTGGCGCCGGGATATTTTTCGGCAATATATTCCGAAATAAAGGGATAGTGAGTGCAGCCCAAAATGACCGTTTCAATCCGCCGGAAGTCGGGAAGCAGTTTTATGACTTCAGGCTTTACTTTCTCCAAATTGCCTATGTTACTTTCGATGGCGGGCACCAATTCGGCAATCCCCGCCGTTTTTAATCCTCTTTGCGGTGTTAAATTTCGAACGGTTGCGGGGGTGGCCAAAAGCAGCGTCCGCCTCGGCCGCAGAGGAGTTGGCGGCAATATTCCCGACATATAAGAGCTGTCCGAAAAGAGTCCCCGCTTAAAAAGCAGCGTCGAGGTGGTGTTGCAAGCGAAGACGGCGTGTTCGGCGCCCCTTTTTAAAAAATAGGTCAGCGCGTTCGCTATTACGGCGTCGAGCTCGGCCTCGTTTTTACCGCCGAACGGCGCGTTTTTGTTGTCGGCGTAATATATGTATTTGTTGGCGGGAAACGCCCGAGTTAACTCGGCAAGCACGGTAAGCCCGCCTATGCCGCTGTCGAATACCCCAATTTTCATAGTCTTATAATATGCGCGGGATATTCCCTTTTCGCATTAAAGAGGCGCAATTTTCTTGTCAGATGGAAAAACACTTACAAATATGAGTTAACTGTGTAAGTTTTCAAAGATAAAAGCGCAGGCAAGAAAGCAAAAACTTATGAGAAAGCTTTGTTGATGGCGCGCGCCAAAATTTCCGCCGAGTTTTCCACTATCAAATCAATTTCTTTAGGCGTCACGACAAGGTTATAATCGCCGAACAGGCTTTCAGAAATCGCATGGGCGAGCTCGAATGAATTAATCTCCGATTTTACGCGCTCGGCGTAGTTTGCTATGCTCTCCGAAACCAGCGTCCGCGCGTAGAGCACCAGCGGCACACCCAATGATATGACGGGCACGCCCAGCGATTCAAAGTCGAGCGGGCGCTTGTCGTTGCCGACGCCGCCGCCCGGAATGACGCCCGCCGTCGAAATTTGAAAGGAGGAATAGAGCCGCGACGACCTCGAGCACGCCAGCGTGTCCACCGCTATTACGACGGCAGGCTTTAATCGGTCTACCACGCCCTTAATGACGTCGAACGACTCGATGCCCGTCACGCCCTTAACGCCGGGCGCAAGCGTGGCAAGCCGCCGCTTTTCGTCCTTGGCTTCGTCTATTTCGAGTTTGCCGAGCACTTTGGGGCCGAGCGAATCGGCAGTCATACCTTGGTTGCCCAGCCCCGCGACAAGCGCGGTTTTCCCTCTTTGAAGCCTGAACGCGGTCAGCTCCGAAAGCGACTGTGCAAGTTGGTTGACAAGGGCGCGTTCGCAGTCTTTTGTTCTGAAAAAGGACTTTTCGGTATCAAAAGAGATATATAAACCGCGTTTTCGGTTAAGTCTTTGCGCTTCTTCTTCTGTAACAATCCGCACGACGCTTTTGGTTATGCCGTAGGGCAACGACTTTTTCTCTATTCCGAAAGGCGCGGCGCGCTCGAACGCCTCAACCGCCATATCGGTAAAAAAATCGCCGTTTCCGTAAAATCCATACACATCTATATTTTATATCTTAAAATCAAAACAAATCCGAAATTATTTATTAGCAATTTTTACACTGCTCCATCACTACAATTTTCGGAAAAACCGCGCTTTTTTGTTGCAAACTTTCGCGCTATGTGCTACTATGTTTAGGCTAAATAAGAACTATATTAGGAGAAAATATGGCAAACATTAAATCCGCCAAAAAGCGCGTCTTGATATCGGAAGAAGAAAGAAAAATTAACGCCGCCAAAAAGTCGCGCATCAAGACCGCTATAAAGAAATATAACGCCGCGCTCGCCGCCGCCGATTACGAGGCCGCAAGCAAGCTTTTAAGGGAATGCGAGAGCCTCATTAATGCCGCCAAGTCGGACGGCGTCTATCAAGCCAACACCGCGGCCAGAAAGATTTCCGCACTCGCCCGCGCCCTCGCGCCGCTGAAGGCCAAATACGACGCCGAAAACGCCGCCAAGACCGCCGCCGAACCCGCCAAGAAAACCAAAAAAGCCGCCAAACCGGAATAAGAAGTTTTATCGGCCTAAATCGACGTGGCCTTCGGTAGATAAGATAACTCTTTAAGGATTAATCGTGATTACATTACCTTGCGTCCACAACCTGCTTGCCAAGGGAATGGGCGGTTAGGAAACGAGTAAACCTAACTCTAATGCAATCGTAAGCAACGGCGATTTTGCAAGGGCTTTACCAAACAGCCGGTGTAAAACCGCTCAAGCGATAACAAATTTAAATCCAGACGAAAAAAAGCCTTCTTTGAAGGCTAAATAAGGGCAATTGACTCAGCTGGTAGAGTACCTCCGTCACATGGAGGGAGTCGGGGGTTCGAGTCCCTCATTGCCCACCACCAAGACACACGAAAAAGGAGCGTATAAACTCGCTCCCATCGTGTGTCTTTTTTGTTGTTTTTCTGTCGTTTTTGCCTATTTCCAGCTACCCTCTCAAAAACTTTCAAGAAATATTACTTAAGTTGATTTGGTTTTTCTGTCAAATCTCTTTCTTCGCATTCTTCCTTGCAATCTTTGCAATTATGCTCGCAATCTTTACTCATTTTGTACTCCTTTTTTATAATTTAGCATATCGCCTGCTGCGAAATACTCTACTATGTTATTTAGAATTTCTTTTAGCTTCTTATATGGTTCTATACCCGTGCAATGACAAGTGTAATATTTTGTATTGTGTTTGTTTAGACTATTTCCTACCCTGTAAATCACCGTTTCATTTTCATTTTTTCCACTACTGGGATTCCACAAATGAAAGCCGCTAACCACATAATTAGGATCTGCTCCCTCCATTTCAACAAACTTACGGATGATATTCGTGATGCCGTTATGAGCGCAACCAGCGATAAGCACCTTCACTCCATCGGAATTTATAATCAAATTTTGTTCGTGCGCAAAATCGTCTTCTATATATTCCGTCCCAATTCTTACTTTTAGTTTTTTATTAGGAGAAAACCCTTCATCAACTATATTGACACTCGAGAACAATTTCAACTCGTCATCAAGAATCATATCATTGTCTACAAAAACAATTCTTGAGTTTTGCGATAAGGATTGATCCAAACCGATATATTCCTTACCGAATACGCGTTCCGAATAATAATCCCCGAAAGCATCTTTTTCTATATAAATCACCGCTTTGTCATTCACATTTAAGAATGTTTTCAATCCCCCGCCATGATCGTAATGTCCGTGAGATAATACTACCGTATCGATAGCTTTCAAATCCACACCGAGTGCTAGCGCATTCTCGGCAAATAAAGAACTTGCCCCTAAATCGAACAATAGTTTATGCTTCACCGTTTCAACATAAAGGCTTAGTCCGTGTTCGCAGCCCAATTTTTTATTATTCGATACATTATCAACCAAACTGACTATTCTCATAGATCACCTTTCTTCTGCATTATTTCAATTACACGAGCATAAACAGCTTTAACGGCATTTCCGCCGGGGCAATCAAATTCAACAATGCTTTTGCCACTGTTAATTGCGACGACAGCCGCGGAATCATAAGGGATTCTTCCGACATATACAATATCATTGTTAGCGCAAAAAACTTCTATTCTTTCGGTATTAACAAGATTTGTATCATATTTATTGACACATACGGCTATTTCCGTCCCGAAATAACGGGCGGTTTTTATAATCCTTTCCATATCGCTTATACCCGAAACGGAGGGTTCCGCAACAATGAGTGCCATATCCACTCCCGAAAGCGAAGCGATAACGGGGCAGCCTATTCCCGGCGAACCGTCTATTATAGCTAAGTCAACTTCTTTTGCATTCTCTATCAACTGCTTTTTTACTTCGGTAACTAATTTCCCGGATGTTCCGCTTCCCATTTTGAGCTTTGCGGTTGAAAAAACCGAATCATCCTTGTAAAGAAAAAGCTCTCCTGCTACCGCTTTTTTTAGTGATACGGCATGCGCAGGGCAAACAAGTTCGCATACGCCGCAGCCTTCGCATGCGTTACCCTCAACAAAATAACCATCATTATAACTAATTGCTCCGAATCTGCAATTTGTTTGACATAAGCCGCATCCCATACATGAATTTGTTTCGATATGAGCTTTTGGTAAGCCGTAATAATCTTTCTTTATCGGCATATCTTTATGCCGGGTTATAAGGTGAAGATTCGGTGCGTCCACATCGCAATCGGCATAAGCCTTCGCGTTATTCAATTTAATAAATGCTCCCGCAACGGTTGTTTTTCCAGTTCCGCCTTTGCCGCTCAAAATTAATAATTGTTTCATTCGACAGCCTCCTTAACCTTGTTAAGAAGTGAATAAAATAGTTCTTTATTCTTATAATCTTCTCTTACGGCGATTTTTCCGTTGGAATTCAGCTCTCCGAGTTCCTTATCAAACGGAATTTTAACAAGAATTTCAATACCTTTTTCTCTGCAGAATTCTTCGGACGGGTTGTGTCCGTCTGTGCATTTATTAAGGACAACACCGCAAGGCTTATCAAAAAGCCTTACCAATTCATAAACCATCGCGAGATTGTGCGCGCCGAATATTGTCGGCTCGGCAACTAAAATACAGTAGTCAGCGTCTTTTATGCTTTCCATAACGATGCATGCGCTTCCGGGTGGGCAATCAATAAAAATATAGCCCGATTTATCCTTGATATATTCAAGTATTTTTTTGATAATGGGAATTCCCGACGCTTCTCCCGTATTCATCATTCCGCCGACTGTTTTAACATTTTCGGATATGCCGATATTCACGATGCCCACCGTCTTTTCCGTTTCGGTAATCGCTTTATCCGAACAAACCAACGCGCAACCTCCGCAAGAGTGGCAAATTTCCTTAAAAAGAATAACTTTCTTACCGAAAGCGAGAGCGTTGAATTTACAAAAATTCACGCAATCCTTGCATCCTGTGCAAAGTTCATAGTTAACCTTAGGAATCAAAACTAAAACAGCCTTTTCTTCACAAATTTGCGGCTTGAAGTAAAGGTGCCCGTTAGGTTCTTCCACGTCGCAATCTACATAGTATCCGTTACCGTCCGCAGCAGCAAGGTTTACACTTATTAGCGTTTTTCCTGTTCCGCCTTTTCCGCTTAAAACAGCAATTCTTTTATTTGTTCCCATGATTATGAAATCCTGGATGTATGTCGGCTAAAATATCAAGCTGATTGTTTTCATATGCTTTAATGTTTTCTTCTGCTGTTCCGGCGATATTTTTATATACCTTTATATCTCCGTCGATTAAGACCTTAGCGGCATTTTCGCCGTATCTGGGTGCGATGATTATCTTTACGCAATGATCAATAAGCATTTGCGCGGCTTTAATCCCCGCTCCACCGGCACTTTGTGCGGCAAGATTGTCTAAAAATACGCTGGACTTTTCAGCCGTATCATATATTAAAAAATAGGGTGTTCTCCCAAAGGATGGACATATTTCAGACTTTATATCTTTATCATTTACTGGTAATGCAATTCTCATATTAAACTCCTTTATTTCGAATTTTTATAGTTTTTTATAACATTCCGCAAGGCAGAAATTCCTATATTGGAACAATGCGTTTTTATTTCGGGCAAGCCTCCTAATGCCACCGAAATGTCTTCGTCGGAAAATTTTTCCGCTTCTTCCAAGCTTTTACCTTTTGCCAAAACAGAAGTCATACTGGCGGACGCTATAGCCGCGCAACAGCCGAAAACCAAATAACTGATTTCCTTTATTATATTTCTATCTACTTTTATGAACATCATTAACGCGTCCCCGCAGGAAGGATCTCCGTATGCCCCCATAGCGTCGGCATCCGGCATACTTCCCACATTCTGCGGACACATAAAATGCTCCATTGTCTTATCCGTATATTCCATTATTTATCTTCTTCTATCATATTTTGTCCGAATTGGTGCCTTCTGCAGCCCATTCCTCCGCAATGTCCTCCGCGCCCGTCGCAAAGCATATATTCGCCGCCTTCGATAATAAGCGTTTTTCCGTTAACAAGTGAATCGGCAATTTTTTTTCTTGCGGCATCGTATATTCCTTGTACTGTTGTACGAGCTATATTCATTTGTTCGGAGCATTCTTCCTGCTTCATACCCTCTAAATCAATGAGTCTGACAGTCTCATATTCATCAACTGACATTATAACGCAATCTTCATTAAAACCGCCGTTAAGCGGCCCGAAACGATTGACTTCGGGAAGACAGCAAACCTTTCTCCATTTTTTCGGTCTAGGCATAATTTTTACCTCTTAAAAGGAAAGCATAGGGCGTCCCCTTGCTTCCTTTTGTATTTTTGCTATTTATTCAATTGCTTGTTAATAGCTTCGAGTTTTGCTTCCAATACGGCTTTCTGCTCCGTCAACGCTTCTTTTGAATCCGCATATACGGGATTAATCACTCTTCTGCAATTTAACCCGCGACCTAAGCCTCTTCCATATAAGGTTCTGTTTCCGTTGACGCACACGCCCAATTCTCGACCTGTCATTGCACCCTGCCCCAAAGGACCTGTTCCATCTCTACCCGGCATAATGAATACCTCCTTTATTGTTTATGACATATGTCATTTATTATTATACGCAGTTTCTGACATATGTCAATAACTTTTATCAAAAATATTTGAAAGAATTTCACCTTTCCATTTGTCTTTCCGATGTGTTTGCTCCCTCACATTTTGAGTTACGCACCCGTATCGGCAGCCACTTTTTTGACGATTACCTTACCCGTTGCCCCTTTACCGGTAATTTGTATTTCATATCTATCCGTTTCATGGACCGTTACAGTGAATTTACGCGACTGAAGGTCGTTTCCGGTATAAGGTTCGCTGCCGTTTTTGCCGCTGACGGTAAGGGCGATTTTTCCGCCTTCACGAAAAACTTCAATCTGCAGCACGTCGCCCTCGTTAAGGGATATTTCACACTTGTCTTTTGAGCTCCACTCCTTGAAATCCATTGTAAATCCCGTTCCGTTCGGATTCTCGAGAATAATAATGCTGCCCTTCGGCACGGAGCAAGCCGAAAGCGCTATAAGAATGACAATCAAGAGAGAAAGAAAAATAATCTTTTGAATACTGCCTATTCTTCCGTTGTAAAGCATGACAATACCTCCTCAACAAACTTTTCCGGCTCGTTTATCCACGGGCTGTGGCCGGAATGCTCAAACCATATGATTTTTTTATCGGGCGCATCCAGAACCTGCATATATTCCTCGACCAGCACAGTGGGCGCGTTGACGTCGTGTCGTCCCAAGAAAAAATAGACGGGCACTTCAAGTTTAGTATAATCCGTTCTCATATCGATAGTATAAAGCTGTTGATACACGTGATTAAACGTGTTGACGATGCCTCGGAAAAAGTTGATTTTATCGAGCAGCCCGTATTCGGAGGAACCGATGTCCCTAAAGGTGTTGTAGCCCGGATTGTGAATCTCGGGGTTTTTGGCCATATAAGCGCTGAGATAGTTCAAATATACCGCGCTTTTCATCGTAACGTTATTTCCGTAGTAAGGCGGTTCGCCGTTCGCTTTAAGACGTTTTACGAGAGCGGTATCGCCGTTGGCCTGCGCGATTTCCATGGCCTTTGCGTAATCCATTCGCTCGGTTTCGGCAAAGTCTATCATTTGACCGGTGCCGATAAATGCGTGATAGGACTCGGGATACTCATAGGCAAGGAAAATCCCCAAAGCGCTGCCCCACGATTCACCCATCAGATAAATCTTTTGCTGCGAAAAGCGCTCCTTCAAATACTCCGTCAGAGCGTGCCCGTCTTCAATATAGGTCTGTGCCGTAATGTTTTTTATTCTCTCTGCGTAATAGGACTTTCCCGAACCGGGCTGATCCCAGTTGACAACGACAAAATGCTTCTCAAGCTCGGCGAGCTCATGCCGCACCGCCGCCATCTGCGTGCCGCCGGGGCCGCCCGCAAGAAAGAGAAGGACGGGAGCGTTTTTGTCCCAACCTCTCAGGCTAATCCACTGCTTCCTTCCGTTCAGCTCAAGTTTAATAAGCTCCGCAATGCTGTTTTCGGGCGTATTTCCGTTTTCGTCGACGATACGCGGGGTGGAAGCGGTAAACTGAGAAACGGTAACCAGTCCCGTGTTCAATGCTATTATCACTGCCAAGAATATCAACGTTCTTTTCAGGCGGGTAAGATGTTTTGGGGTAATTTTTTTCCTGCCGATAATAGCACAATAAGCCGTCATAATCAAGAGTGTGACAAGCGATAAGGCTATCAAAACAGTTAATATTAAAAATATTATTATCAAAATCATAATGTATCTCCATTTTATGGCAGGCATTCAACCGGCGCTCGGCTATCTCGGCAGGTCAAATCGGTATAGCAACTTTATTAGGTAGTAAGCATCGTTCCATAATCATACTTAGCTTTCACACTTACGGCACAACACATCTCCCGCAAATGCAATAATTATTAGTTTTATCTAAAGTTCTTTTTTCAATTTTATCATATTTTCGATTTTTGGAAAACCATTTGATTACCCTCTCAATTAGTATTGTTACATTTTGAGTGCATTATTTCGCGGTTTTGAATAACTGCCGGCGCGACATTTTGGGGACAGAAATTTTTTTTTGCTCAAACCCGAATTTTTTGTTGACAAAGCTTTATCGGCTAAAATATAATTACGAAAAAGAGCAAAGGTGCTGTGGCTTTATGCCGACGGCACTTTTTTTATATCGGCAATATGGCATGCTGCGGCTTGCTATTGCCGAGCAATATCATATGGGCACAAAGGCGTGTATTTATTAGCGGTTCGAAATAAATACGCGCCTTATGTTTTTTAACGAAAAAATTTGGACTGAAGATTTTACTTAGGAGGAATGTAATATGGACATGGCTATGATAGTCGATACCCTGTGGGTGGTTTTCGCCGGCGCGCTCGTCTTCTTTATGAATTTGGGCTTCGCCTCGGTCGAATCGGGATTGGCGAGGTCCAAGAACACCGTCAATATCCTGTCAAAGAACTTTATCGTCTTTGCCGTCTCATCTCTAGGATTTATGCTGCTCGGCTGGGGTTTGATGTTCGGCGGCGACAATCCGTTCATCGGAACTCAACATCTCTTCATTATGGGAAGCGACAACTCTTTTTATGATAATACCCTTACCGCTTCAGTGCCGTTTTGGGGAAAGTTCTTTTTCCAGCTGGTGTTCTGCGGCACCGCCGCCACTATAGTTTCGGGAGCGGTTGCCGAGCGCGTCAAGTATCTGTCCTTTATACTGTTTTCTTTCATCCTGACTCTTGTGATTTATCCAATTATCGGCCATTGGATTTGGGGCGGCGGCTGGCTTGCCAAGTTGGGATTTATGGACTTCGCGGGCGATACCGTAGTCCACTCGGTTGGCGGCTGGGCGGCGCTTGCGGGAGCCATCATACTCGGTCCGCGTCACGGAAAATACGATAAAAACGGAAAGCCCAAGGCAATCCCCGGCCACAATATGTCTTTGGCGGTTATCGGACTATTCGTGCTGTGGCTGGGCTGGTTCGGCTTCAACCCCGGCTCCACGATGAGCTTCCAAAATCCCGCCGACGTCGTCCATATTTTAGTTACCACAAACACTTCGGCTATTGCCGCCGTCATCACTTCAACCGTGGTATCGTGGATTTTCATCGGCAAGCCCGATCTCGGAATGACTATCAACGGATGCCTGGCCGGCCTTGTGGCGATAACGGCCGGTTGCGCATACGTCAGCGTGGCAAGCTCAATGCTTATCGGCGCAATCGCAGGTGTTATTGTCGTGTTCGCCGTGCTGTTCTTTGACAAAATTAAGGTTGACGATCCCGTGGGCGCGACCTCGGTGCATTTGGTCTGCGGAATTTTCGGAACGCTCTGCGTCGGACTCTTCGCCAAGGAAGGCGTAACCAGCCTTTCCACCGCCAACGGCCTGTTTTTCGGCGGCGGATTCAGGTTGCTCGGCGTCGAAACGCTGGGTGTTGTCGTCGTCGGCGCCTTCGTATTCGCAACGTCTGCGCTCGTCTGGCTGGCGCTCAAAAAGACGGTCGGCATCCGTGTCAGCCTTAGTGAAGAACTCAGAGGACTCGACATCGGCGAGCACGGAAATGAAGCGTATCCCGATTTCGCCTTGGTTGCCCCCATCATCGCCGCGACCGCGCCCAACGGCGACGCGGTTTTAGTAGCAGCACCTTCCGAGCAAGCTCCGGCCGAAGCGGTGCCGGTAGAAGCCGCCATACCCATGGTAACTCGCGTGCGGAAGGGCGCCAAGATGACAAAAATTACCGTCATCACGAATCAGGACAAATTTACCGAGCTTCAAACGGCGCTTGATAAAATCGGCATAACGGGCTTGACGGTGACTAACGTGCTGGGTTACGGCATACAAAAGGGATACACCGAATTTTATCGCGGCGTGCCGGTAAAAACGCGGCTGCTGCCCAAAGTTCAGGTTGATATCGTCGTGTGCAAGATACCCACCGAAACGGTAGTGGAAGCCATCAAAAAAGCGCTCTACACCGGCAACATGGGCGACGGCAAAATCTTCATCTACGACGTCGAAAACGTCATCCGAATCCGCACCGGCGACGTCGGCTACGACGCCCTGCAAGATGAATAAGGCCTTAAGTAATATTCATAAAACAACATAATAAACGGATACTCCGTTACAAAAAATCGGTCTAAACTTTTAGACCGATTTTTTATATCATATTAAAGATTAACTCATAATTTTGATAAATGCTTCTGCGCCATGGTTTTCAATATAGGAAGATATTTTCCCAAAAATCTTTCTGAGTAAAACTTACATTTGTAATATTTTTGTATGATGTCACAGATATGCATTAGTCCTATTTTTGCTTATTTGCGTATAAGACAAACCAGAGTTTCGAGGTGGAACGATAGCATCACCTTGATGTCTGGTCTGTATTTTTCGTTTTCTATTTTCTGTTAGAGAGTGCCTGAAATATCAACGATACTAGTAGCAAAATTGTTATGAAAATTCCTACCACACTCATATAGCCAGTACCAAACATTAAAATTGGAATGATAGAAAATATCAATGCGATAACTGTACAGATAAAAACCGTATTTTGAAGTCGTGTAACATTTACCCTTTTTATAATTACAATAGTAGTCAGTATGGTAACAACAACTGTTAAAAGAGCAGTTAAAAGAGGGAAAAAATTTGCATATCCAAATGGGGTTAAACTAAAATATGAAAATGTTTGCTTAATTCTTTCATCGGGGCCAGAAGCAAAAATCAAAACCGCTCCGCTTGGCAACATCTCTAAAATAAGAGTAGCAGTCATTGCGATAAGTGAAATAATCCCTGATAAGTATCTTGATAATCTCATGGTTTTTCTCCCATCCTTTATAGCTGGTTTTCTATAACTTAATATGACAATTGCTGTTATAGCAACGACAATTCCTAAGAATATAAATATTGAAAAGCCTCTTATACCTGTAGAAATGAGTGGATACACAATCAATCCTAATCCGGCGATTAACAGCAAGACGCCGATTGTTTTTTTGCTCATTTGCTTTGAATAATTTAAAGCTTCAATGATAGCATTATCCGACTTTTCCTCAATATTTTCAGGTATGGTTTTTCGCCGTTTACTATTTCAGTAATAGACACATTCAACACCTCCGCAAGTAACTTAAGGATAGAAACATCAGGAAATCCTTTTCCTGTTTCCCAACGCGATACAGCTTTATCTGTAACGCCTATTTTTTCAGCCAATTCTTTTTGTGTCAACCCGTTTTGCTTTCGCAGAGCAGATATAAACAACCCAGTTTTATTCAAATCCATATTTATTTCCCTCCTTTCACTTTCATTATCGGTGCAGTGCAATAATTATCAACCTATGTTTCATAGAATTGATGTGCTGGTGTGTCTATCACTCATGGAGTATCATTTAAAACTTTATTACGATTCACAGTAAAAGAACCAAATACTTATATAGCGCTGCAAAAATAGCTCATTTCCACACCTACATCCAACCTGACCACACAACCTCAAAAATTTCCGAAAAAACATCTAACCTGACCACTCGCCAACGCTGACATCTAACCCGACCACTCGCGGGGCTATGACATCTAACCTGACCACTTAACTATCAAATACTGCCTTTATGGACTTGTTTCCGCGAAGCGATATTTTCATGTTTTTCGTTCAATGGGTTTTGTGCCCACGTGTGCTACAACCCTTGATATATAAGGGTTTTCAGCGCACTCAATCATTTTTCTTTGTTATCAATACTACCGTCT
>DAOTKC010000033.1:0-17498 GCA_035449045.1 Eubacteriales bacterium
AATTGGTTTCGCGGTTGATTTTAAGCGGCACGCCTTTCTTTTCGGCGTAGTCTATCTCCTCTTCGCGCGACTTAATTTCCCAGACGCGCCAAGGGGCTATAATCTTCATGCCGGGCGCGAACGCCTTGATGGTGAGCTCGAAGCGCACCTGGTCGTTGCCCTTGCCGGTGCAGCCGTGGCAGATGGCGTCGGCGCCTTCTTTGAGTGCGATTTCGACCAGTTTTTTGGCTATTATCGGACGCGCGAATGAGGTGCCCAAAAGATATTCGCCCTCGTAGACCGCGCCAGCCTTAAGCGTGGGGTAGATGTAGTCGGTGATGAACTCCTCTTTGGCGTCGACTATGTAAAGCTTGGAGGCGCCCGTCTTGATTGCCTTTTCCTCAAGGCCGTCGAGCTCGGTGCCTTGTCCGACGTCGACCGACACCGCGACGACCTCGGCGCCCTCATAGTTATCGTGGAGCCAAGGAATGATGACCGAGGTATCCAGACCGCCCGAATACGCTAAAACGATTTTTTTGATTGATTTTTCCATTGAAAGCTTCTCCCGACTTATATTTATACATCATTATAGCGCGTTTTTTTATAAATGCAACTAAATTTAAGCTTATTTTGAATAATATTTAATTTTTCTGAATAAATTTTTTGCGAATACCGCGTTTACGGTCGCCATATGCTTTATTATGAACAGATTTCAAAGGTTGGCACTGATTGCGGCGTGCTCCGCCGTCATGCTGGCGCTTGTGATATTTCCCGAGAGGTTTTTGGCGTCGGTGTCAAGCGGGCTTAAGATTTTTGCCGTCGCCGTGCTGCCGGCTCTCTTTCCGTTTTTCTTTTTTTCCAAGCTTTTGACCGGCCTCGGCGCCGCCGACGGACTGTCCCGCGCCTTCCAAAAGCCGATGTCGCGGCTCTTCAGGGCGCCGCCCGAGACGGCGTATATATTTTTCATGAGCCTGCTTTCGGGCTATCCCGTGGGCGCAAAGCTTATCTCCGATTTTTATTCGGCGGGCGTGTTTTCGGAAGGAGACGCCAAGCGGGCGGCGCCCTTGTCGTCAACTTCGGGGCCGCTCTTTATCGTGGGCGCCGTCGGCGCCTCCATGCTTGTTTCTGAGGCGGCGGGCTACGTCATGCTTGCCGCGCACTATTTGGGCGCGCTTATAAACGCGCTTTTCTATCGCGGCAAAAAGGTAAAAAGCCGCGAGCAGCGGGTGATTTTCGCGCCGCTGATTGACGGCGACAGGCTTCTTTCCGACAGCATAAACGGCGCCGTGCTTTCGGTCGCCGCCGTCGGCGGATTTATCGCGGTGTTTTCGGTAGTGGTGGATTTATTTTCTTTAATCGGCGTCTTTTCGGCGGTGGAGCGGATTTTTGACGCGCCCGCGGCATCATTTGTTTCAGCGGTTTTGGTTTCTCTGATTGAGATGACGCGGGGCTGTGTTGCGGCGGCGGGGTTGAATGCGTCCATGGCTTTTAAAGCTGCGGTGGCCGCCTTTGCCGCCGCTTTCGGCGGGCTTTCGGTGCTCTTTCAATCGCACATGTTTCTTTCCAAATGCAAAATAAAATTCGGCTATCTCGCGCTTTTCAAAATTACTCAGGCGGCCGTCACCGCGCTTTTGACGCTGGGGCTTTGCCTTCTTTTCAAAATATAGCGTAAATTTAAGTGAATTACATAATTCAATTATCAAAAAATCAAGACAAAATCGCTTAACTGTTTTGAGTTTGCTCTGCTTTATGCTATAATCTGGGAAAATTCGAGGTTCTTTTATGTGGTTTCTCTTCGCCATGGTCACCGCGCTCGCCTGGGGCGGCGCCGATTTATTTTATAAGCGCGGCTCGCGCCCCGACGACCGTTTCAGCCATTTGAAAATCGCCGTCGCCGTCGGCGTCGTCATGGGAATTCACGCCATAATTTATCTTTTTGCAAATAAAGTTGATTTCCGATTCTTCGACATGGTGCGATATCTGCCGGTGTCGGCCCTCTATATCCTGTCGATGGTAGTCGGCTACATCGGGCTGAGGTATCTTCTGCTTTCGGTGTCCTCGCCCGTTCAAAACGCTTCGGGCGCCCTCGTCACCGTCTTCATTTTGATTTCTTCCTACGTTTTCAAATTCTTTCCGCCATACGAACTCGGCGCGCTTGAGATTGCGGGGATATGCGTCATTACGGCGGGCGTCGTAGGCATTGCCGTCTTTGAAAAAAGCAGGGCGGAGCTTAAACTCGGCGAAAACAAAAAATACTCCTTGAGCTTTTTTGCCATCCTATTCCCCATTCTTTACTGCGTTTTGGACGCGCTCGGCACCTTCGCCGACGCCATCTATTTGGACGAGCTCGAGCTCATAAGCGAGGACGCCGCGCTCATCGCCTACGAGTTCACCTTCCTTTTAGTCGCCGTCGTCTGCGGCATCGTGCTCGCGGTGAAGAAGGCGCCCTTTAAAATCAAAAAGGACGGCAACGTCTGGATTGCCGCCGTTTTGGAGACGGCGGGGCAGTTTTTCTACGTCTTCGCCATGGCCGACAAAGCCATCATCACCGCGCCCTTGGTCGCTACATACAGCGTGTTTTCGGTCATATTCTCAAGCATCTTTTTAAAGGAAAAGCTCAAAATCGCGCAGTATGCCGCCGTCGCCGTCGCTTTGGTCGGTATTTCGCTTCTTGGCATATCGGAAGGCGAGTTCACGGCGTTTCACATCGGCTACTTCTCCGTGCTATTCGTGCTGTTTGCCCTCTCATGTGCGCTCGGCATAGTCAGAAGCAAACGCGCGGCGCGGCTTGCGCCGGCTCCCGAGGCGGACATTTCCCAAGCTCCCGAAGTCTTGCCCGAGGAAAACTCGGATTCCGACGAAGCCGAGTAGCTTTTTTGCCGCAAAATAAGGTTTATTAAGCCAAAACGCCACTTTTAAGTGGCGTTTTGTGAATTATCATTAGTGTTTGCTTTTTATTTTTTCGTAAAATCAAGTAACTATCTATTCGCGTCTTTTCTTTGATTGGTGTAAATACTTAATTTTTAAACCTAATCCTCCAAAATGCGTCCGTCGGTGGAGATAGTGACTACCTGCCAAGGAATCATTTTGCCGCTTGCTTTGAGCGCGGCGATTGCGGCGCTCGCTATGCCGCCGCAGCAGGGAACTTCCATTCTGACGACTTTAAGCGACTTGATGTCGTTGGTTTTCAAAATTTCGGTCAGCTTTTCGGCGTAGTCGCCGGCGTCGAGCTTGGGGCAGCCAATCAGCGTGATGTGGTTTTTAATGAAATCGCGGTGGAAACGCGCGTAGGCGTAGGCGGTGCAGTCGGCGGCAATAAGGAGCCTGGCGCCCTGAAGGTAGGATGCATGCGGGTTGACGAGCTTGATTTGAACGGGCCACTGCCGAAGCTCGCTTTCGCCCGCATCGAAATCCCGAGACTTTTCGGCGCTTGGACAGGCCGCGGCTTCACGGTTAATCGCCCTTGCCGCAGTGCCCGGGCAGCCGCAGGCTAAATTTTTGACGGCGGCCATATTTTCTTCCCGCATTTTTTCGGGCGTCAACCCTTCCGCATGCGGCTTGACTTGCGCGGCCTCGGTCTTTTTCAATTCCATGTTTTTCTTGACCTCCTCCTCGTTGTATTCGGCGGCCTCCCTCTGCTCGAAAGAGATGGCGCCTGTCGGGCAGGCGGGCAGGCAGTTGCCCAGCCCGTCGCAATAGTCGTCGCGGAGAAGCTTGGCTTTGCCGTCGACAAGCCCTATCGCGCCCTCGTGGCAGGCCGTCACGCACAGCCCGCATCCCGTGCAGAGGTCCTCATTGATTTTGATTATTTGTCTTAGCATTGCCTTGCCCTCCCGAATTATATATTTAATATAGTAAGCTTCTTTAAATAAATTACCTAATTTATTATGCGCTTAAACCTTGTATTTGCGGTTTTGGCTTTCTGCCGATTCCTTTTAAAGATAAACTGCCTCTAATAACAAAGTTCTGGACTTTTCAACGGTATTGTATTATACTGAGGCCGTAAAGGCCATTGTAAAAACAACGAAATGAGGTTATATGAAAAGTTTTTTGGCAGTGCTTGAAAAGGTAGGCATAATGCGGGGGCTATCGGGCGAGGAGATTTTGAAGCTTCTCTCCTGCATGTCGGCCGAAAAAAAGATTTTTGAGAAAAATACGCTGATTTTGTCGGAGGGAAGCCCGATAACCAAGCTTGGCATAGTTTTGGACGGCGAACTGCACCTTTCCATCACCGACTATTTCGGGCGCGAAAACATCATCGCAAAACTTACAGAGGGCGATTTGTTCGGCGAGTCGGCGGCGTATTCCGAGGAAGGGCGGGCGCCCTTCGACATAATAGCGGCGAAGGAAAGCAACGTCATAACGTTCGCCGCCAAAAAGCTCATTGCCCCCTGCGCCGAATGCTGCTCCTATCACAAGTCAATCATTAACAACCTTGTTACCGCGCTCGCCGAAAAGAATTTAAAACTCACCAAAAAGCTGGAGGTTTTGACCAAGCGGAGCACGCGGGAAAAGCTTTTGAGCTACCTCGAGCAGGAGTCCAAACGCGCCGGTGCAATGGAATTTTCCATTCCCTACAACCGCGAGCAGCTTGCCGCATATCTTTCGGTCGACAGAAGCGCGATGAGCAGCGAGCTCGGCCGCCTCAAAGCCGAGGGAATTTTAGATTTTAAAAAAAACCACTTTCTATTAAAAATTCCCTCGTCCAAAGAATAGAAAAAGCGCTCGGTTTTCCGAGCGCTTATTAATTTTAGTTTTCTAACGGGCTATTTCGTTGTGTTTTACCTTTCTTTTTTTAACCTTGTTATTGTTTTAAAATTAGTCAAAGGTTACTAAATCTAATTTTGAATTTGAATTAGCTTGCAGAGCGGGCGCAGTGTTTTAATTCCGCTTAAACCTTTTAAGGCGGAGAGCGTTGAGGACGACGGAGATTGAGCTTATGGACATTGCCGCCGCCGCGAAGGCGGGCTCAAGCAGGGGGCCGCCGAAAAGATATAAGAGGCCGGCCGCTATCGGTATGCCCGCGGTGTTGTAGCCGAACGCCCAAAACAGGTTTTGCTTGATATTCCGTATAGTGCTTCTTCCCAGCCTGATGGCGGCGGCAACGTCGGCGGGATCGCTCCGCATCAGCACGATGTCGGCCGATTCCATGGCGACGTCCGTTCCCGAGCCGATTGCTATTCCTATGTCGGCCTCGGCAAGCGCGGGCGCGTCGTTGATGCCGTCGCCCACCATGGCGACCTTTTTCCCTTGCTCTTTAAGCTCCTTGACCTTCTGGGCTTTTTCGCCCGGCAGCACCTCGGCGAGCACGTGTTCGATTCCCGCCTCTTTGGCGATGGCTTCGGCGGCCGCTTTATTGTCGCCCGTCAGCATGACCGATTCAATGCCCATACGCTTAAGTTCCGCTACGGCGAGGCTGCTCGTCGGCTTGATGACGTCGGCAACGGCGATAATTCCGACCGGTCTTCCGTCCGCCGCGACATACATCGGCGTCTTGCCCGAGGCGGCGAAAGCAACGGCGGCGTCCCCAAGCCCATCCACGCCGAATTGGCGCATCAGCTTTTGATTGCCTATCAAAATCTTTTTGCCGGCTATTTCCGCCGATATTCCCAGCCCAGCCCGCGCCTCGAACGCTTCGGTCTCAAAAAGCGCGAGTCCGCGTTCTTTTGCGGCGCGGACGATTGCCGCGCCGAGAGGGTGCTCCGAGCCCTTTTCCGCCGAGGCGGCCAGCGTCAACAGCTCGTCCTCATTTAAGTTTTCATCGAGCAGGGTTATATCGGTCACTTGAGGCTTGCCCTCGGTGATTGTGCCCGTCTTGTCAAAGACAACGGTGTCTATTTTGTGGGTGGTCTCCAGCGCTTCGCCGCCCTTTATCAATATGCCGAACTTGGCGCCCACGCCCGTCGCCACCATGATGGCGGTCGGCGTAGCAAGCCCCAAAGCGCAGGGGCAGGCGATGACGAGCACCGAAATCATGACTTGAACCGCGAAGGAAGCGCCCGCGCCGCCTATCATCCAACCCGCGAAGGCAATAAGAGCTATACCGAGCACGGCGGGCACGAACCAGCCCGAAACGACATCGGCGAGCTTGGCTATCGGCGCCTTGCTGCCTTGGGCTTCCTCGACAAGCTTGATGATTTGGGCAAGCGCGGTGTCGCCGCCCACTTTTTCAGCTTTATATTTCAAAAGGCCGTTAAGGTTGAGGCTGGCGGCAAAGACTTTGTCACCCGCCTTTTTCTCTATGGGCATACTCTCGCCCGTCATCATCGACTCGTCGACGGATGCGAAGCCCTCGATTGCCACGCCGTCGACGGCAAACTTTTCGCCCGGTTTAACCAAGAGAATGTCGCCGGGCTCGACCTCGTCAATCGATACGGCGAGCTCGGCGCCGTCCTTTAATATGACGGCGGTTTTGGGCGCGAGTCCCATCAGTTTTTTTATGGCTTCGCCCGCCCGCCCTTTGCTTAGCGCTTCGAGTGACTTACCCAGCAAAATCAGCGTGATGATGGCGCCCGCCGACTCGAAATAAAGGCGGTGCGCGCCGCCGTGCGCGCCCAAGGCTATCGCGATAAGCTGATAGATGCTGTAACCCGCCGCCGCCGTCGTGCCCAGCGCGATAAGGCTGTCCATATTGGGGCGAAGCTTAAAGAGCAGTTTATAGCCGACGGTAAAAAATTTATAGCCCGCCGCGAGAATGGGAAGCGTCAGCGCCAGCTGCAAAACGGCGTAATTGAGGGGATTTGCCATCGGATCTACCGAGCGGGGAACGGGCGCGTTCAACCCCGGTATCATGGGCGCCATCGCAAAGTAAAGAAGGGGCAGCGCAAAGGCCGCCGAAATGATAAACTTAATCCAAAGCGCCCGTATTTCTTTTTGCTTTCTTATGTCGGCGCGGCCGGCTTCCTCCGTCTTTGCTTCGACTGCCGAAAACCCCGCCGCATCCACGGCCGCTTTGATAAGCGGAAGCTTAGTCAGGCGCGGGTTATAGGTAACCGCCGCTTTCTCGGCGGCAAGGTTGACCGAAGCGCCCGTCACGCCCTTGACCTTTAAAAGCGCTTTTTCAAGCGAAATAGCGCAAGCCGAGCACGACATGCCCGAAATGCTAAGATGAACGGTCTTTTCTGAGGATGACTCAATCAATTCATATCCGGCGCGCGCCACCGCTTCCTTAATAGCTTCGGCGCTCGTCATATTTTCGTCGAACTCAACGGTCAACTTTTCGGCGGCGAAATTGACATAGGCCTTATTAACGCCCTCCGTCTTCGCCACCGTCTTTTCCACTCTCGCCGCGCAGCCCGCGCAGCTCATTCCCGCCACCGCAAACGTTTTTTCCATATATTCCTTTTCCGGCGTCCCCGCTTTTATTATCCTTAAATGAAAGGAAATAATTTGTAAAAGCCGCTTATAAGCTTTTTTGTTTAAACTCATTATATACTAAAATTTCCTTAAAAACGAGAGCGCGGGTGATTTTGTCACAAATTTTTTTAATAGGAATTTTAGGCTTCGCTCATAAGAAAAAAATATTAATTTTCACTTGACTTTACCCACGGAAATACATATAATGATTGCGCAACCGTTCAACTGTTTGGAGGGAAAAATGATTAAAGATAATGAGGATAGATGCGACTGCACCGTAATTCACAAGGAAGTGGTGGCGGCGGTAAAAAAGCAGATGCCCGCCGAGGAAAAACTGCTCGACCTCGCCGACCTTTTCAAGATGCTGGGCGACTCGACGAGAATAAAGATTATCTGCGCCCTTTTGAAGTCGGAGATGTGCGTCTGCGACATAGCCGCGCTTTTGAAAATGACTAAGTCCGCCATCTCTCATCAGCTCCGCGCGCTGCGCCAAACTAAGCTGGTGAAGTATCGCAAAGAGGGCAAGGTCGTTTACTATTCGCTCGACGACGGCCACGTGGGCACAATTTTCACGCAGGGCTTACTTCACATTACGGAATAATGAAAAAAAGCGTTGTAACGCTTTTTTTAGCGGGCACGGTTGAACAAATTATCAACCGTTCAATTTAAAGATATCTTCTGCAACATAGACTATTGAGGCGGCTGGATTATGGAAAACTTGAACAAAGAATTGACTAACAACGATACAATCAAAAAGGAATTCGCCTTAGGCGGGCTGGACTGCGCCGTCTGCGCCGAAAAGATTGCGGCGGCCGTCCGCGAGACGGATGGCGTGGCGCGCGCCGAGGTCGATTTTGCCGCCCAAAAACTCTATGCCGAGGTTTACGGGTCGGCGGGGGTGTCGGAGCGCATAATAAAAGCCGTCAAAAAAACGGAAAGCAAGGTTAAAGCCGTCGAGCTTCGAAACGGAAAAAAAGTTGAAGGGGTTTTGGAAGACGCTCGGGAAAAAAGAATTAACGTCTTTCGCTCGGTAGCCTTAATCATCGGCGCCGCACTCTTTTTCATTGCGCTTGCGTTTAAACTGCCTAAAAAAGCCGAGCTCGCGCTCTATATTTCCAGCTACGTTTTAATTGGCGGCGAAGTCGTCTTTACCGCGCTCAAAAACATTTTAAAAGGCCGCGTCTTTGACGAGAACTTTTTAATGAGTTTGGCGACGGCGGGCGCTTTTGCCATTGCCGAATATCCCGAAGGGGTCGCCGTCATGCTGTTTTATCAAATCGGCGAGGCCTTCAGCCGTCTTGCCGTCCGCCGTTCCCGCCGCTCGATAGCCGAGCTTATGGACATTCGCCCCGACTACGCCAACTTAAGGACCGAAAGCGGAGTTGCGCGCGTCTCGCCCGAGGATGTCAAAATCGACGACCTCATCATAGTGAGGGCGGGCGAAAAGGTGCCTTTGGACGGCGTCGTCGAGGAGGGGCATGCGGCGATGGACCTCTCCGCGCTGACGGGCGAATCGCTGCCTAAGGACGTCGAGGCGGGCAACGCCGTCCTTTCGGGCTCTCTCAATTTAAACGGCTTTCTTACCGTGCGCGTCAAGAAGCCTTTCGGCGAATCGACGGTCTCCAAAATTTTAGAGCTCGTCCAAAACGCCTCCTCCAAAAAATCGACGGTCGAAAGCTTTATTACTAAATTTGCCAAAATCTATACGCCGCTCGTCGTGCTGGCGGCGGCCGCGCTTGCCCTCATTCCGCCGCTTGCAACGGGCGCGGCGTTTTCGGAATGGATAAGGCGCGCGCTTGTGTTTTTGGTGGTATCCTGCCCCTGCGCCCTCGTCATATCGGTGCCGCTCGGCATATTCGGCGGCATAGGCGGCGCCTCGCGGCTGGGCGTGCTGGTTAAAGGCGGAAACTTTCTGGAGGCTTTGAGCAATATCGGCGCCGTCGTCTTCGACAAGACGGGCACGCTGACGAAAGGCGTCTTTAAGGTCACCGAAATTAAAACCGAAAACGGCTTTTCAGAGTCCGACCTTCTATATCTAGCCGCCCACGCCGAATCGGGCTCAAATCACCCGATAGCGGCCTCGGTAACAGCCGCATTCGGCGGCGAAATAAACGCGGGCGCGGTGTCCGACTATAAAGAAATCGCGGGCAAGGGAATCACGGCTACCGTCGACGGCAGGAGAGTGGCGGCGGGCAACGCCGACCTTATGGCCGAACTCGGCATTGCTTTCGAGCTTCACTCGGACGCCGCGGCAACGATAATTTACCTCGCCGTTGACGGCGCGCTCGCGGGAACTCTCGCCATATCCGACGAAATAAAGGACGACGCCTTAGCGGCGGTGGATGGGCTCAGGGCTTCGGGCGTCCAAAAAATCGTCATGCTGACGGGCGACGGCGAGGCGGCCGCAAACAAGGTTTCGCAGGCGCTTGCTTTGGACGGCGTCCATTTCGGGCTGCTCCCCCAAGAGAAGGTGGAAAAGCTGGAAGAAATCATGCGGGATAAAGGCCGCGGCAACGTGGCGTTCGTGGGCGACGGCATTAACGATGCAGCCGTGCTCGCCCGCGCCGATATCGGCGTGGCGATGGGCGCGATAGGCTCCGACGCCGCAATCGAGGCCGCCGACGTCGTCATAATGAGCGACGAGCCATCCAAACTGGTGGCGGCGGCGGCAACCGCCAAAAAGACGCGCCTCATAGTGGCCGAAAACATTGCCTTCGCGCTCGGCGTCAAGGCCGCCGTCCTAATTTTGGGCGCCTTGGGCTACGCCGCGATGTGGCATGCCGTGTTTGCCGACGTTGGAGTCACCCTCTTAGCAGTGTTAAATTCAATGCGTGCCATGCAGACTAAGCAATAATTTTATCTTAAGATTAAATTTAATAAATTTAATAAATGAAGCGAGTCGAAAAAACTCGCTTTTTTTGTTTTTTGATATGCGGATAATTATACGTATATCCTTTTTTGTTATATTTGGAAGGCAATAAAAATATTTTTAACAAATCGGCAAGAAATGTAAAAAATGTTATTGATCTTTGGCGCGGCAGATTTTATAATTCTAACACGGGCTCAATTAGCCTGCGTTTTCGGGGTGTGCGTTCTTACTTTATTAGAATCTTCCCCGCGCTCGTCAAGGTCGAATGTAACTAAATATTCACTCAAATGAATTGCTTTGGAGGGAGTTCCTATGTTGTTCAAGATGAAAGGATTTATGAGAAAGGCGTCAATGGCGGCCATGCTTTTGCATTGGCTCTGATTGTGGTCTTGCAGTTGGTCGGGCTTAACCCGGCCGCCGCCGATGCGTCAGGAACCGTATGGGACGGCAACATCGATACCGATTGGTATAATGCCGTTGACTCCGAATTCACGCTGGATACGGCGGAACAGCTTGCCGGCCTGGCATCTTTGGTCAATGCCGGCAACGATATGGAGGGCAAGTTTTTCTATCTCGGTGCCGACATTCTTTTGAACGACGTTGGCGACTTTGAGAATTGGGACACAACACCTCCTGTGCGGAATTGGTTGCCGATAGGCTCGATGTCCAATCCTTTTGCGGGCATATTGGAAGGGAAGGACATAAAATTTCCGGCCTATATATAAGCGAGCCGTTAACAAACGTCCTGGGGCTTTTCGGGTGTTTGGACGAGAATGGCGAAGTCAGAAACGTCACACTGGATTTTTGCTACATATACGGGTATGACCAAATCGGCGGTATTGCGGGCATAAATAGCGGCGTCATTTATGAATGCAAGGTTTCGGGAATAATAAAGGGTGACCACAATTATGTCGGCGGCATAACCGGCATTTATCAAGGCGGATACATAGAATTTTGCGAAACCGCGGGCGAAATCGGCGGCGCAAGATACGTAGGCGGCATAGCGGGTCAAAGCTCACAATTTATGTATACGTGCAAAAATACCGCCGAAGTCAGCGCGACCGTAGAGCTCGCCGGCGGTATCGCGGGACAGATTCTTACGGGCGGCCAAATTAATAACTGCAAGAACTTCGGCTCGGTTTCGGCTCCCCGCTATGCAGGCGGCCTAGCGGGACATGTTTCAGAATACGGTTTCGTCGTCCAAAGCTTTAACGAAGGCGACATCGACTCCTCCGAATATTACGTGGGCGGCATAGTCGGCATAAACGAAGGCGTGATAAAGGAGAGCTATAACGACGGCTTCATTTCGGGTAGTTACGTTGTGGGCGGCATCGCCGGAATTAACCATGACCTAATTATCGATTCCTATAACCTCGGCGAAGTTTACTCGAGCGCAGATTATGCGGGCGGCATCGCGGGTCAATGCGAAGGCACTTCCCGCATCGAATATTGCTATAACGAGGGCAAAATCAAATCAACCGGCTTAATGACCGGCGGTATTGCCTCGCTGCAGAGCGGCAACGGTTCGATTTTATACAGCTATAACTCGGGCGTTATCGAAGGAATATCGGTGGGCGGCATCCTATATAAAAACAGCGGCCTTATCGAAAACTGTTATAATATCGGCACTATAGCGTCCGACGAGGCGGGCGGATTAGTTTTATTGAACCTCGGCAACATAAGATATTGCTACGTCGGCTGCGAGGTAAACGCACTTTCGGGAGCAGCCGTGGCGCTTAACAACGGCGGAACGATATTTTCGATATATTATAATGACGAGCTGTTCGCTTTCGATCCCATTGCATTCGGCGGCGGCACGGCGGTCGATATTTATGGCAAAAGCACCGCCGAAATGCAAGCGTCGGCGTTCGTGGATATTCTTAATTTGGACGAAGACATATACATGTCGGACAGGCTGTCGCTCAACAACGGCTTTCCGGTGTTCAGAAAATTCTATGAACTTAAGGCGGACGAACCGTATGCCGTGGATTCCGAAATTTGGGACGGCAGCGTCGATATCTCTTGGTATAACGGCATTGACACCGAATTCACGCTGTATACGGCGGAGCAACTTGCCGGTTTTGCCCAAATAGTCAACGACGGCACCGACAGTTTCATCGGCAAAACGATAAAACTCGACTACAATATCCGTTTAAACGGAACCGATTTATGGGAAAGCTGGGACGAAACGACTGTCGGCCTTTTAAGCTGGACGCCGATAGGCAAGCTGGACGGCTTACTTAATCCCAGCTTCGCGGGAACTTTTGACGGTCAGGGCCACACTGTGAGCGGCGTATATATCAGCGCTACCACCGATCAACAAGGGCTTTTCGGCCGCATCAGTGAGAATGGCACAGTTAACGACCTTACCGTTGAAAAATCCTTTATTAAAGGGCGCGAAAAAGTCGGCGGTATCGCAGGCGTAAGCAGCGGCTCCGTTGAAGACTGCCGGTTTTATGGCAAAGTAAAGGGCTACGGCGATGCCGGCGGAATAGCGGGGGATATATACGCTTTCAGCACCGTCGCGTCCTCGGCAAATTACGGCACGGTAAGCTCCGACCTGGACAACGCCGGCGGCATCGTCGGCTATAGCTTTGAAGGTTCAACTATCCGGGATTGCTACAATCACGGCGACGTTTCCGCCATAGGTTACTTTGCGGGCGGCATCGCCGGCTACGCAGGCGGCGACGTGAGTGGAGCTTATAACACCGGCGACATTACCGGAGCGCACTATGTCGGCGGACTTTTTGGCTTAAACACAAATTTTGAAGGCGGCTACAGTTTGGGCTCCGTCACCGGCTCGACTTTTGTCGGCGGCATAACGGGCGTCACCCACGGCAATTTCTCCAACGCATATTGCGACAGCTCGACAGGCCTGCCCGTTTTTGGCGGAAACAACGGCAGCGCTTCTGGCTACGGCACGAAAACCTTGGAAGAGATGCTTGAACCCGCCTTTATAAATAATCTCGGCAATCGGTTCATGACCGACTTTTTCCACCTTAACCACGGCTTGCCCGTGTTAAAGGAGCTTGAGGTAAAAGGAGAGGATTATACCCGCAACATAAGATTTCCCACTCAACTCAGGGCGCTAAGCAATCTAGCGTCGAGCTTTCCCGAGATATATCTGACTCAGAACTATATGATGTATAACAACATCGACCTGGGCGCTCAATGGACGGTAACGGGCAACACCGCGACGCTTACGCGAGGCACGGCGTTCCAACCTATCGGCACGAGCGATACCTCGGGATTTTCGGGCACCTTTACAAGCGATGCACATTTAATCAGCGGCATATTCATCCAAGAGAACAATCCTTATGTGGGATTATTCACTTATTTGAACGGCGGCATCGTCAGCGTTGTCACGGTAACCGATTCTTGGATTAAGGGCGAGCACACCGTCGGCGCGATAGCAGGTAAAGTCGGCGAAGATTCCATCATAAATCACTGCGTCAACGAGGCCACCGTGGCCGCGTTCGGCGCCGAATCCGTCATCGGCGGCATAGCGGGCGAAAACTATGGCTATATTTCGTTTTGCATTAACAACGGCACCGTTATTGGCGGCTTAAATGTCGGCGGCATCGTCGGCAAAAACTATGCAAGCATTTCTCTGTGTGAAAACATAGCAAACATCGAGGCCATCGCCGGTCCCATGGAAAACATTGGCGGCATAGCGGGAACAAACGAAACTACCGGCGAAATTGATAACTCGACAAATCGGGGCTTGATTTCGGGCGAATCCTTCATAGGCGGCATCGCCGGCCGCAACTACAATACAATTGTGGGTTGCACCAACAACGCCTCAATAACTGGCGGTTCGTTGGTGGGCGGCATAGCCGGAATGGCGGAAGGAGTTAGCAAATACGACACTTCAAACATCATTAACTGCCATAACACGGGTTCTGTCCAAGGCACTACGCAGACGGGCGGCATTGTCGGCCAAATCATGTTCGCCACTCTTCAGGAATGCAACAACGACGGCGACATAACCGGTTATTTGAACACGGGCGGAATCGCGGGCAGCGTCAGTTCATCCTCCATTCAGAACTGTTATAGCAATAGCGCTGTAACCGCAACAAACGATAACACGGGAGGTATAGCGGGTTATATCGCGGGCAGCACTATCGAGGTTTGTGCCGTAAACGGCGGCACCGTTTCCGGCCAAAGCTTTGTCGGCGGCATCGCCGGCATCTGCGAGGATTTTGGCGGGGAAAATCAAATCATCGAGTCGCAAAACTATGCCGCGGTCACCGGCGCGGCTACTTTCAGCTGCACGGGCGGCATCGCCGGCAAATTCAGTTACGGCACCATTTATTTTTGCGAAAACTTCGGCGATATCTCGGGCGCCGCGCAGACGGGCGGCATCGCGGGAAACGCCGAAGGCGCGAGGATTGAAAACTGCACCAACGCGGCCGGAGTAACTGCCCAGTCCTCTACCGCAGGCGGCATTGCGGCCCTTTTGTATAACTCCACAATCAGTGCATGCCTTAATCTAGGCGACGTTACCGCGAACTTTGTGGCCGGCGGCCTTGCAGGCCAAACAGTTGCCGAGATCGGTATTTTTGAGTCGCGTATCGAGTATTCGGGCAACACCGGCAACGTGCACGCGGGACTGGAAGAGGCGGGCGGATTAGCCGGCGCTATGAGAAGCACCGACACTTTCATCAATTGCTACAATACCGGAAACATCAGCTCCATCAGCGGAGATGCCGGCGGCTTGGTTTCCGAATGCAACGGCGCGCTTCGGAATTGCTATAATACCGGCACGGTAACAAGCGGCGTAGGCGCTCGGGGAGGTTTGGCGGATTCCATTCAAGCCACGGGACTCATTTCCAACTGTTATTCTTTGGACACGGCTTGTCCTTCCGCCGTAGGCACCGACAGCGTCTACGATAACTTAATTAAGACGACGGCCCAGTTCACCGGAGGCGAAGTCTGTTTCCTGCTGCAGAGCGCAAACGACCATACCGTTTGGACGCATACCACGCTGGACGGGAGCGAAGATCCCTTGCTTTATGTCTTATTTGGCGGCGATTCCGTTTTCCAAGTAATATTCAATTCCTCCGAAACTTCCCAAACCGATACCGTCTATGTCATTGAAGGCGGGACGGTGGAATTCCCCGAATACGAATATGCCGGTCATAGCCTCGTCAGTTGGAATGACGACCCCGACGGCGAAGGCACGGAATACGACGAAACTACCCCCATAACCGCGAGCGCCACGCTGAAGCGGCGGACGAAGCGCCCCAAGAAAAGGCAGACAACGAATAAAAAAATAACGCTAAAAACGCCTCGGACGCGAGGCGTTTTTTATATGCATTGCAAGCATGAAAAAGGGAAGTGAAAACCGCGGTTGGCAGGCAATCGAAGAAAATTGCCCGCGAACAGCCTCTACATAAGAGAGATTAACAAGCCCAAAAGAGCGGCGGCCAGCGCGGGGACGGCGATAATCAGGCCATATTTTACGAATTTCAAAAAGCTGAACTCGATGCCGTTGGTCTTGACAATTTGAAGCCACATTATGCCGGCTAGCGCGCCGACCGGCGTCAGGTAGGCGCCGATGTTGGAGCCGATTATGACGGCGTAGACAGCTTCGCTCATCACACTTACCGGAAGCGATTTGACGACGGAGGAAAAGAGCACGCTCATCGGGATGTTGTTGATGAGGTTGGCAGACAGCGCGGAGGCGCCGCCGTAGGCGAAGGCGGGGAATTTTTGGCCGAGGAAGGAGGCCATGATTGCGGTGACGCCGTATTTTTCAAATGTGAGCACTATGACGAACATCGAAACGACGAAGGGGACGAGCTCCCAAGGCGCGCGGGTGAGCGCGTGCGCAAGCTCGGCGGGCTTTTTCCTTCTTGCGGCGGACATAATGAGCGCGACCATTCCGAGAAGGGCGGCCGAAACGACCGCCACCAGCCACATTTCGAGGTTTATGTAGGCGGAGACGGCAAGAAGCACGGTGGCGGCCGAAAGAAAGATTAACCCTACCGCAAGCAGCGGCTTATCGGCGATTTTTATTTCCTCGGCAATGCCTGTAATGGGTTCTTTAAGCTTTTTCCCAAACAACAGAAACATTACGGCGTAGGCGGCGACGACTGCAAAGAGAGTCGGCAGCGCCATAACTTTGAGATAGTCGAAAAATCCTATGCCCGAGGCGGTGGCGAGGTAGATGTTGGTGGGGTTGCCGATAATGAGGAGCATGCTCGAGGTGTTGGCGGCGACGAACTCGGAAACAAGATAAGGAATCGGGTTAATTTTGGCGTTTTTGGTGAAATAGCAGATAAACGGCGTGAACGTCAGAATGATGATGTCGTTGGAAGTGAAGGCGGTCAGCACCGACACCGTTATGAAAAAGGCGGTGAAAAGCCTGAACTGGCCGGTGCCAGCTTTCTTTAGGACGGCGGCGGCGAGATAGCGGAAAAAGCCGGTTTCGTCCAAAAAAATCGACATCAGCGTCATCGCCAAAAAGAGCGCTAAAATTTTTAAGGGATTTATCGCGCTGTCGGCGGTCAGCCCCGAAAAAACTTCCTCTATTCCGATAAATCCGAAGGCGAGAAGTATTACGGCGCCCAAAAGCGTCACCATCCAATAGGTGCCCGCCTCGGCGTGCCCGATTTTGATTTTGGGTTTAAATAGCGCCGCCGCTATCATCCCCGCCGAACTCATTAAACTTATCACCAGCACGCTGACCATAGTCTTCCTTTGCAATAAAAAAAAGGCGATTTCTCAATCGGCCTTAAAACAAAACTTATTCTCTCGATATTGCGGCGGGCTTTAACCCATTAAAGATTGCTATTTTTTGCTGCATTCCCGTCTAAAGCGGGCTTTTGCACTCACATTCTATTCCCGCGCCCCTTAAAAGGTTTACGGTTATTTGGCTTATGCGTATATATTGCTCTCTATTATTTCAACTCACTATATTATAGCACAATCCTTAAAATTAGGATTAAAAAATTCGCTTACAATTTATAGAAGATTTTATATTTTCTATCGAGTTTCCCCCAAAAGATATTATTCAAGTGCAAAATCCGCAAAAAGAGCGCGGAAAAAGAAAAACCTCGGCGTTATTAATTCTCTAAAATAATGCAGAAGGGTTGCAGATTGCGGCCTTTTAAATGCGAGGCAAGGGAGCGTATCCAAACATACGCGATCGCCGCCGAGACATGCAGAAAGAGCGCGGAAAAAGAAAAACCTCGGCGTTATTAATTCTCTAAAATCGTGCAGAAGGGTTGCAGGTTGCGGCCTTTTAAATGCGAGGCAAGGGAGCGTATCCAAACATACGCGATCGCCG
>DAOTKC010000034.1:0-16987 GCA_035449045.1 Eubacteriales bacterium
CTATCTTGCCGTCGGCTACTAATATTTTTTCCTTGACGCCGATTGAAATTTCCACACTGAAGTTTTGGGTGGCGCCCACGAAGAAGTCGGTCTGCATAAAGGTGACGTTGTCGGCGAGCGAGGGCTTGGACGCGGCGCGGTTGCAGGCGGCAAAGACAAATATAATCGACAAAATAACAACTATTGCGGCAAAAAGCTTTTTCATAATTCTACCTCGTAAAACTATATGCCGCCCGCTCTTTCGATATTCACGCTTTTTGTTCCCTTGTAAAAGCTAAAAAAAGTTTAAATAAATCAAAAAAGATCCTGCGTTGTGTTTTTTTCGGAAGTAAAAAAAGCGCGATGTCTTCGCGCTTTAGTTCTATTTCATTTTGAATTGCTTTGTGTAAATTTTTCTCTGTATGCTTGAGTTCTTAACCTAGAAATCAGCCTAAGGTTTCGGGCGGGGTGTCGGCGCCGCGGCCTTCCAGCATAGCCTTGACTTTCATAAGCCTGACCAAGGATGCGCGCTCGTTTTCATCAAGCTTCATGGCGATGTATTTGATGGTTTCGATGAGCTGAGGAATCATGACGTATTCGAGCGCGTTGACGCGGCGGCGGTTCTTTTCGATTTCAAACGCCAAAAGCGAAGCCGCCTTTTCGACTTCGGCAAGCCTAAGCAGTCTGAAAAGCACGCTGTCGAGTGCAACGATGGCGGAGTCCAATTCCGCGGTCACCGAAGTGAAGCTGTAAGGAAACATCTCGGCGGAGGTCTTTTCGGCAAGCGTAAACTTGGGGACCTTCAGCCCCATTAAATCTTCCGAGCCCAGCGTAATCTCGGCCTCGTAAGCGGGAATGAACAAAGCTTCCTCAATGACAAAATCCCTCGACACCGCGCGCGCAAGCATAAAACCGGCCTGCGCCGCGCCGAGCTCGGCCTCGACTTCCTGACGGAGGCGCTTATTCTCCGAAATCAATAGGAGAAAGCGGCGAATCATCTCGTCCGTCTTGTCCTTTAAAAGCTTATGCCCTCTTACCGCCGTCTTGAGCCGCGCCTTTAAGCGCCTCAATTCCATGCGTGTCGGGTTAACGTTTATTCTTGCCATCTTGCTCCAATCACAAGTTTAACTATGCAAAATATTTCAATAAACTATCGTTTCCGCAATTCACCGATTTTATCTTCGGAGATTTTCCTAGCGGTATTCCACAGTTTTTCGTTTTTCGTTGACCATTTTTCGTTCGGCTCCGCCGCTTACTCTTTATCAACGGGGTAATACTTATCAAGCAGCGAATCTTTGATGCGTTTTAATTCACTGCGCGGCAACAGGCGCAGAAGCTCCCATCCGAGATTTAAGGTTTCCTCTATGGTGCGGTCGGTGTTAAAGCCTTGGGAGATATAGCGCTTCTCGAATTCTTCCGAAAACTTGGCGAAGAGTTTATCGGTCTCGGTCAGCGCGGCGTCGCCCAAAATCGAGGACAGCTCCTTGGCTTCCTTGCCTTGCGCGTAGGCCGAGAAGAGCTGGTTCATGGTGTCTGCGTGGTCGGCCCTCGTTTTCCCTTTGCCTATTCCCTTGTCCTTTAAGCGCGACAGCGAGGGAAGCACGTCGATGGGCGGCGAAAAGCCCTTCTTGTGAAGCTCACGCGAAAGGATAATCTGCCCTTCCGTGATATAGCCGGTGAGGTCGGGAATAGGGTGCGTTTTGTCGTCCTCGGGCATCGTCAGAATGGGAATCAGCGTAATTGAGCCGGTTTTTCCGTTAATTCTTCCCGCGCGCTCATACATCGTGGCGAGGTCGGTATAAAGATATCCGGGATATCCGCGTCTGCCCGGCACTTCCTTTCTCGCCGCCGAAACCTCGCGGAGCGCTTCGGCGTAGTTGGTTATGTCGGTGATGATGACAAGGACATGCATATCCTTTTCAAAGGCGAGATATTCCGCCGCCGTCAGCGCTAATCTCGGCGTCGCTATGCGCTCGATGGCGGGGTCGTTGGCGAGGTTGACGAAAACCACTGCGCGCTCGATGGCGCCGGTATTTCTGAAGTCGGAGATGAAGAAGTCGGCTTCCTCAAAGGTTATTCCCACCGCAGCGAAGACGACGGCGAACTTGCTGTCCCCCGATAAAACCTTGGCTTGCCGCGCTATCTGGGCGGCGAGTTCGGCGTGGGGAAGACCGGACATGCTGAACACGGGCAGCTTCTGGCCGCGCACCAACGTATTGAGGCCGTCGATAGCGCTGATGCCCGTTTGTATGAACTCGTTGGGATAGTCGCGCGCCGCGGGATTCATCGGCTTGCCGTTGATGTCCAGCCGCTTTTCGGGAATGACGGCCGGTCCGCCGTCGCGGGGACGACCCAAGCCGTCGAAGACGCGCCCCAAAATATCGGGGGACACGGGAAGCTCGATGCCTTTTCCCAAGAAGCGCGCTTTCGCCGTCGCAATCTTAAGCCCCTGCGAAGGCTCGAAAAGCTGAACGAGCGCCTTGTCGCGGTTGACTTCGAGCACCTTGCCGCTTCTCGTTTCGCCGTTTTCCTGAACTATCTCGACGAGCTCGTCGTATTTGACGCCCGAGACGTTTTCGACGAGCATCAAGGGCCCTACAATTTCTTTAATCGTGCGGTATTCTTTCAGCATTTAAAAACCTCCGCCGCTCTCCAGCGAAACAAATTCCTCTCTCATCTCGCGTTCGATAGCCTGAAATTCGGTTTCAACTTTTTCTTCGGGGACATACTTGGCGCGGCCTACCCGTTCCTTAATTTTCATTGCGAGTATGTCTTCGATGTCGATATTCTTTTTGAGCGCGGCCTTGCCTAACTTATAATTGTCCAAAATCAGCCGCATCATGCCCGCCTGCTTCTTCAAAGAGGCGTAGGTGTCGACCTCGTGATAGGCGTTCTGGTGCAAAAAGTCCTCGCGAATGGATTTCGCCGTCTCCATCAGCAACCTGTCCTCGGCGGAGAGCGCGTCCATGCCGACGAGGCGGACTATTTCGAGCAGGCTCGCCTCCTCTTGCAATATCCTCATTAGCGAAGAGGTGTATTCCAGCCAGTCCTCGCCGACGTTTTCGATATACCACTCTTTCAGCCTTTCGGTGTAAAGCGAATAGCTGGTCAGCCAGTCGACGGCGGGAAAATGGCGGCGATAGGCAAGCGCGGCCGAAAGCCCCCAGAACACCTTAACAATTCGGAGAGTTGCCTGCGAAACGGGCTCGGAGAAGTCGCCGCCCGGAGGCGAAACCGCACCGATTGCCGAAATCGAGCCGACAATATCTTTTTTACCCAACACTTTGACGGTGCCGGCGCGCTCGTAAAACTCGGCTATTCTCGACGACAGATAGGCGGGATAGCCTTCCTCGCCGGGCATTTCCTCCAATCTTCCGCTCATCTCGCGGAGCGCTTCCGCCCAGCGCGAGGTGGAGTCGGCCATAATGGCGACGCTGTAACCCATGTCGCGGAAATATTCGGCGATGGTGATGCCGGTGTAAATCGAAGCCTCGCGCGCCGCAACGGGCATATCGGAGGTGTTGGCGATTAGAACGGTGCGCTTTATGAGAGGCTCTTTGGAGCGCGGGTCGACGAGCTTGGGAAACTCCTTCAAGACGTCGGTCATCTCGTTACCGCGCTCGCCGCATCCGACGTAGACGACGATATCGGCGTCCGCCCATTTGGCTAGCTGGTGCTGAACGACCGTCTTGCCGCTGCCGAAAGGACCGGGAACGGCGGCAACGCCGCCTTTCGCTATCGGGAAGAGAGCGTCGATAACGCGCTGACCGGTGACGAGCGGCATGCTCGGCGGCAGCTTTTCCTTATAGGGGCGCAACTTTCTGACCGCCCATTTTTGAAGCATTTTTACGTTGACGTCGCCTTCTTTGGTCGTAACAACCGCTATCGGCTCGTCAATTGTGAATTCGCCCGCCTCAATTTTCTTAACTTTGCCAAAGACCCCTTGAGGCACTAATATCTTGTGGACGACGACGGCGGTCTCCTGCACCTCGCCTATGGCGTCGCCGGGCTCCACTTCCTCACCCGCCGAAATAAGGGGCTTGAAAGCCCACTTCTTTTCGTGGTCGAGCGCGCTCACGGAAACGCCGCGCGCGATGCGGTCGCCGCCCGCCTCAAGCAGGCGCGTCAGCGGACGCTGAATGCCGTCGAAAATATTGCCGATAAGGCCGGGAGCAAGCTCCACCGACAGCGGCATGCCTGTCGGGCGCACTTCCTCGCCCGCGCCCAAACCGCCGGTGTCCTCGTAGACCTGGATGCTCGCCTTGTCGCCCCTGAGCTCGATAATCTCGCCGATGAGCCCCTTTTCGCTGACGCGCACGACGTCATACATCTTGCTGTCGCTCATATTCTCGGCTACGATAAGCGGCCCCGAAACCTTGATGATTTTTCCTGTGCTCATAGTCGTTTATCCTCTTTCTCAAACAGTATGTCGGCGCCGATTGCCCGCTCGACGTCCTTTTTCAGACACTCCATGCCGTAGCCGTCGCCGCCTTCGGCGGAGGGTATGGGAATGACGGCGGGATAGGCGCGCGACTTATATCGAAGCAGCAGCGGCTCGGCCGCCCGCGCGAATTTCTCGGTGATGAAAATGACGGGATAGCTTCTGGCGGCGTTTTTGAGCGTCTCTCTCGCCTCGGCGTCGTCCGACACCGGAAAGATGCGCGCACCCACCGCTTTGAACGCAAGGACGGAGTCCTTGTCGCCTATCACCGCTATTTTTTCCTTGCCCATAGTCCTTCCTGTTACAAGCAAAAAACTTGGTTTCTTGCTATTATATTTATCTTATTAGCTACACTCTTTACTAAACTTTTAGATTGTCATTAGGTCTGATATGCTCTTTAGTTGTAAAGCTCTCTCATTCTTTGCCGAACGGCCTCTTTTCCCGCCTTGTTCTTTATCAGCGCGTAAACCATTTTAATAAGCTTGATTTCGTTCATCTTGGCGACATAGAAACCCGCCACGGGCGCGGTGGAAAACATATCGTTTCTATGCTTTTTCAAGACACCGAGAAGATAATCGTCGGCGGCGGCCTCGGCGGCAGCCAAGCTGCCCTCCGAAAACAGCGTCGCGGCTTTTTTATAGGGCGAATACCTGAGCGCTTCCAAAATGCCCGCAGGCTTATCGAAATTATCCGCGAACAGCTTCAATCCCAGCGTTCCGCCCTCGATGAAGCTCTCCTCAAACTGAGAAAAGCTCATTTTTGCGGCGGCAGCGCGGAAATAAGAAAAGATATTCTTCAAATCGGCGTCGGCCTTGAAATACAGAAGAAGCGCCTCGTCGCGGCCCCTTTTCAGAGTCCCGAATACATCGCGGTAAGCTGCGCGGTCCAAATAGGCGTCTATTTTGCGGGGCGTCAGTTTGCCGTTCAAGCGGTCACCGTCTATTTTTGTCAGCGCCTCCGCCATAGGCTTGGGCAAGCCCGAATATTTGCCCCCCGCCATTTCCTCTTTGAGCACGGCGTGAGAGATATTCCCTTCCGGCCCGAGCAGTCTTTTGTAATCATCCTCACCCGCTATGTCGGCCTTTGCGATTGCCTTGGCATTCATGTAGTCGAGCGGCGTCAAAAACACGAATAGTCCGCTGCCTTCGACCGCCGTTTCGCGCAGGAGCTCGGCGGCGTCCCTTTCGGCGGCGGCAAGCGCATCGTCAAAATCGGCGGCGGCACCGCTGCCATAGCCGTATTCCGATAGAATTTTCAAGGCGTCTTCGGCGGTTTCGCTATCGGCAAGCCGGCCGAACTGCAGCTCGGTCAAAAGCTTGTTTTCCAGCGCCTTGATTCGCGCGTTTGAAAAAATGACGCTCTTAGAGTTCATTTAGATCCCCGAACAAAATCGCGGCGGCCTCGCCTTCCAACTCGGCGCGCAAGGCTTTTATCTCGGATTCCAACGTAAGGTTTTTGTCGACTCCGCCCGACGTCAGCATAATTCCGCACTTAAAGTCGCCGAAATGCTTGGATAAAGTCAGCTTTTTGCCGCTCCGCTTGGAATGGTCGGCAATAAAACTTTCCGTTATCAGCGCTTTGTCCTCTTTGGCGATAGTGACTGTGTCGCCGTCCTCGGCATAGCCGAGCATACCCGAAACAAGCTTTAAATAAGCTTCGGGTTTAAGCTCCCTAATCCGCCGAAACGCCGCATCGAATGCCTTGTCGAGAACGTAGCTCTTGGCCTTAAGAAGAATTTTTTGGCCGTCGAGCGCGGCGACTACGCGAGAGCGCTTGAGTGTCTCCACTGCGGCTTTTTCGCTCTTTTGGGCCTCCGCCGCAGTATACGCCTCGTTCTCCTCGCGCGCCCCGTTTATGATGGCGTCCGACTTCTCCTTGGCTTCGGCTAGAACGGCGGAAGCCGCCGCCTCGGCGTCGGAGAGTATCTTTTCAATTATGGCTTCTTTTCCGTTCATACTACTTTGGGAATGTAAACGGCGAGGAATGACGCCAGCAGGGCGAGAACGGCGTAGGTCTCGACCATAACGGTCATTATGATGGCTTTACCGCCTTCCTCGGGGCGCTTGGCGACGGTGCCGATGCCGGCGGCCGCGACCTTGCCCTGATAGATGGCGGAGACGAAACCGCCTATGGCGATGGGAAGACAACCGGCTAAGAGTATCAGTCCACCGTTAGTCGAAAGCTGGAGCAATTCGCCGAACAAGCCGACCTTCAAAAAGACGAGAACGGCAATCAGCAAGCCGTAGATGCCCTGCGTGCCGGGCAGCGCCTGCAAGACCAGACACTTGGAAAAGTTGTCGGGGTTTTCGGCGGTAACGCCTGCCGAAGCCTGTCCCGCGATGGCGACGCCGATAGCCGAGCCGATGCCGGCAAGTCCTGCCGCGAGAGCGGCGCCCAAGAGCGCCAAGGATGTGCCTAATGACATAAAAGCCTCCTATTTTTCAATGTAAAAATATTTCGTATTTGAGCCGAGCGGGATAAACTGATGCCCGCCGCCGGTGTAAAATTTGCCGAAGAACTCGATATATTGCAACCTGCAGTCGTGAATGTAGGTGCCGAGCAGGTTGATGACAATATTGAAGATATGCCCGCCCACAAGGATGACGGCGGCGACAATCCAGCCGAACACCGAGAAGTCGCCGAAGGTCAGAATGTCCTTTATTACGAAAGCTATTTTGTTGATGACCATGCCCACTACGCCCGTCGCTATGCCGAGCGCGAAGAGGCGCGAGTAGGAGAGCACGTCGGATAGTATGCCGACGCCGTCGTAAAGCTTGAGAACGCCGCCCAAAATTCGCTTGACGGGATTTTTAGCCGAGCCCGAGAAAATTATAATGCAGAGAACGCCCAGCCCCAAGAAGGCGTAGGCCGCGATGTTTAGCCCTTTTATTCCGCCCAACAGGCCGCCCAATATGAAGCCCAGCCCGATGAAGACCAAAAACCAGCCCAAAACACCGGAAATAAAGGCCTTGTATTCCTTTGCTTTAATGTGCTGATAGCCCTTGATTCCGAGCGCGGCGAGGATATGAAGAAATCCCGCGCCGTAGCAGAGAATAAGCATATTTATAGGTTCGTTCAGCGGATCGACAATCCTTATCTTACTTAAAAAGCTGTCGGGTTCAAGCGTTATAGAAAACCAGGAGCCGAACAGCGCGCCCCAAATCAACGTTGAAACGCCGCCCATCGCAATGACTAAAAGCACTCTGCCCTTGCCGGGCGCCGGTCTCATCAGGCCGTAAAGCACGAAGCCGCCAATGGCGAGTATGGCGCCGTAGGCGGCGTCGCCCAGCATCATGCCGAAATAGAGAAAATAAAAGAAAGCGACGAAAGGATTGGGATCGATGTCGGCGCCTTTCAGCGGCACGTCATACATATTGGTGACGGCTTGGTAGGGCTCGACAATTTTACTGCTCTTGACAAGCGTCGGCTGAATTTCGCCCGCCTCGGCGTCGCGGAAATGATAGTAAAACGAATCGCCGCAGTTTTCCAAAACCTCTTGAAGCTCTCCTTCCTTGGGCGCGGCATACCAGCCTTCCATGTAAAAAGCGCTCTTGGTGTGGCGGAAGCTGTCGTTCGCCATAGCCTTGGCGCGCTCGACTAGGCAGAGGTCGTATAACACTTCGAGTTCGGGCTTGAGCTTGGAATATTCGACCGCCTGGCCCAAAAGCTTTAGCCGCTCGGTCTTGAGCGCGGTGAGCGCGGCGTCGGCTTCCTCAATGATTTCGGCCGCCGTCTTATCGGATGCGAAATTGAAACGGTTGAAGCCGAAAGCGGCAAGCGTCCTCATCGTCTCGTCAAATTTTTCCTTCAAAATGACCGCCGCAACGGCAGAAAGCCCCGAAACGGCTTCGGAAAATTCGAGATGGACACAGTCCATTGAGGGATATTCCTGCTTCAGCGCGGCAAGCTTTTCGTCGGGAACCGTCCCCAAAACGCTCGAAGTATATTTGGACTCCGTAAAAGCCGAAAAAGGAGAATCGATGGAGGTAAAGACGCGCATTTGCTCTTTTTGCGCAATAAGTTTGGCTCTCTCCGATTTAATTTCCGAAAACCGCGCCGAAATTTTTTCCACCTCGGCGACTGCCGCCATCATTTCGTCCTCTTTATTCCCCGATTCGACAAACTCATCAAAGCCCATACGCTTTTGAGGCGGCAGAAGCGGGCGTTTTACCGGCGAAAATTCCACCTTCTCGCCCTCGTCCGTGCCCTTCTTTTGAAGTCTCGCCGCGATTTTGGTCTGTTCCTTGAAAAATAAAAAGGCGGCGTCTAGGCGGCGCAGCTTTTCGTTGATTTTTTCGCGCGAAAGCTCGGCGGTGTCGCGGGAGGCGTATTCGACGTCCTTGGCGCCGCACACTTCGACGAGCCTGCTCTTGGTTAACGCTTTTAATATTTTATCCTTGTCGTCACGGTGGCCGATTAAGACAAGGCGTTTCATGTCAACGAGCGCCATACTTTGAAAAAACCTTGTCTACGATGAAATCGGCAGCTTTTGATAGATTTTTCTCCGCTTTTTTAGAAAGCTCGACGGCGGCGGCTTCGCTTGCCGTAAGAACTTCGGCACGCGCCGCGGCTACCGCGGCCTCGGTTTGAGCCGCCCGCGCTTTGGCTTTTTCGCGCGCTTTTAAAAGCGCCTCGGCTTTCATTTGCGCCGTTTGCTTTTCGGCCGCCAAAACCATCTTTCGCGCCTCGCTCAGTGCCTCATCCATGATGGCTTCGGCTTTGTCCTCGGCTTCTTTTATGCTCTTTATAATTTCTTCGACCATAACCTTAGTTTGCTTTACGCGGTTTTTATTATTTACCGGCAGGTTTTCGCTCCGCCGGCGAGGCTTTATTTAAAATATTTGTCTTCAATTTCGGAAATGAGGTCGACTCTTCTCTGATGCCTGCCGCCCTGAAATGAGGCCGAAAGGAAAGCGTCCAAAATTTCTCCCGCCTGCTCGGGCGAAACCACTCTGCCGCCCAGCGCGATGATATTGGCGTTGTTGTGCTCACGGGTGGCCGCCGCCATAAATGGGTTGGTGACGCAGGCGGCGCGGATTCCCTTCACTTTGTTGGCGGCAATCGAAATGCCTATTCCCGTGCCGCAGAGAAGAATGCCGAGCTCGGCTTCGCCCGAGGCAACGGCTTCGGCTACCTTGAGCGCAAAAACGGGATAATCGCAGGATGATTCGTCGTAAGTGCCGAAATCTACGGCTTCGGCGCCCTGTCGCTCTACCGCGGCGAGAGCCGCGGGCTTAAGCACAAATCCGCCGTGGTCGCATCCTATCGCAATTTTCATATTTAACTCCCAATGCTCCCAATGATTTATTCGCGCGCAGGCGCTAAAAGATATGTTTATTATAATACATTAACACTTTTTAAGCAAGGAAAAGCCGAAGGGAATAGCAAAAAAACTATGCCTAAAGCTGTTTAATTAATCTTATTAGGCGAGGCTTAAACAAAAGAAAAAAACCGTAAATTTTTTGCCTTAAGCAATTAATCTAAGGTCAAGAGCTATTTTTCAAAACGTATGACGCGCTTACCGCCGTATTCCTCGGCGGATTTTATCAGCATGCTTTTGACATCGCGCGGAGAAAGCCCTCGGTATTTTTCATATAAAAGGCAGGCGGCGCCCGCGATATAGGGCGCGGAAACCGAGGTTCCGCTCATCACGGTGTAGGTTCCGCGGTAGTTGAGACCGGTCACGGCAACGCCCTCGGCGTAGATGTCGGGACGGCGGATTCCCGAAAAATAGCCGCGCGAGGAAAAGTCGGCCTCGTTCAAATCGCCGTCGACGGCGCCCACCGAGATGACGTCGGGACTGACGGCGGGCGATTTGAGGCCGTCCTCGCCGCTGTTGCCCGCCGCGCAGACGACCGTCATATTGTTTTTGACCAGCACTTCGGCGCCCAGCTTGAGGGGGTCGCCTGAAGATAGCGGCGAGCTGCCGAAGCTCATGCACACCACCTTGATGTTGAGAAGTTTGGCGTTGTTGAGAACCCACTGCATTCCCTCGAGGACGTTGAAGGCGCCGCACTCGCCCGAGCTTCCTATGACCTTGACGCCGACCAACTCGGCGTCGGGCGCCACTCCTTTCAGTTTTTTGCCCGAGACTATGCCGCTGCCCGCCGCAATGCCCGCCACGAATGTGCCGTGCCCGTTGTCGTCATATGGCTCGGTGCCGCCGTAAACGTCGTAAAACGCCTTGACTCGGTTAATCGGAAAAGAGATATCAAGATGGGGCTGAATGCCGGTGTCGAGCACGGCGAGCGTCACCCCTTTGCCGGTGAGCGGCGTGGTTAGGGACAGTTTTTCTATTCTTTCCGAAATAGGCACGCCTTCGCTCGGGGGCGCGTCTATTTCCGACAAAACCTTGCTTAACCTCCCGCCGCCGTCATCCGAGCCCGCCTCGGTTTTTTTATCGTTTTCGAGCGCAAAAACGCGGCTTTGAGATGTAATGTATTCGACGTATGGCGAGGTGGAAAGCCGCCTGATTTCGTTGAAGTCGCCCGACACCGCGACGGCGCGGATAAAGGGGAATTCGTGCGTAATTTTGAAGTCTTGCTTTAAATAATTGAAGGCCTTGACGCTGGTGATATAGACGAGCGCCGACCGCTCTCCGCCGCGGACGAATTTTATGTAAGTGTCAAAATCGAGCTTTTTTTCAATCATTTCAGCATTTTAACGATCGATTTGAGCCGTTCGCGCTGCTCGGGCGTCAGCATGGGCGAAACTTTTTCCATAAAGTCGTCCAGCTCTTTGTCCTTAAAACTGCCGTCTGCCTTGCCCTTTGCCACACGCGATTTAAGTTCGGAAAAAAGCTCGTCTTCGCTCTTGCCCTGATAGGACTGAATCTTTTTTAAGATGTCGGCCTCGCTCGGGCCGCTCTGTTCCTTACCGCTCTCGCCCGCAGTTTTTTGCGGCTCCGATTGCTGTTTTTTCTGCTCATTTATCCATTTTTTGAAGTCCATAGTTTTTACCGCTCAATTTCATTTATATGTCGGAATATAATGTATAGTGCATCGGAGGTGAAAAATGGATTTATCGGCAATGATGCCGCTGATGCTTGCCATGATGGGCAAGGACGGAGCGAAAGGAAGCGGCGGCGGCAAGGATTTTTCCAAGCTACTTCCCCTTTTGGCGGGGCTGGGCGGCAAAGGTTTGGCAAGCGACGCGCTGCTTGACCTCATCCCCGCTCCCGACAACGTCAAGCAGATTCTTAAGCTCGCCCAGAACATGCAGTCGGGCGGAAACGGCGCAGATTCAACCGTCGAAAAACTCAGTCTTCCCTTCGGCAGGATTTCGGGACTAGCGGGCGACGAGATAACCGCCACGCTGTATTCCGTTTTTGAAAGCCAAAAACAATAAACGCGTTGCAAGATATTGAAAGAAATATTGTTCCGGTAAGGTATTGAAACAGGAAGTAATTTTATTACTTAAACAACAAAAAAGTCAATAATGCACAGATAAAAAAATCCGCGCAGCTTGCGCGGATTTTTATTAGTTTTTCGATAAAGCAAAGCTTATTGAAAGACGGTGCGGTTCTCGGGCTCCATATTCTTTTTATAGACGGAAAGGTTGCCGTTGTCGTCCAAGGTGGCGAGCACGACTTCCTCAAGCGCGGGCGCGCCCTGCTTTTTTAATTGGTTGACTAGCCACGTCTTGTCCTTTTGGTAGTTTTCAAGGTTGCCCTCTAAAATTTTGCCGTCCATCACAACGTTTCCGACCATGCCTGCCTCGGGCGGCGCCAGCTTGAGGTCGGCGGGTGTAACGGGCCGATTAATAGCTTTGGGCAACACGCTGAGCATGCCGTTGGACTCAAACACCGCGCATTGAATATCTGAGATGTTGAAATAGCCCTGCGTGCGGAGGTCGCGCAGAATGTCGGCGAGGTTGAGATTGTTGCGTTGAAGTCCTTTATAGAGAATGTTGCCGTCCTTGATTATAACGGCAGGGCGTCCTTCTAAAAGCCTTCGTCCCAAAATCGACTTTCTTTCGATGAAGGAAATAATAAACGCAACTATCGTAAAAGTGGCGAGCGCGAGCACGTGCCCCCACGCCGGAACATCGGTGGCAAGGCACAGCTCGGCGGCGATGGAGCCCACCGTTATTCCCGTCACATAGTCGAAAAAGGTCAGTTGCGCTATCTGTCTGGGACCTAATATTTTGGCGAGCAGAAAGAGCGCGGCAATTGCAATAAGGCTTCGGAGTAGAACGTTTACATAAAAATTTGCGGGCATAAATAAAAACCTCGGTATGATTTTTGCCGAGGTTTCGTTTTTTATTCGCCATTTTTATTTCTTTTTAATCCGAGTGCTAAATCCTGTCGCCCGAATTACCCTGCGGGTTATCGGTTGTGTTATCGGCCCGATTATCCTGCGAACTATCGGGACTATCGGGCGGATTATCGGGCGCTTTGGATGCCGCGGGTTCCTGCAGTTTTCTCTCAATGAAGTTAATCAGGCGTTCGATGTCGGCGGCGTAGATGAGAAGGGCGGCCAGCGCCACTCCCGCCGCCGCCTGAATTAAGTTGGGCACGACGGAAAGCACGGCGTAGCCGTAGCCCTGCATAGCCCAGCTTGCGAAAAAGTAGCCCGCCACCATAAAGAGCGTGGACAGCGACATGGCGAGAATGCCCAAAACGGCGGCAAGCGCCTTCCCTTTTATTTGCTTTCTGATAAGCGAAAAAATTAGCCCCGCAATCAGCCCCTCGGCGCCCTTAATGATAAGCGTGGGTATCGCCCAATGCGAATAGCCCGTTATGACGTCGGCAAGCGCCGAGCCTATGCCGCCCGCAAGCATGGCGGGGAGGCCGCCCAAAACGGCCGACGCCGTTAAAATGATGCCGTCGCCCACGTTAAAATAGCCGTTGGTCGACGGCGTGGGAATTTGAATAGCTAGTGTTGCTACTGCGGTGAGCGCGGCGAAGACCGCTGTAAGGACAAGCTGCCTTGTTGAAAAAAGCTTCATAAGAACTCTCCCATTCAGACTTTACTGGCGGTTGCGGAATCTCACCGCATCGGCTGTTGAGGCTGTTGGACTTGTCCGCAAGTTGCGGCATTACCACCGGTCGGGGCTTTGCCCCTGCCCAAAGTTCTTTTCCCGAATTATAAAACAATTCGCCGCCGATTGCAATCAATTGGCGGCGAAATTTAAAAAAACGAATAATGAATAACTAATATTGAATAATGGTCATACTGTTCTGGGAAATTGGGCGATGCGAAGGAGGGTGCTGCCGTAGGGCACCAGCTCGAGCTCGCGTCTTTCTTCGGAAATTATCGGGTTCTTGGGGTATTTGCCCGCGCTGCCTTCCTTTTCAAGCCAATTTATGACCTCGGCGCCCGGCAATTTAATAACGGCCGCGGGACAAGTCTTGTCAAAAGGTATTTCGGGGACGCCGTTAAAACGATAGGCGGCGTTCTCGGCATCGAAAAGCTCCGATGTGTTGTATTCGTCCTCCTTGACGCAGAGCGCGAAATTCCACTTTTCGGTCGTATTGAAAGCGCGGTTGTGGAAAGGCGGCTCGCCCGAAAGCGCGGTTTCGGTGAAAGACAACGGCAGCGCGTAGAGAAGCGCGCCGCGGCGGACGCTGACGGAGCCGTCGGCGTTCTTTTGGAACTTTACCTTGGGCGCGAGCTTAAATTCTATTACGTCGCCCGCAGAAAAATCGCGGTTGAGCGAGAGATAGTCGCCCGAGCATGAAAGCTCTTTGCCGTTGAGCGTGACGCTCTCGCACTCCTCGGGCAGGCGGAAGGACATTTCTCCCCCGCTTACCTTGGAAAGCACCTTGAACGTTATGCTGTCGCCGAAGGGATAGTCGGTCTCCTCACAAACGTGGTAGCGCTTGCCGTTTATCTCGGTGTCGACCTCCATCGGCGCGAAAACGGGAAACACTATGCCCCCGCCCGAGCGCATGGCAAGCGAAAGCGCGAATTTGGGGAAGCCCTGATGCATATTGGCGGCGCAACAGCCGTAGTTGGGCGCGATTCCGAAGGTGTTGCCGTCCTCGCGAACGTCAAAGAATTGGCGTTTTTTGAGGTCGGCGGCTATTTGATTGACCTGCTGGACGTATTGATGCGCCGTCATATCGGCAGTAAAAGTCGCGGGCAGCGCGTTGAAGCAAAGATATTCCAGGTGCCGCGCGTATTCCGCGGCGGTCGTGACGCGCAGAAGCTCCTCTAGGCTATACATTCCTTCCACCACCGAGCAGAGCTCGACGCCCTGCGAGGGGTTGGAGCCCATCAAGTGCTCGTCGCCAGAAGGAAGTCCTATTGCGAGGCCGTGGGCGCGCTTAATGGCGAGATAGCCGAGTTTGGCGGTGTTTTTGAGCTCCTCTTTGCCGAGGAAAGCCGCCGAAAGCACGGGATATTTAATCGCCATGGATATGTTGACGCCGTGCGTCAGCGTAATGAGGCGGACCATGGCGCCGTTGTTGAAGCTTTTTATGGATGCCGCCGACTGTTTTTTTGGTATTGCTTGCGATGCTTTTTTCTTGTTGTCGAATTTCTCGAGGATGTCGCGCACCTTGTTGAAGACAAATCTCGAGGTATAGGCCGACATCGGCTTGACGTATTTAAAATGAATAAAATACCGCGTCCAGTCGACAGATTGCTTTAAAATCAGCCTGAAAAGCTCCGCCAGAAACTCTTCGCCAGTCTGCTCATACGCCCATTCCAGCGCCTCAAAGCACTCCGGCCCTCTCGCCCACGCCCAATATTTCAGCGGGAATTTCTCCAAACGCTTGAACATGAAATCGAAGTAGCGCATGACGAAAGGAAGCACCCTTTCGTCGCCGGTATAATCATGCCAGCTCTTGAGTGCCTTGAGCGCGACAAAGCGCGGCCACCAGTCGACGGAGCGCTTGGGGCCGAAGCCGACGTAGTCGCTTTCGGAGGCCAATATGGCATCAACCCACATCTTGGCGCGGCGCAAAAGCTCGGGGTCACCCGTTAAAAACGCAAGCGGAATGAGCCCGTCCAGATAGTAAGGCCCTCTCTCCCACGCCTCGCCCTTGCCGCCGAGCCAGGCGTTGTCGTCGGAAAGGTCGGGAAACAGCTCGTGTATGTGGCCGGTAAGTCCCTCTTTTTGAAGATTAAGCACGCGCGAAAACCAACCCTTCGGCTTTATAGCGTTATTCGTCAATTTGTAAAACTTTTCCATATGTTCAAATTTTAGCATTATTAATAGTTTATTGCAACAAAAACTTGATAATGCAAAGGCGCGCTTCACTGAAGCGCGCCTTTGTGTGAACTAAGTTTTAGTTTAGCCTATTGTTAGTTGGGCCTTGCCGAAAGCACTATCGAAGCGGTGATTACGATTTGCTTGCCGCCCTTTTCGTAAGTGATTTCAAGCTTATCCGAGTTCCAAACTATGATAGCCTTAGCAGCTAAGAGTTCTTCGACACTGTCGGCGACGCTGCCGTCCAGCAGAGCGGCGACGAAGTCGATGGTTTCTTCGTGCAGGCCGTCATAAATTTCATCGCCCGCGACTGCTTCGACCAACGTCTTGATGTTGGCAACGTTCAGCTTCAACCCATCGCCGTCATTGGAGAGGCAGGCGATAATCTGGTTGAACAGATTGTTGAAGTTAAGGTCGGCCTTGGAGTCGGCTTTGTATGTGGCGGTGATGATGAGGTCTTTGTCAACCTTCGCGAGGGAGTAGGATATCGACTTATCCTCGTTAGTCGTGGCTTTCAGCCCGTCCCAACCGGCAAACGCATAGGTCGCGTCTATATCGTTAAGGATGGAGGGCACTGCGGGTATAGCGACGTCGGTTACGGCGTAGATGTATTCCGCGCCGCAGGGTACTTGTACGGTGCCGAGCAGCGTGCCGTCGTAGTTGACAAAGTAGAGGGTGTGGGTGTGGGTTCCCTCTTCGTTGCAACCGTCCGCCGCGTCCATGACGGCTTGGACGATAAAGCTATACCAGTCACCGATCACGGTTGCGTAGACGTCGGTGATTAGACCGCTGTCCCAAAGGATGTTGTCCATATCGTAGACGTAGGTTTTGACGCCGTCCTCTAAAACGGGTACTACCGCTTCGATAGCCTGCAGCGCGGCGATTATCTTGTTGTTGAAGCTGTAGTCGCTGTTCAGAACCTTGATGTCGTCGACGAGCATGGTGCCGAGCAGCTGGGCGATATACTTAAAGCCGATAAGCGCTCTGCCGTCCGTGTCTTTGGTGGTAACAATGACTTTGAAGTCGGCCATATCGTCTTCGCCGGGCACAAAGTTGATTTCGATGCTCTCGTCGGTGCCTTGAATCGCTATCTTACCTTGGATAATGGAGTTGTTGCCGTCGAGCGAGGGGCTGAATTTGCCGCCCGTAATCTCGTAGACGCCGCCGAGGTCAAGAGCACCGACGGAAGGAGCGATGCAGTAGCCGTCGGGATACTCGGTGCCGATGATGGCCCAGGTGTCCCATGCGGTGTCGCCGCCTGCCGAAGTTCTGTAAGTGTCGGTATTGTCCATCGGATCATAGGTCAGTTTGAACATATTTTGGGCGATGGAAATCTGGGTGTTGGTGCCGAAGGAGAGGTTGGCGATAGCCGCGTCATCCGAGCAGTCGTCCTCATCGACGTCGAAAAGC
>DAOTKC010000035.1:0-16667 GCA_035449045.1 Eubacteriales bacterium
GGCGGGCAAATGAAGGTTGATGTGCTGGAGGGTGTAGACCGCGCCCAAATCGATTTTCATATAGGCGTCGACGGTCTTGGCCTCGAAATAGGTGTTGTCGTTGCCGTCCACCGCGAATTCGGGCACGTAGACGTCGTTATGCTCCGAGCTTTCGACGGGCGCTCGTGTCGACAGACTGTTGGGATAAAACTCGATTTCGTTTATCGCCAGAACGGCGGGAGCGGCCGCGCCGACGCGCCTGAAAATTCTAAGCTGCAGCTCATAGCACTCGAGAGCGGAGGAAAGCTTAATGTCGAAATAGTTGCCCGTCGCGGGCGAGCTCGTAAAATATTGCGGCGAAAGCGCCGAAGGAAAGCTCGACATGCCGGCGTTGATTCGGGCGCGGACACCGAGGTAGTATTCGTTGTAGAACGTGGCGTTTTCGGCGAACTTGACGCGAATGACGCCCGGCTTGACCTTTCGGTTGAAGTTGAAGGTAATGGCGGCAAATTCGTCGGCCTCGCCCGTCCACGGCTTTGCAACCCAGCTTGTGGCGCGGTTGCCGTCAATCAGGTTGGCAGCGGGACTTCCCGCCGTTTCAAATGCGCCGCTGCCGTCGTCCCATGGTGCGGTGAGTCCGGCTCCCACGCCGTGCGTCGCCGAAATTTCTACGCCCGCGATGTCAATTTTGGCGCCCATATAGCTTTCGGGCAGGTCGAGTATGGCAAAGTCGGGAACCTCGAGGCCTTGCTGGATTTTGCCCGGGACGCTCACTTTTTCCACGCTTTCGCTTGTAAGCGCCAGAATATAGGGCAATATTTTTTTGGCGCCCGTCGCCGCGCCCGCGCTCATGACCGAAATATCGGAAGTCTGATTGTTGGTAGCGAGTTTTAAATCCTCTTTGGAAGTTATGTTCTTTCCTTCGATAGTGAGGTGGAGAATATCGACGCCGGAAACCATGGCGCCGCTGTCCTCGCCCTGAATTCTCGACACCACGGTATCGGCAAGGTTTATTACTTTTATGTTTCTGAAAGTCACGCCCGTGACCGGCCCGCGCTTGGGCGTTTTGCTCCATTCTGCGCTGTATCCGATGTTTATATCAATAAAATAGTCGTTTAAACCGTCGTTTCGGTTATCGCCCAGCATTTGGCCGTCTTCGAGCGTTATGTTTTTATATGTGATGTTTGAAATGGCGGCGTCGTCGGCGTTATGAATGCTAAGCGCGGCTTTGTGAAAATTATGAATGATATTTATGTTTTTGAAGGTGATTGAGTCCATCGTCGCGCCGTTTGTCTCAAAGCCTATTTCGCAGCTTTGGGCGAGGTCGGTCCAAACGGTGACGCCGTTGAACACTATATTTGATGTGGTGCCGCGGTCGACGTTTTTTACAACTAGGCTGTCGTCCCAGCTTCGGACAAATCCGCCCGATACGGTCACGTTTTTGCTGCTTTGAAGCGAAATGCCGTCGCCGTTGGCGCGTGCCGTAATGATTTTGAGATTGTCGATGTTGACGCCGTCGCATTTATAGATTGTTACCGCCCAGCCCGCGGGGTCGAGTATTGCGATATCGCGGATAGTAACATTATTGGAACTTCTGATTTCAATCGGCAGCGTATATTCGGGCGCCGACTGGCGGCGGAATATTGCGCCCGAGATTATGCCGCGGCCGCAGATTGTCAAATTCTCCACCAGCTCGGCGCGGATTTGGCCGTAGACGAAGGCGCCGCCGGCAAGATATACCGTGGTGTTGGACTTGACGGGAATGGCGCCCGCCATATAGACGCCCGGTCCGATATAAACTGTGTTTTCGGGAATGTTTTCGGCGTCGACAGGCTCGGTTTCGAGGGGATTGGCGAAAATGTGAAGCGCGTTTTTATAGGCGGGTTCGCCGCCGTCGTCGAGATATTCAAGGGTATAACTAGCGGGGTAGTCGAGCGTAAAGCTGATTTTATTGCCGACTACCGCGGGCGTCACGCCCATGACAAACGGCCGAACCACGGCCTCCGATACCGCCGCCGCGCCGTTTACCTCGACCTCGACTTTGACGCGCCCCTCGAAGTCGAAAACCACAACTTGCGCCGTTGTATTCGGAGATGCGTAGCTGAACATTCTGTCATGGTTAACCCTTGTTTCGTAGACGAAGAGCGGCGTGCCCTCAACCTTGACGCTAACCTTATCGGATGCATCGAGAAGGTTAGGTCCATCATAAGTGACGAGCTTGGTCGCAGTCACCGTCTTTTCCGGCATAACGTCGGGCTCGTCGTCAATTATATCGGCATCGGGCTTGCCGTTATCGTCTTTGTTGCAGGCGGCAAACGCCGAAAAAGCCGCCAGCGCAATGAGCGCGGCAAGCAAAATTTTTATGAGGATGCGGCGTTTTTTCATAGCTTTTCTCGGCCTTATGTAGCTTTAATAAACGCCTTTGGCCTAATTCTCGCGAGGCTACACATCAATGTTTAATTCGCTTTAAGCCCATCTCAAGGTCACGGCCTCGGCTGCAATTTCGGGGCTGCAGACGATGTGTCCTGCGCTTCGGCAATCACCGTCTTAATCCGCGAACACCACTTGGGCGGCCGTGGTGTAGGCCGCGGCGTCGGATTTTGCCACTTTGGGCTTATAATTTGCGCCCGAAGCCGTCCCTGACGATACAGTTATCCCCTCGGTATAGTTTCCGTAAGAAAGATAATCATATTCGTCCGAAATCACTTTACCTTTGATTTCTATATCGGTGAGCGCTATATTTCTGACCCAGTGCTCGCTTTGATAGGCCGGGCGGCTGTCGAAAGTGCCCGCTATTTTAATGGGAATTATCTTGTTTCCCGCAACAACTTTAATTTTTTTCACGGTGACCGATTCAATGCTACCGAGCGAGGTGACGGCGTGGCTTTCCGACCAGATGGGGCTGAAAATATTGACGATTTCGATGAGCTGGTTGTTTTGACCGGCGTCGCCCAAGCCCATCGAGGCGTCCTCAACCGTAATGTTTTCAAAGGCTACGTCTTTGATTTCGGCGTTGTTTCCGTTGTGAACGGAGATAACGGGTTTGTGCAGGGCGTGCAGCACCGTGATATTTTTAAAGCTCACGCCCTCGAGTTTTTCGCCCACCGTTTCATAGCCGATTTCCATCGACTGGGCGAGGTCTGTCCAAATGATGCAGTCCGAAAACTCGATGTTTTGGGTGGCGCCGTGAACGCTGCGGTCTTGCCAAAGCGGATAGTTTTTCACGACAAGGCTGTCGTCCCAGCTTCGGACAAAACAGTTTTTGACGGCGATATTTTTGCAGGACTGAAGCGAAATGCCGTCACCGTTGCTCCTTGAGGAAATAATTTTAATGCCGTCGATGACGGAGTCGGTGTTAAAGTAAAAATTGACGCACCAGCCGGCGGGGTCGAGCGCCGAAAAATCGGAAAGCGTGACGCGCGAGGAGTGGTTTATGTCTATCGGCACCGTCACCTCGCCCGTCGTCGCGTTTCTTGGGAAAACCGAGCCGTCCAAAATGCCGTGTCCTGCCACTTTGATGTCGGAAGCGTTCGCCGCTGTTATCTTGGCTCTCACCACGGCGCCCCGTGCCAGATATACCGTCTTTCCCGAAGTCAAAAATATGCGGTTGTGTTCGTCGATAAGTTCCGAATTTTGGGCGGTGTGAAGGCCGCTCCCGAAATATACGACGTTTTCCGAGCTTTCGCGGTATTCTTCGTCCTTGAGCTCGGAAACAAACAGATGAACGGCCTCAAAGCGGCTACCGTTGGGCTCCAACACATAGTCGCCCGGCGAATAGATGACGGCTCTAAGCGTCCGATTTTCTTTGTCGGCTACGGGCGTTATGCCTGCGGCCAGCGGTCGGAGTTTGGAACTATAATCAATGTCGTAAGGAAGTTTAACAATAAGCTCGCAACGGCCGCGAAGCTCGAAATATCCCACTGCCGAAGCGCGGCGCACCGGTGCAATAGGCGACCACACCTGCGAGCGGTTGGTTTGAACGGAGTATAGAGGCAGCTTTTCGCCCGAAATAGTGATTTCAATATCATTAAAGGTTTCCACGCCTTGCGGTATCGGCGTGATTCTGACGGTGCTCGGCAGAAGCTCGGGGGCGGTGTCATTTTTTTTGCCGCCGTCACTCTCTTTTCCGCAGGCGGAAAGAGTGGTTACCGTAAGCGCGGCGAGCAAAAAGATAAAAAACAATGCCGCCCTTTTCATTTAGGCCAGCCTTATTGACAGCTCTTTGTCGAAGACGGAAATATTTTCAAGGTCGGGGAAAAACAAAAAGCTTTCGGAGCCGGGGTCTTTAATTATAATTCGGCGCCCGTCTACGGTTGCGGCCGCATATTTTTTTACGCAGAAATCTAAGCTTTCTTCGGTCTTGGCGGCTATTCCTTCGCCGAAAACCACGTCTTCGGTGGAAAACCTCAGCTCAACCTTGCGGCCGAACGGCTTTTTTTCGGCGGAAGCAAGCTTTTTTGCGATAATGTCGGGCAGGCGGCGCGTCACGCCCGCAACGCTTATGTCGACGGCAAGGCCGCTGCCTTTAACCTTTTTTAAAACGGCATCCAGCGCGTTTTGGGCGGGGAGGCTCGCAAAAACCCTCTTTGCGCCCGAATAAAAGTCGACGCGCTCAAGCTCGACACCGATTTTAATGTTTTCAAGTTCGGTGGACGCGCCGTCAAACACCGCGAATAGCGTTTCACCGCCCGCCTCAAGCTCAAAAAGCGTTTTTTTGCCTATGTTTTCGACTTTGCATATTTTGGCCGCGATACCGCCAAAAAAGTTTATGGCGTCCGAGGGTATGACGGCGGAATATTCGCCGTCGGAAAGTTTTATCGCGGGTGAAAGCGGGATAGCTTCGCCCAAAATCGATAAGAAACCGTCTTTTATCGTTGCTTTGACGGTGTTTTCGGCGGGTAGGCGCGGCATGATTGTTGTTTCTTTTTCGGCGTCAAAAAAGCATAGATTATCGAGATTGAAAGCTACCTTCAAAATATCGCCCGCTTTAACTTTAACGCCTGCCTGCGCCCTAACCGTCATTTTGGAAGGCGAGGCGTCATAACCTCTCTCGGCGTCTGTATTGAAATCGCAGTAGACAAGCGTTTCGCTTCCCAGCTCCTCGACCTGCTCGACGACGCAGGTCATCGCGCCGTCTTCCCCGCCGATTATAATGTTTTCGGGGCGGACGCCCAAAATCACGCCGCGGCCGTCGATGTATTCTTTTTTCAGCTTTTTCAGCTTGGACTTGGGAATATCGATTTTTCGTTCGCAAAATTCAAAGGAAACAAAATTGCCTTCATCAAAAAATCTGCCGCTCCAAAAATTCATGGGCGGCGTGCCGATAAATCCCGCCACAAACTTGTTTTCGGGGAAGTTATAGAGGTTGGACGGCGTGTCGGTCTGCAAAATGTAGCCGTCCTTCATGACGACAATTCTATCCCCCATCGTCATCGCCTCCACCTGGTCGTGTGTGACATAAATGAAAGTGGTGCCGATGCGTCGGTGAAGCTTGGTTATCTCGGTGCGCATCTGCGTCCTAAGCTTGGCGTCGAGGTTGGAGAGCGGTTCGTCCAGTAAAAACACCTTGGGCTCGCGGACTATGGCGCGCCCCAGCGCGACGCGCTGTCGTTGGCCGCCGCTCATTGCCGACGGCTTTTTGTCGAGATAATCGGAAAGTCCCAAAATCTCGGCCGCGGCCTCGACGCGATTTTTTATCTCACCGCGCTTTATGTGGCGCAGCTTGAGCGCAAAGGCCATATTTTCAAAGACGGTCATATGGGGATAGAGCGCGTAGTTTTGAAAAACCATGGCAATGTCGCGCGCCTTGGACTCGAGGTCGTTGACTCTCGCCCCGCCGATAAAAAGCTCGCCCGCCGTAATTTCCTCAAGGCCGGCAATCATTCTTAGAACAGTCGATTTGCCGCAACCGGACGGCCCGACGAAGACGATAAATTCCTTGTCGAAAATCTCGATGGAAAAATCGTTCACCGCCTTGGTGCCGTTGGGATATACTTTATAAGCATGCTTTAAAACTACATCGGCCATATGTAGTTTTTTAGGGCGCCAAACAAGCTCAATGTTAAGCAGACCGATAAAACAAAAAATATATTTTGGTTTAATCTCACGCGCGGGTTTCGCGGGACTCGCCAAACCTAAGGTTAACTTAGGGATTTTCTCTATTTTTTAACTTGTGATTTTTATCGCGAATTATTAATAAATCCAAAACAAAAAAGCCGCGGCGGCGCGCTCTATTGACCGCGGGCGAAGATAATGCTAAAATAGAAAAATCCATAAAAGCGGGGTAAAAAATGAAAGGCTTGATTTTAATTAACGCCTATTCCAAACTCGAGCACAGCCTGCACCAATCCGAGCGGCTTAAAGATGAGTTTTTCAAGTTGGGTGTTGACGCCGACATCGTGAGGAACGACGGCTTTTTTTGCGTGATAAACGAAGACGGCGAAATAAGCTCCAAAATTTCGGGCTACGACTTTTGTGTCTATCTCGACAAGGACAAATACGTCTCAGAAATGCTGGAAAAAATCGGGCTCAGGCTCTATAACCGCCACGCCGCCATCCGCGCTTGCGATGACAAAATGAAGACGCACATTCTGCTTTCGGGGAACAATGTCAAAATGCCGCTGACGGCGCCCGGCCTTTTATGCTATGACGACGACGCCGAGATAAAGCCCCAAACCGTCGAAACGCTGGAGAAGCTTTTCGGCTATCCCATAATTGTCAAGGGCAGCTACGGCTCGATGGGGCAGTCGGTGTTCAAGGCCGATTGCCGCGCCGGACTTCTCGAACTTATGGAAAGGCTGAAAAGAAAAGCGCACCTCTTTCAAAAGTGCGTGACTTCGAGCATCGGTAAAGATATGAGAATAATAGTTATCGGCGGCCGCGCCCGCGCCGCCATGCTGCGAGAGTCCAAGAGCGATTTTCGCTCCAACATCGAGCTGGGAGCTTCGGGAATTGCCGTCGAGCCTGCCCCCGACTTTGAAAGAGCCGCCGAGGCCGCGGCGCGCGTTCTGGGGCTTGATTTCTGCGGCGTCGACGTTTTGTTCGGCGAAAACGGCGAACCTATCGTCTGCGAGGTCAACTCCAACGCCTTTTTCGGCGGTATCGAGGCGGCGACCGGAAAGAACATCGCGCGGGAATACGCCGAATATATACTCTCCGACCTCAAAGAGAAAAGATAACGTAAGAAAGCAGAAAAAAAGAAATAATGATAACTAAAAAACTTAATTTTGATTTTATCTAAGTTCGAGCTAAGTCTTAAAAACTATTCTCTAGTTAAATCCAACTAAATTTGAACTGAGAATACGAATATATTTAACTATTCGGTGTTTCGTCCGCATTTTCAGGGTTTTTGTGATAAAACTCAAAGATTTTTTCGGCCGTCTTTTGGGGCATGCCTTTGACTTTGACAAGCTCCTCGACGGTTGCCTGCTTGATTTTTTCAATTGATTTGAAATGTTTAATAAGCGCGGCGGCGCGTTTTTCGCCCAAACCCTCGATTTTTAAAAGCCCGCTCGCTCTCAGCCGGCTGCTCCGTAAATTGCGGTGGTAGTCGACGGCGAAGCGGTGCGCCTCGTCCCGAACGCGCTGAAGTAGAGTCAGCGCCAGACTGTTTTTGGGAAGAATGATTGGCGTTTTCCCTAAAAACACCTCTTCCTTACGCTTAGCGAGCGCCAGAATGTTGATGTTCTCCCGCCCCGCCTCGGCGAGCGCTTCCTTGGCAAAGGCGAGCTGGCCCTTGCCGCCGTCGATTAAAATTAGGTCGGGAATTTCGGAAAAACTCTCGTCCTCGCCCTCTAGGTTTTTCAGCCGTCTTGACAGCGCTTCCTTCATGCAGAGAAAGTCGTTGTTGCCCGCCACCGTCTTGATTTTGAACTTGCGGTAATGCTTTTTAGCAGGCTCGCCGCCTTTAAACACAACCATACTCGCCACCATGTCGGTGCCGCTGATGTGAGAAATGTCGAACGCCTCTATCCGCATGGGGAGGGTGTCGAGTGAAAGGAATTCGGCAAGCTGTGAAACGGCGCCCACCGTCATGCCGTAATGCTTCTCGTCGCGCTTTTTGGATGCCTCCAAAAAGTCGGCGGCGTTTTTCTCCGCCATCTCCAGCATCTGCTTTCTGACGCCCTGCCGCGGCACGATAACGTTGATTTTTCGGCCGGTCTTGTCGGCTAAGAACTGCTCTAAAACTTTTTCGTCCTCGGCGCTGTTTAAAACCACTTCATCGCAAAGAACGGGGTTTATCGAATAATATTGACTGATAAATGACGTGGTTTGGTCGTCAAGCCCATCCGAGGAAAAATTGTCGCCGCTCGTTATTTTGCCGCCGCGCACCGATATCACGGAATAGATGGTCTTTATGCCGTCGGACGCCGAGGCGAATATGTCGAGGTTGAAATCCTTGGGAAGGGCGGCTATCTGACGCCTTAGAAGCTTTTCCAAAATCTTGAGCTTATCGCGGTAGAAAATCGCCATCTCGAAGTTGCCCGAGGCGCTGTGTTCTTTCATCTTGTCGGTCAAAATCTTTTCGATGTTTTTGTCGTTGCCCTTTAAAAAGGAAATCACTTCCTCGACGGCGCGCCGATATTCAACGGCGTCCACCTTGCCCGAGCAGGGCGCAAGACAGCGGCCTATGTGGTAGTTGAGGCAGGGGCGGGCGGGACGGCTTTTGGAAAAATCATAGGCGCAGACGCGAAGGGGGAAGGCTGAGCCGATGAGTTCCAAAATGTCCTTGACCGAAATGCCGTTCATATACGGCCCGAAATATTTTGAGCCGTCGTTTTTAAGAGTCCGCACCACCTCGAGGCGGGGAAACTCCTCCTTTAAATTCAGTTTTAAAAAGGGATAATTTTTGTCGTCTTTTAATAAGATGTTATATTTAGGGGCGTGCTTTTTGATAAGGTTGCTTTCGAGCACCAGCGCTTCGACCTCGGTGCGCGTCAAAATATAGCGGAAGTCGGCGATTTTGGACACCATCGCCTGAACTTTGGCAGTCTTGTTGCCCGAGAACTGGAAATATTGGCGAACGCGGTTTTTGAGGGATTTCGCCTTGCCGACGTAGATTATTTCGCCCGCCTCGTCGAGCATGAGATAGACGCCGGGCTCCTCGGGCAGATTTTTAAGCTTCTCAGAAAACATCGAAGCTATTATAACATAAAGATAAAACCTTAATCAATAGAAAAGCCTAAATCGCTAAAGCCTGAGATATTTGACGGCGGAAAGCAGAACGTCGCAGACGGCGGGATTTTTTAAATAATAAAGCAGCACCTTGCCGCACCGCTCGAAGTCGACGATGTCGGCGGAGCGCAGAATTTTCAGCTGATGCGAGCAGGTCGTCTGGTTCATTGCGAGCACGGCGACGAGGTCTGACACGCACATCTTGGAAATGGAGAGCGCCGAAATGATTTTAAGCCGCGTCTGGTCGGAAAACAGCGAAAAAAAATCGGAAAGCATCCTCACTTCGGTGCCGCTCGGCAGATACCGCCTGAGCGTGTCCAGCGTTTCTCTTTCCATCAAAATTTCCATATCTCTCCCTCCCGCCCAAGTATTATTATGCCACGGCAGAATAAGGCGCCCAAGTATGAACAATGTCGCAATATCGCGCATAACATAAAAAAAGGGCGAATGCTATGTTTGAAGAAAATTGGCTCTTATTTATTCTTATTCTGCTCATCGTCTTCGCGGCGGGCGACGGAATTTCGGACACCGAGGCGGCGGTCTTGATATTCACCGTGCTGGCGCTGGTGCTTAAGGAATGCGGCAAGCTGGACGACTTCTTTTCCTTCTGCCGCGACGACACCGAATCGGCGACCGAAAGCGAAACCACCAACCAGCCCCAGTGCTAGGATATAGCGCAAAAAAACCTCGGGTCTCCCGAGGTTTTTTGTCTTATATAGGATTTTTAAGAATTGCTTTTTTCACAATCAAACTATTGATAGCGGATTTCTAAGAATTTTTTGTCTGTTCTTTTATTAAAGCTAATCAAGACAGCGCGCTATTTTTTCTTGACAATGGCTTTTCTAATAAAGAACAGGACCAGCGCGGCGACAAAGATAAATGAACTGACCGAAATAGCTGCTATTTCGCCGCCCGAAAGCTCCTCGGGATTTTCGGCAGGCACCAAAACCTCCACGACTTCGCCCTCGCCGCCCGCGCCTCCCGGCTCGTTGTCTTCGCCTTCGGTGTCCTCGGGCTCGACGATTTTTATTGTTTTCGACTGATTGGAAAACGCGTAATTATCGGCAAACGCGGCGTCGTCGGGGTTTAAGCTCGCCACGGCGCGATATACGCCGATTTCGGTCATGGTGTCGACCGCGGTCTCGGTTTCGCCCTCAACGCGGTAAATCGTCACTACAAAATCAAGCTGCTCTTTGGGCGCGCCATTTATTCCCGAGGCAAACGCCTTGACTTTGACGGCAAGATTGCTGCCCGTGTAGTTATATTGGCTCTTGGTCTCGCCCCACGACAGCGCGACCGCCTTCTTGTTGATGACGAGCGTCTTGGTCATCTCCGTCATGATATAGGAGTCGGCGGCCGAAGCGTCGTCCTCTTTAAAGGAGGCAACCAGCACATATTCGCCGGCGTCCTTGAAGTCACGGACGGGAAGCTCGGAGGTGTTGCCTTCGGCGGCGTCGTATTCCGATTTGAGATAGCATTTGATGTCAAGAATCAGTTGCGAGGCGCCGCCCAATCTGGAAAATTTTGCCATATCCGATTTTGTTTGAATATTGCCGTTGTAAGTGTAGTTTGAATCCGTCTTCCACTCCACCGCGCGGGTAAACTTTTTCATGGTGAAGTTTTTCACCGAGTTGTCCGCCTTGAGGGCGTAGTTGTTCTTTTCGGCATAGCTTGACTTTATGCTCGCCTGGGCGAGGTAGCTTCCGACTTCACGGAAAGATTTGGGAATGCGTTCGGGATTCTCAAACTCCTCGGCGTCGTAGAAAATGACGTCGAGATAAACCTTGTCGTTGGTGTTGATATATTTGAAGTAGGCCTTGACTTCTTGAACGGCGGCAGAATAGACGTATTCGGTGACCTCGACGCCGTTATGGACCGTCAGCTCCCACTCAACGTCAACTTCATACGGCGCGATGCTCACCTCTTTGGTCAGCCCGCTTATTTCATAGTTTTCCCAAAAATCGGGATTGCCCGAGACGATAGACAGGGTGGCATACGCCATATATTCGCCGGCGTTTCTGAGTGCGATTTTCTCCAGCTGATAATTGTGATTTTCCTCCCATTGCCGATAGTCGGACAGCTTGTAGAAATCGACAACCAAGTTATGAACATGTCCTTCGGCGTCGGAAACGGTGGCCGTCACGCCTTGAGTGAGGCCGTTGAAAACGAGGCCGGAGAAGTTTGCCCAAACAACCTGCGCCGCAAATTTAGTTACCGTAAAGACTACCGTAAACTCGTCTGAGTTGCCGTTTTTGGCATGCACTTCGAAAGTGACCGAAACCTCTTCGACTGCCGCCTCGGGCCGGCCGTAAATCAAACCCGCGTTAGTCAAAATAAGTCCCGAGGGAAGCCCGCCGCTCTTTATCGTGTAATAGACGGTTTGGCCGGCTTCGGCGTCGCCGACGATGGTAATGAGCGCGCCGAAATCGACAAGAGGCGCGGCCTCGGTGTAGCTATTTCCGAACGCCGCCGTCAAGGACTCGGGCGCGCCCGAAACCGTTACCGCAGTTGATGTGAACGCCGCGGTATAAGTTGTGGGTCTATCGGCCGCCAAAATCGTGCCGAAGCCGTTGAAGGAATAGCCCGCTTTTGCCGTTACTGTGGGCGGCTCGGGGTCGCGTCCGTCAAGAACAATTCGCTCGGTATCGCCCGAAACGGTTCCTTTTTGGCTATCGATTTCAAAAGAAATCGTCCAATAGCCCACGATTGCCCCACTTCCCGAGGGACCCACCGTCAAGCTGACGCCGACATAGTCGCCGTCGACGTAAACGCTGTAAACGCCTTCGGCAATCCCCGACGCCGAATATTCGCCATCCATATCGTCAAACGAAAGCGTATAAGAATCAACTCCCTTTACTATCGTTACCTCGCCGTATTCGCTCCCGATATTGTCAATTTTTAATATGACCGTTGCCGAGAAGGTGCCGTTTATGCCGACGATTTCAACGTTAATGTCGAGCGCACCCGAAAGCCCGTCAACGGTGAGAACTTTTTCGCCTTCCTCGGGAACGGTGAAGCCGCTGCCCGTCCAAATATAGTCATAAGTCGGGTCGACGCCCTCGGCGCCGTTGCCCGTCGCCGTAATGCTGAGCCCGGAGCCGCCCAAAAGAATATGCTCGCCCATGTCCAGCGCGTCGCCGTTGCAAAGCGCCAAAACGGCGCTTGACGGCGCGTTGGTAAAGGTCGAGGAAAGCTTGACGTTGAAATATTCAACGTTAATGCTCTCGCCCGCGCCGGCCACCTCGATTTTGGTGACGGTAACACCGTCTATCTTGATGGTATATATGCCTTCGCATAGCATAGCCTCAGTGATGCCATCAGCATATTCGCCCGAAAGCGCGATGTCGCTTCCCTCGGCATAAAACATCGCCTCGAAGGACAGGGGCGCGTCGGTGAAAGCCTCGCCGTCAAGAAGGACGGCGACCGCCACCGAGAAAGTGCCGTTGTGGCCGGTGACTATGCATTCCACGCTCTTGGCTTCACCGTAAGTTACCGTGACTTCGGCATCGGTGGAAAACGGCTCGGCTTCGTCCGAATAGAACCACTCGTAGCTGTATGTAGGGCCGGTCCCGCCTGCGCCGCCGCCTACCGCCTTGAAGGTGACCGAGGTGCCCAAAAGCACCGTTGTGCCGTCGGCTATTTCGGTATTGGTGCCGAAATAAACCGCGGTAATCGTGCTTGTCGGTGCGTTTGTTTTGGATAGAGTGAAATCGACGGTGAAATACAAAACCTCGGCGTCGCCCGAGTCGTCTGTCGTAGCAAGCGCTGTTACGCCGATGGCCTCGCCGCCGATATATACTTCATAGCTGCCTTCATAAAGCGAGGCGCGGTAAACGCCCGCCGATTCCTCGGTAAAACTGATAAAGCTCTCGCCGTCGGCGCTTACCGAGACGTCGAGGCCGCCGTAAGGCGCGGAGTCTAGTGTAACCGTAATCTTAAAGTCAAAGGTGCCGTTATAGCCGGTGACCTCGCAGGTGGCGTTAACAACGGAAGAAAGCTCGGAAACGCTAATCGACGCCGTGCCCGTGGAGGCGGGAATGTCAAAGCCCGAGCCCGACCACGCGTAGGTGTAAGTCGGCACGGCTCCCAGCGCGCCCTTGCCTTGAGCGGTGATTATCAGCGCGCCGCCGGAAAGGACTATATCGCCCGACTCGATTTCGACTCCGTCATAAGTGGCGGTAATTTCGCTCTCTGTCGTCGTCCCCGCCGTTCCAGCTTGAATTAATTCAAAATCCACCGTGAAAAACGTAAGCGCGGCCTGGCCGCCTTCGGTGGTGATTACAAGCGAAATATGGGAGTCGACGCCGCCGTAATAAACCGAATACGTGCCTTCATAAAGCTGCCTTGCATATTCGCCGCTGCCTGCCGCGGTTTCCGACAAAGTCCATTCCGAGCCGCCCTTGACAACTTTCACGGCGATTCCGCTTCGGGGTGCGCCGTCAAGCGTCGCCGTCACTTTTCCCTCGAAGGTGCCGTTATCGCCGGTGACCTCGCACCTGATATCGTTGACAACTTCGTTCAAGGAGTCGATTTGGACGGTGTTCTCGGCTATGTAGGAGGAATTTACGTTTTCCCAGTCATATTGATAAGTGGGTCCGTTGCCCGGCGCGCCCTGGCCTTCCACGGCGACAATCAGCTGGCCGCCTTCAAGCACTATATCGCCCGACTCGATTTCGACGCCGTTATAGTAGATAGATGTCAATGACGAGGTAGCCGTTCCTTTAATTGAGGTTGAAACGTTAACCTGATAAAAGTTCATAAAGAATTCAAGATTGGCGTCGGAGGGCGTAAACTTAAATCCGCTCGCAGCGAAGTTTAAAAATATTTGATATTGCTCGTTGTGAAGGCTGGCATGAATCGTTGTGCCGTCGAAGCTTGTTACGTCCTCGAAAGCTTCGCAACCCTCGCAGTAAAGTGTAAACTCGATATCGCTGATTGACCAATTTACTCCATCTTTACGGATGATGATTGCGACGTCGTAAAGCTTTCTCTCTGCCGTCGCCTCGCATTCGATATCTATTACGCCGTGCGTTTCGGCAATGCCGAGGTTGCCGCCGTCTATCACAGTTCCCGCGGGTGCTCCGTTCCAGTTGTAGCTGAAGACGGGATCAATAACAGAAGAGCCCGTCACTTCGACCTCTACGGTGAACTCGCCGCCCGCGATGACCGTCGCGGGAAAGGAATTGATTTCAACGCCGTTATAGAAATATTCCGACATCGTGGCGCCGACGCCCTCACCCAAAACAACGTCAACCGAAATTGTGGCGAACTCCCGCTCCGGGCTTTCGACCTCGTCCGAAGAAGTCTTGCCCTCCCCTTCGGCCGTCACGGTGAAGTAGTAAGTTCCCGCCGAAATATAGTCCGAAAAATTACAACTCGCCGAGGTTACGCCGGAATATTCGCTTATAAGCGAGTCCGTTTCACCCTCGACTTTATATAGTTTGACGTTGTAGCTGTCGGCGCCGGTAACGATGTCCCATTCTCCCGTGAAAATGTTTTCGTCGTCCCAACGCAAGTTCGCGGGATCGTCGAGGGTTAAGTCGGGATAAAAATAGGCATAGGCGATAACGTCGGCCGCGGGCATAATGAATTCCGCCTCGCTTGAAACAACCTCGTCGCCCATTTTGACTTCAATTACGGCGTAATAGCCGGCGTCGGGCTCAATAAAAAGCGACTGAGTGGTGCCCGGGACGCCGAACCAGCCGTCCATGCCCGTAAAACATTTGCCGTCCTCAGTCAATATTTGGAGATAACCATTAGGCTCCGCGTGAGGCTCAACCCTATATGTAAGAACGCTTTTATCGGCGTCAAAGATGTCGGGCGTTCTTTCGGTGCGATAAAATTTGAAATCGTTGGAAAGGCGGTATAACGCCTCCATCGCGACCTCCATTACTACATCCGCGAAAATACAATGGCCCGATTGAGCTATCGTCCCGACGTAAACGGCGTATCCCGAGTTAATAACCAACTTTCCCTGCGGGTTTTCGGGATTGAGTTGCTTGCCGATTATCTCGACTTTTCCCGGTTTCCCGACGCAATTCAAAACAATGCCGATAGAAGAGCTAAGCGTGAGAGTGCAGTTTTCTTCGATAATAATTCTGGTTTTGCCCGAAAGTATGCTCAAAGCATATCCGGTGCTGTCACTGTCTAAAATTTCGGTGTCGGCCGTGACCAAAATCGTCAAATCACCCATATATTCGATAGGGTCAACCGCTCCGCCCGAAAGAGTTAAGGTGTAATGGCCGATATGCTGATATTCTATGTTTTCGCCTATTTCAAAACCACCGGCCGTGTCATATTCCACGCCGCCGATTCTTATCATGTAAGGCGGAGAGTAATCGTAATCGGCTTCGGCGGTTGTTATGGCGCAATCCTCGGAAAAAATAAAAATGCCCGCCAAGGCAAATATCAGGAAAACCAATAATACAGCCGAAATCCTCCGGCTAAAAAACTCTTTCATCATTTGTTATCTTCCTTTATAAGAAAATATTAACTTAATTCTAACATTAAATTATTAAAATTTCAAGCATAAGCAAAAAAAGCGGCTAAAACCAACTTTGGTAATGTTTTCCTTCGGCGCTTTTTGCGACGGATTTTCTTATTAGATTGAATCAATAACTATATTCATTTTAACGAATGATATTAAATAAAGAATTTTGTTTGCAAAAGATACATTACTTCCCCATTTCAATACCTCATTAATCAGTATTGACTGTCTTTACTCAATACTAACAGATAAATATAAGTGAGTAAATAAGTGGAAATACTCCTAATATAGAAAATTTCATTTCAAAACAGGGCATGTAGCTTTATAAGCAAATGTAACAAAAAGCATTTTCTTTACCACATAAAAAAAGTTGACGCTTCCGCATCAACCCTTCTCTCTTTGGAGCGGGCGATGGGAATCGAACCCACAACCGCAGCTTGGGAAGCTGCTGTTTTACCACTAAACTACGCCCGCGTTTATTTGCCCGCTCATTATATAATAATTAGAGTGAATTTGCAACAGTTTAAATTGATATAAAGGGCTGATTTAACGCAAGAAGCTTCGGCTTTTTATTCAATTTATGTTGCGGCGGGGCTCTATTCATAACTTTTCTTAAACGGCCTAAACTATTTGCAATATAAGTTGCGGTTATGATACAATAAACGCGGATTATGGAAAATATTTACAAAATCAAGGAGTTTGTATGGACGACGAAACCAAAAACCTCGATATAGATGAACTGAACAACACCGAAAGCAACGACCGCGAAGATGTTTCCGACGACATCTTAATGGAGCAGGCGTCGACGGAGGAAGCGGGCGAAGTCTTGGAAGAGCTCAAGGACGAAGCCGAATACGCCGAGGAATATCAAGGCAAGGACGAAGAGGCCGAGGCCTATGAGACGGAGGAGACACCCGAGCCCGGCGAAAACGCCGAGAGCGTGGAACTCGACAGCGAGACCGAGGAAGTCATCGAAAACGCCATGGCCGACGAAAAAATACTTATCATCGAAGACGAAAAGAACATT
>DAOTKC010000036.1:0-16338 GCA_035449045.1 Eubacteriales bacterium
CAAGGCAAACAAAAAAGCTCATTGCGAACACGAACGCCAGCAAAGCCGCTTTCATCAGCTTGCCGGTGAGTTTATTCAATTTCGCGTTCTGCTTGAAGCTTTTCATATTACTCTTTTTTTGCTTATTCCGCGCCTTCGCGCCTGCTCTTAAAACTATTACTATATTACATAAATTAAACCCCTCGGGCAATTGGGAAAATGGGGAAAAAGAGCTCCAAAACCCCTATATCCGCAAACTTTCATTCCGTCTTCACAATTTCATCATAATTGATAAAAACAAAGTTATTAAGTAGTAGTAATTACGCGCGCGAAAGAGAACGCTAAAGCGCGTTCGGGTGAAATTGCTCGGCTACGCCTCGCAGTGAAATTATGCCTTGCGGCATAGTGAATTGCGGCTTATGGCCGCAGTGAATTTTCAAATTTAGTTCGCAGTTGTGGAAAAAATTAAGTGAAATTGTGAACTGTTTTCACAGTGAAATTTGCGGCTCTGCCGCAAGTGAAATTGGCTTGGCCAGTGAAATTGCTCGCTAAGCTCGCAGTTGCGGATTGCGAGAGTGAAATTGCGAATTATATTCACAGTGAAATTTGCGGCTCTGCCGCAAGTGAAATTATGCCCGCCGGCATAGTGAAATTGCTCACTTCGTTCGCAGTTGAGGATTGAATTTTTTTACCTAAACTTTTTTGACTTTGTCAAAAAAATTTCACAGATTGCGCAAGCAATCTATTTCACTAAAACGCTTACGTTTTAATTTCACTTGCCGCCGAGCGGCAAATTTCACTTAATAGATTCTATAAACGCTCCACACTCCGCCGGTTTCGTCCTGCGTGAAAGCAAAAATCTGCTCGGGGTGCTTGGCGGCAAGATTGGTGGATTTGGAATTGTTGGTGATGACTATCGTTATCTTTTTGAAAAGCCCGTCGATGAGCTGAGATTTGTCGGGGTTGGGCGAGAAGTTTTTAAGTCCATACCATTTGACCTCGGTCGTCTGCTGGGTTTCGGGGTCGGTCACCTGCTCGGTTTGAAGGTAGGCGTAGACGCCGTTCATATAGAGCGGCTTGCCTTCGTTAGTGACGGCAATATTTTCCTTGATATAATCGGTGTCGGGAACGACATTGCCCTTCTTGTCGATTACGGCGAAGGTGTAGGTCTCTTTCTTGTTTACCTCGCCCCACTTTAAGGCAAGCGCGTAGCCCGCCGAAAAGTCGCTGATGAAGTCATACTCAAACGGCAGGCGCACCTTACCGTCGAAGCCGACTATGCCGTATTTGGTGGTTCCCGTGGTGTCGTCCTCGGAGGCATAGGTGGTGGTGGCGGCTATGATGTTGCCGTCGGAGATGTGGGCATAAGAATAAGGCAAATCCGCCAGCGAAAACAGCGCGTTGCCGTGCTTATCATAGAGCCGGAGCACGCCCTTGGGGTCGGCCGGCACGGCATAGCCGTCGGTGTAAATCAGCGCGATGTCGGACACTTTGGTTGTCGTCGTCGGCGCTTTCTTTAGGTCAATCTGGCCCTTAAGCGTCTTACTCAGCGACACCATGACGTTGAGGTCCTCGTCGACAATCATTTGGTCGAAATCCACTTTTTTATCGGGCCGGAGCGTCAGAACATAGCTTGCGTAGGTGTATCCCGGCTTCAAAAAGCCGTTGACGTCGAGCGCCACGCTCTCGGCGTAGTAGGAGTTGACAAGCGAAATAAAGATGTTGTCGGAAATGTAGGGCGTCCTCGTGCCTCGGACGGCGTCGTATTTCCACATCGTGCAAATCTTGTAGCTTTCGTCGATGTCTTGATATACGTAGTTGTCAGATGCCCCCTCGGTGCGGCTGAAAATGAAGAACTTACCGTTACCGAGATATGTCGGCGCCAAGAGGTCGGCGGAGGCGGTGGACATCTCCTCAAACCATGACGGCCCGCCCGTCGGAATATCTTTAATAAGCAGTTTTTTAGAGTTATCGATAGTGATAATTGTGATATTGTCCTTGCTCGATTCCGTCCGCTTCAACACCATGTAATTGTCAAATATGCTGATGTTTTTTAAGTCGGTATTGTGGAGCGAAGCGACCATTTTTTTGCTTTCAACCGAAAACACTTGGGCGTAGTTGCCGCTTTTATAGCCGACGTAATTGGGTGAAAAAATGGTGACGACGGTCTCAAGCTTGTTCGATTCGGCGGGCGTCGCCGTGCCCTTTGCCGCAAACACGGCGTCGCCGCATTCAAATATGACGTTTCCGTAGGAATCATAGATTCCTATTTCACCGGCGTCGTTCATCACCGCGATTAAACCGTGCAGAAAGTAGATTTTGGGATATTGAACCGGAATCGTCACCTCGTCGTCGCCGATGCGGTAAAAACCTTGATAAAGGCCGGCCTGCTTGGTCACCTTAGTGGTAACTCCGTTTGAGTCGGTCGTCGAAATCTCGTATTGCGCGTTTGTCAAAACGAATCCGTCATAGCCGTCGACGTAGCTACTGCGGTTGGTGCGGTATGCAGGATAATTCTGGGAGGAAGTCGTCGCCAAAGAGCCGGTGAGCGAGCGGTTTTGAATCTCGACATATTGCGGCAGCGTAATCAGCCGCTCCGAGCCGCTGTAACCCCAAGCAGCCTCTTTTTCGACAAAATATTTTGTCAAATCGGGCAACGGAGTTGTCTTATCTTTATTACACGCCGTAAGCGTAATAACCGCCGCGAGAACCAGTCCCAAAGCGAGTATTATTATTGTTATTTTCCTTGTCTTACCGTTCTTCATATTGTCCCTTAGCTAGCTTGTTTTTTTAAACCGTTGATATTGTTCACTGCACCCGCAGTTGTGAACTTTATTTGTGAAATTGCGACTTGCCGCGAGCGGCAAATTTCACTCTTATACGCTATGTGTATAAGAACATACTCGCGCTTTTAATCTTAATCCCCGCAAGCTCGGTAAGTATGTTCACCATAAGTTCCGAACCCGCCGTCGCGATGCCGCCATCTATATTATCCGAAATACAGCCGCTTTTAATGGAATCGAGCTCCAATAAATGCAAAAAAACCGATTTTTGTATCGTCCGCGAGGTTTCGGGACGGCGGCAGACGCCGCACACAAAGCCCGAGTCGGCGTCGAAATAGACGCTTTCGCCAAGCTCCTTGCCGCAGGCGGCGCAGCTAGTGAAATTGAGCTTATAACCCAAGACTTCGAGCACGGTCAAAAGGGTGCCCGAAACGGCAACCTTAGGGGCGGCATCAGTGTAACATAACAGCTTCAAGCCGTCAAGCACGGCGGCCATGAGCGGCCCGTTGGGTTCCTCCGAGGACAGCTTTTCGAGTATCTCAAGAAGCATAAATCCGCCGTAATACCTTTCCAAATCGCGCGTCAAGCCGAAAAAATTGTCGTGCTGCATGCATTCGCAAACGACGAGCTTGCCGCCCGAGGCCGGCGCCAGCATATATTCGCCGAACGAAAACGGCTCGGCCGCGTATTTCAGCTTGGCCGAGCTCTTTCTAACGCTCCTCGCCGAGGCGGCAAGCTTGCCCCGCTCCGGCGTGACCAGCGTCAGCACCTTGTCGTAGTCGCCGTATGGGACGGAGCGCACCACGATTCCGTTAACTTTAATTTTATCCATATTGCGAATTTACTTAAGTTAAATTGCGAACTGTGTTCGCAGTAAATTGTTCGGCTGCGCTTCACATTGAAATTTTGCCTCCGGCATAGCGGATTACTCGCTTCGCTCGCAGTTGCGGATTTATCAAAATCTTCCGCAACTTTTTGACAAAGTCAAAAAATTTCACAGATTGCGCAGCAATCTATTTCACTTAAAACACTCGCGCAATTAAATTTCACTTGCGGCAGATGCCGCAAATTTCACCGGCGAGCCCAAAGATGATACCTATTATTACGCCGTTTTCACTTATAGCCGAGTTCACCTAAAATTGCATTATTGTCGCGCCAGTCTTCTTTGACCCGCACCCAAAGTTGCAGATTTACCTTGCAATCTATAAGCTTTTCGATATCGAGCCGCGCTTCGGTGGCAATCTCCTTCAGCATGGCGCCTTGCTTTCCGATGATGATGGCCTTATGCGATTTTCTTTCGCAGATAATGTCGGCATCGATGTCGAAAATATCCTTGCCTATGCGTTTCTCAAACTTGTTGATTACTATGCCGAGCCCGAAAGGTATCTCTTTATCGAGCCGTGTCAGCGCCTTTTCTCTGATTATCTCGCCGCACATGAAGCGCTCGCTTTTATCGGTCAACACGTCCTCGGGATACATCGGCTCGCCCTCGGGCAATAGCTTTACTATTTCTTTCGTCAAAACCTCTAAATTGTCGCCGCGCTTGGCCGAAATAGGCACCACTGCCTTAAGTTCATTTATGCCATTGAGCTTCACCAGTTCCTCGGCGAGCGTAGACGGCATAACACTGTCAATCTTGTTGACGGCAACGACAATTCCACACTTTTTTGCGGCGCTCTCAATAAATTCGATGTCCTCGGTGCTCACTCCTCTGACGGCGTCCGAAATGTAGAGCACAACATCGACGTCGGAAAGGGCGGCGTCAACCGATTTAACCATATATTCGCCCAGCTTGTTTTGGGCATGGTGAAGCCCCGGCGTATCGACGAACGCCGCCTGAAATCCCTCACCGTTCAAAACGCCGATAATCCTGTCGCGCGTGGTCTGCGGCCGCCACGATACGATGGCGACCTTTTCGCCGACTAAGGCGTTTATCAGCGTCGATTTGCCCGAGTTGGACCTTCCTATAATTGCTACAAATCCTGTTTTCATAATGCGGGGCGGAATTTATAAATGGGCGCGGAACGTTGTTTTCTGTCTTCGGGGCAATGCGGTCACGAATTTTCTCACCATCAGATAAGTAATCTGATGGGGGCCCCGATAAAAGCTCATTCGGGCTTTTTGGAGTCCCCATTGAATGCAAACCATTCACTGGGGTAAGTTACGAGCCTCGTTCTGCATCCCATATCTAAATTCCCAAAAAGATGTTCCTTTTTTAATATTTTTTACTAGGTTTTTTACTTTTAAGTTTTCAGCCGAGCCTTTTTATATTTTATTAAATATAAAATATTATCGGGCACTTATCCGTTCAGCGACAAAAATCCTCTCGGTAGCGTGGTTTAGAGTTTAAAGGCGCCGGGGAGGAGTTCGGAGATGGTTTTGATTTCGCGGCCGCCCGGCCAGGCGACGATGACAACGAGGTCGCCGTTTGGCGAAAACTCCGACATAAACTGGCGGCACATTCCGCAAGGATAGGGAGCGGCGTCGGAGTTGCAATAGACGGCGACGGCCGAAAAATCGGTGTAACCTTCCGAAATAGCTTTGGAAAAGGCGGCGCGCTCGGCGCAAAGCCCTACGGGATAGGAAGCGTTTTCAATATTACCGCCCCTAAAAATCTTTCCGTCAGAGGTGAGCGCCGCAGCTCCCACCAAATATTTGGAATAGGGCGCATAAGCCCGCTCGGAAGCCGATTTGGCCTCGGCTATCATTTCTTCAATTTGCTTTTCGCAAAATTTATCTTTCATTCGGCCTCTTTATTTGATTTATTTAATAAATTAATATCTGCCTAATTTATTTGGTTATTGTTCTCGTTTGTTTAATTTATAGTTTTAACTATCAATCATTTTTTTGATTTAGCCGTCAAGACACGATTTTTTTCGGAAAAATCCGCCTAACTAACGCAATATCCCAGCTTTGTTTAGAATTTCCTCTTCGGCGGCGCGCATTTTCGCTCTATCCTCCTCTCTTTCGTGGTCAAACCCCAAAAGATGCAATAAACCATGAAGGGCTAAGAAGGCGCATTCGCGCTCCTCGCCGTGGCCGTATTCGGCGGCCTGCCTTTTCATAATCTCGACGCAAATCGCTATTTCGCCTAAGATAACTTTACGGCCGTCGAATTCGCAACCCTCGGGAGGATTGCTCACGGGAAGGTGTGCATCGAGCGAGAGCGCGGGAAAGCTTAAAACGTCGGTAGCGGCGTCGACGCCGCGGGCGCGCAAATTGAGGGCGCGCATTTCTTCCTCGCTCAAAAACGCCAGCTCGCAAGAGAAAATATCGCGCTGGGTAAAATGCTTAAGTGCTGTTTTGTAAGCCTTTCTTATCGGCTTTTTCGCCCCTTTGGGGGCATTGTAAATTTTTATCATTGTGTTTTTAACTTAGTAAAACGTTTTCGTTTGGTTTAAGAGGGATAGCGGATTCGGGCGTGATGGACAGACGGCAGAGAATCGGCTATCGTTTTCTTTATCACGGCGAGCTCGCCGAAAGTAATCGGACAGTTGTCAAACTGCTTTTTCTCTATGCGTTCATTGACTATTTCGTCAATGCATTTCATCAGCTCGGTGTTATTGGGCGGCACATTGGCGCGCGTCGCCGCCTCGATTGAATCGGCGAGCATGATTATCGCCGAAATCTTGGTGCTCGGCTTGGGGCCGGCATAGCTGTAATTTTCTATCGGCAAATCCTCTTCGGTGATTTTCTTGGCTTTTTGGTAGAAGAAATTGACGGGCATATCGCCGTGGTGCTCGCGGCAGATTTTGGCGAGTTTGTCGGGCAGGTGGTATTGACGGATGAGTTCGGCGCCGAAGGTGGCGTGCGCCGTAATCATGCTGACGCTGACCTCGGGAATCAATTCGTCGTGGGGGTTGTAATTGTCTTGGTTTTCGACGAAATAAAGCGGGTTTTTAAGCTTGCCTATATCGTGGTAATACGCCGCGGCGCGCGCGAGGTGAGGATTCTCGCCGATTGCGATGGCGCAGTTTTCGGCCAGTATCGCCACCGTCTGCGAATGGTTGAAGGTGCCCGATGCTTCGTTTGCGAGCCGTTTTAAAAGCGGATTTTTAAGGTTGGAAATCTCGTCGAGCCTGAAATCGTCGGCGGCGTTAAACAACGTCTCAAAAACAGGAAGAAGGAACATATATAAGACAATCGACGCGGTGTTGGCGGCAAGGTTCCAGCCCAAGCTTTTCAATATCGTCATGGTGGAGTTGCCCGTCGCGATAAGCACGACCGCCGAAAGCGGCATCAGCGACAGCCCGCCGATAAACCCGAAAAGAATGATTTTAATCCTCGAATAGCTTTTGGACTGAAGATAAATCAAGAGGCAGGCGCCCACCGAATTGACGAACACCGCGACGGAGGCATTCTGCATCGACGCCGCCGAAAACGCGTCGTTGATGAAGAAAGTCAAAAACATTATCTGCATCAGCACTATGACGCTGACCAAGGCGACACGCCTGCCGACCAAGACGCAGAGGAGCATGGCGGCAAGCCCGATGGGAAGCATGAAGATGTTGAGATAGTCCGCCGCAATCAAGCAGATAACAAACGTCACCGCTATCGAGGCAAAAATCATGGCGTAAACCGAGGTCCTCTGCTGCGACTTAAAGACGAAATAATACGAATAAAGGTAAATGCACACGAGCAACAGCGCAACCGTCAAAAAATAGGCAAAGCTTCTGAGCAGGCCGGCGCCGGTAAACGCCTCGGCGTAGCTGTTGTTGGCGCGGTGAAACCACAGCGCCGACACAATAGTGACGACGAGGGCGGTAACCGCGACAACTCCCGCGACCTTTAAAATATACGCGGTAAGCTCCTTGACCGCATCTTTATCTTTAGGCTTACGCTCCATTTTCTCCTCTCCTTTTGCCTTGGTAACCATACAAATTCAACCCGCTCTCAGCATTTTCCGGTATGAACGCCTTAGTCTAAAAAACCGCCGCTTCGGCTAAGTTCTGATTCTGAATAACCGGCTTCACTCGCTTCTTTGAGCATTTTCTAAATGATTACGGCCTAATTAAAAGCGGTCGCTATTCGCGGAGGTCGGAACCCGGGTTGAATTTATCTTTTTCGTAGGCTTGAATGATGTTTTGCACAAGGTGGTGGCGCGCTACATCCTTGAAAGTGAGCTCGACAATCTCGACGCCCGCCACGCCCTTTAAAATCTGAAGAGCGTGAATCAGCCCCGATTGGGTGCTGGCCGGCAAGTCGATTTGAGTGACGTCGCCGTTGACAACCACCTTGCTGTTTTCGCCCATGCGCGTCAAAAACATCTTCATTTGCTCTTTGGTGGTATTTTGGGCTTCGTCCAAAATAATGAAGCTGTTGGAAAGCGTCCTGCCGCGCATATAGGCAAGAGGTGCCACCTCGATTATGCCCCTTTCCATCAGCTTTAAATACACTTCGGAGCCGAACATCTCGGTCAGCGCGTCATAAAGCGGGCGAAGATAAGGGTCGACTTTGTTTTGGAGGTCGCCGGGCAGAAACCCCAGCTTTTCGCCCGCCTCAACGGCCGGCCGCGTCAAAATGATTTTATCAACCTGCTTGTTTTTATATGCCGCGGCTGCGAGCGCGACGGCGAGATAGGTCTTGCCGGTGCCGGCAGGTCCCACCGCTATCGTCAGCTCGTTTTTTAAAATGGCGTCAACGTAAAGGCGCTGTCCCAGCGATTTAACGCGAATCTGCTTGCCGCGCGCGGTGACGGCCACCACGCCCAACACGTCGGATAACTCGACGTCGAAGTTGTCTTTCATGAGATCGGCGACAAGCCGAATATGCTGGGAATTGAGGGTTTCGGTTTTGGCAAGCTTTAGAAGAGTTTTAATGGTGCTTTGAGCGCGGGCAACGTCGGCCTCCGCGCCGCTTACCGATATTCCCTGCTCATCCCTCGCGATTGTGACGCCCAAAAGTTTTTCAAATTCGCTGGCGTTGGCGTCCATGCATCCAAAAAAATTTCTGATTAAATCGATATTGTCAACTTCGATATTTGTCTTCAAATTGGCCTCTTTGTGATTTTCGTTTTCTTTTGTTTTGTCCTCGGTAGCGGCTTAAACCATCACCGCATATATATTTTTTTGCTTTATCGGTTAATAACTGCGCCCATCCCGATTCTATTACTTAGTTTTTCTGAATGTTTACGTTTTTCTCAAGTTATGTTATGACAATCCGCACATTATCAAGCTTTTTTGGGTGCGGGACTTTCTTATCCCGATATAAGCTCCTCGGCCTCGACGACGGCCTGAAGCACGGTGCGGCCGTCACGCATAAAGACGTTGCACCATGCGGCCAGAAAAACTCCGTCGGCGGGCATTTTGGAAAGCGCCTTGTTTATAGCCTCGCCTTTAAGCTTTTCAATTGTTTCGCCGCTCACTTCCACCGTTTTATAGATGACCTCGACGTAGGTGACTTCCCTTATAAATATCGGAAAGATATATCCCAAAACCGAGGTCTTTTCAATCGTTTCGTATGTTTTATAGGGCGACTCGGGCGGCTTACCGCTCTTTCCGAACAGCGTGCTGACCGTATACGTTTTGCGCTCGCCGTATGTTTTTTCGATATATTGGTCGCTCAGCGCGATTTCGGCGGTGTATTGAACCTTGCCAAACACCTCTCCGTTGGCGTAGGAAGCCACCTGCTGACCCGATATCGACACTATTCCCTCAATCAGCTTATCGCCCCTTTTAACGATGTCGCCCGTTTTGACGGCGGCCGTGCCGTTGAAGACTATGACGCGCGATACCACCGCCTTCTTTTTGGAGTAGACGGCGTCGGAGGTGCCGAGATAGTCATAGGCGGGCTTTTCTAGTTCTTCCACAAGGTTAACAAATACGGTGGTGCCCCTTCGCGTGACCGAGGCGTAGGATATGCCGTCGAGCTTGAGGAGCGATTTCTCGATGGCTTTACTATCCAGCGCGGGATTGAATCCTCCCTCCCTCACGCCGAACTCGGCGAGCACGTCTGCGGCCTCTCTTGCCCTGAACGGAAGGTTGACCTTGACGTCGAGAACGAAGCCGCTCATTACGGCAATAAAGACGATGACGGCTGCCGCGCCGATTAAAAGCCCGAAGCGGTATCTGAGAAAATCCTTAAACGCCGCCGCGCCCGTATATTTAATTATCTTATAATTATAATTGAGTGCGGTAAATAAATCAACGACTTTTTGCTTGTCGGAGGCGTTAACGCCGAATTTCAGACGGACGCCTTTGCTAATGACGCCGCGAAGAACCACCTTTTGAAGGTGTAGCTTTTTTATTATTTTGCCGTGATTCAGCCCCTCCGCTTCAAAATAGCAGAAGCTCTTTACTTCCGACATTTTTCTCCCGCCCACTAATTTTGAATGTTGAGTTTGCGCATTATTTTAAGTCTATTCGATGACAATATCTTTAATTTTCCCCGATATATAAGCCTCGGCCGCGCCTATTTCCGCAAGACCAAGGTTTTCGCCCAAAATCACCACAGTGCTCTTTTTGGTGCGGAAGCGAATTTCGGCGTTCGTGAAGGATACAACCGATTTTATTCCCGACAAGACGGCGGCCGTCTTGCCGAAGACGACAACCTCGAATTCGGAAGCCAAATCTACGCCGAATTTCCGTTTAATTTCATCGAAAAACATATTATAGTTTATTAAGCCGAATAAAAATTAATACTTTTGCTTGCGCGGTGTATTAGGCTACTTCTAAAATAATTGTTTGAATAGTAAAGAAATCGGTAAACAAGTAATCAATGCGCAAACACGCAAAGCTATGGATTAAAACCCAATTGCCTAACTTTGATTAGCCGATCCGCATTGACAAGCGGGCACGGCGGTAATATAATGAGGAAAACCGCGTCGGGTTTCAAAAATTCGATATAATTTGGGAGGGCGAGATGGCAAAGATTTATAAAGGACTTACCGAGCTCGTCGGCAACACGCCTCTTCTCGAGCTTTCACGGTATAATCAAAAGCAAAACACCTCGGCTACGATACTCGCTAAGCTGGAATATCTTAATCCCGCGGGAAGCGTCAAAGACAGAGTCGCCAAGGCGATGATTGAGGATGCCGAGGCGCGCGGGCTTTTGACCGAGTCGTCGGTCATAATCGAGCCCACAAGCGGAAATACGGGCATAGGGCTCGCCTCGGCCGCTGCCGCCAAGGGCTATCGGATTATTCTCACCATGCCGGAAACGATGAGCATCGAGAGGCGCAAGCTTCTTAAAGCCTACGGCGCCGAACTTGTTCTTACCGAGGGCGCAAGGGGCATGAGGGGTGCCATCGAAAGGGCAAACGAGCTGAAATCGGAAATCAAAGGCGCCGTCATTTTGGGACAGTTCACAAATCCCGCCAATCCCAAGGCGCACTACGACACGACAGGCCCCGAAATCCGGAATGACACCGATGGCAAGGTCGATATTTTGGTTGCCGGCATAGGCACGGGCGGCACTCTTACGGGCACGGGCGAATACCTCAAATCTCAAAACAAAAATATAAAGGTCGTCGCAGTCGAGCCCTATGATTCGCCCGTCCTTTCTCAAGGCCGCGCAGGCGCCCACCAAATTCAGGGTATAGGCGCCGGATTCGTCCCCGAAATTTTGAACGCCAAAATTTTCGATGAAATTATCACGGTTAAAAATGAGGACGCTTTTTCGGCAAGCAGGGAGCTAGCCGCCTCGGAGGGGCTCCTTTCGGGTATATCCTCGGGCGCCGCGCTCTTTGCCGCGACTCTTGTCGCCAAGCGGCCGGAAAACAAAGGGAAAATCATTGTCGTAATACTTCCCGACGGAGGCGAAAGATATCTTTCCACCGCGTTGTTTGAAAACCAATAAGAGAATTGAATTTGATAGAATTAAAAAATCCGATTGCTCGCAATCGGATTTTTTTATTAAAGCGGGTCGGAGTCCGGGTCATAATCGGCGTCGGGCTCGACATTTTTATATTCGGCTTCGGGTTCATAGCCTTTGGAACCTTGTTCCTCGACCTCGCCCACCGTTACGTTGAAAATTTCATCGGGCGAACGCATAGTATCCGCCTCAATATCGGCGTCGGAGGCGACTTCCTTTATCTTGCCCAACACCGCCGAGGCGGCGGGAACGGCCGCGCTTACCGGCGTTATCGGGGGCGGCAGAGTTTTCTCGGGCTTGTCGCCAAGCGGCGAAGGGTCGGGTGCTTGGGTTTTGGCAGGCTTAACGAAGCCGGTCGCCGTAGTTTCGCAGAAGGACGTCGTCTTGCCGTCCCACAGCAAAGGTATGGTTTCGCAGGGGCCGTTTCTGTTTTTTTCCACCCTGAGCTCGAGGTAGTTGGGGTCGTATTTGCTCGGGTCGTATTTGCTCGGCTTATGTAAAAAGGCGATGAGGTCGGCGTCCTGCTCAATGGCGCCGCTGTCGCGAAGGTCGGAGAGCTTGGGGTCGTGCTCGTTTCTTTGGTCGATAGCCCTCGACATCTGGGAGAGCACCAAAAACGGCACGCCCAGTTCTTTGGCGTATATCTTCATGGCGCGGCTGATTTCGGTCACGCCCAAAAGACGGCTTTCGGCGCGCTCGGGAATTTTTAAAAGCTGCAAATAGTCGATTATGACAAGGTCCAGCCCTGCCGACGAACGCTTTAAGCGTAGGCATTTTGAAAGGATTTCCTCGGCGGAAATAGAGCCGCTCTCGTTTATGAACATCCGCGAGGCAATCAAGGCCTCGTGCGCTTGGTAGATGTTTCTAAGGTCGGCGCGCGTCAAGGCGTATTCGGTGTCCATGTCTTTGAGGTTGACTTTGGAAAGATAGGCAATCATACGCTTGACGAGCTGGACGGTATACATCTCGAGCGAGAAAATCGCCACCGATTTATGCCCCGAAACGGCGGCGTTGGCGGCGATATTGAGGGCAAAAGCGGTCTTGCCGATGGAGGGGCGCGCCGCAAGCAGCACGAAGTTGCCGCCCTTTAATCCGTTTGTCAAGCGGTCGAACTGGCTGAAGCCGGTGTAAACGACGTTCCGCTTGCTGGTTCCGCTTTGGATGCGCTCGATTTCGTCGATGGTCCTCGCGCTCGCCTCGGAAATGGGCGAAAACTCGGAGCGCTCGGCTTCTTCGGAGAGCCTGAAGACGGCGCGCTCGGCGTCCTCGAGCGCCTTTACTTCGTCGCTGTAAGAATATCCGATTTTTGAAATATCGGTGCCCGCCGTAATAATGCGCCTGAGCATGCTGTCGCGCTTTATGATATCGCGGTAGTAGGCAAAGTTCGCCGCGCTGGGCATATCGCCCGCCAGCCGTGAAAGGTAGGCGACGCTCCCTACGTCGACAAGCTTGCCGCGCATTTCTAGAAGGTCGCAAACGGTCACGATGTCAATCGGCTTGTTGCTTAAGCCGAGCTCGCGCATGGCGTCGAAAATCTCGGCGTTGGCGTCGTCGTAAAAATCAAATTTTGTGAGCACGTGGCAGACGTCGTCGGCGGCTTCGCGGTCGATTAACGCGGCGCCCAAAACGGCGCGCTCGGCCTCAATGTTCTTGGGCATGGCGCGCATGACGTCCAATTCCTTGCTCTTTCTCTTTCCCTCGGCCATATTTACCTCACCGGGATTTTTTCGTTTCTCCGCCCTAGGTCGGGCTTGCTAACAGTATAAAGATTTTACAATTTAATGTAAAGGATTAATTAGCACATAAAGGATTGTTCCGTTTGGCGCGCTTTGCGGCAAACGCCAAAGCCGCGATGAACACAAACGACGAAGCTATTGCCAAAACATACCAGCCCGCCGAAAATTCGGTGGTTTTAGTTAAAACTAACTCGGTGTCGGGCTTAACCGTCCAGGTGTGGGTGTAGATGCCGTCCTCGCTTGTCTCGGCGCCGTTGGAGTCAATCGAGCGGTAGATGGTGGCGTAATTAAAGACGTAGGTCACCGCCTCGGCGTCGAATTCGGCAGCCTTATCGAAATAAGTTGTCAGCAGATGCTCGGTGAGCGGCCAGTTATCGATGTCGGAAAAGCGGCTTTTTAAAATCGTTTTATATCTAGTGAAGAAAAAATCCCGCGTTTCCTCGGCGCTCACCGCGGTGTATCCGTAACCCACGGCGTCGGCGGCAAGCTCGGACGCCGAATCGAAGACAATCGTTCCTTTGATTTTACCATCCTCGCGCGTCACCTCGCGCCCGTAATCGGTAAAGACCGTTTCGATTATGTCCAAAATTTCGGCACGGCTGTAGCCGTATCTACCGGCGTCGTCAACGCTAACCGATATCTCAATCGTTTGGACAACACTGTTTCTTAAAAAAGTGTTTGTCAAAGTGACCTCGCCGCAAGCCGAAAGCGTCAATGCCAGAACAGAAATTATGATGACAATCAGAAACGTTTTTTTCACTAAGCTTAATATTTATGCGTTTTGTAATATTTATTCACGCGTATTGCTAAAAGCAATTTTCCGATTTAGCTATTCTTGCGGGTATTAGCGCAAAGAGATATTTTGCAGGCAGCGGATAAACGTTGTTGATTAGCGCTTGCCTTTAATATCAGTTATTAATCAAGGTTACGCCAGACTTTCAAGCTCTTTGAGCGTCGCCTTAAACTCCGCCATGGCGGTTTCAAAGGGCTTTTTATCGGTGAGGTCGACACCGGCGTATTTCAAAATTTCAATCGGGCCGGTGCTGTTGCCCGCCGAAAGGAATTTTTTGTAGCCGGCGAATGCCGCCTCGCCGCGCTTTATGATATCGCTGGCGATGGTGACGGCGGCTATTATTCCCGTCGAATACTTGTAGACGTAAAAGCTTCTGTAAAAATGGGGTATCCGCGCCCATTCGTATCTTATCTGCTCGTTGTGTTTGACCGCCTTTCCATAGTATTGCTTATTGAGCTTATAATATAGATTGGAAAACGCCTCGGCTGTCAGGGGCTCGCCCTTTTCGCTCATTTCATGGGCGAGATACTCGAATTCGGCGAACATCGTCTGGCGGAAAAGCGTAGTGCGGAACATATCGAGATAGTAAGAAAGCAGATACTTCTTGAATTCGCCCTTGGCATCCTTCATGAGGTGCTTAAGCAGCAGTATTTCGTTGACCGTGCTGGCGATTTCGGCAAGGAAAATGACGTATTCCGATTTCTCGAAGGGTTGATTGCCGCAGCTGTAATAAGTGTGAATGGCGTGTCCCATCTCGTGCGCTATCGCGAACACTTCCGAAGTGGTTTTTTGATAGTTCAAGAGGACGAAAGGATGACAGCCGTATACGGCCCAACTGTAAGCACCGCTTCTCTTGTTTTTGTTTTCGACGACGTCTATCCAGCCCTCGTTGTAAGCCTTGTTGAAAACCTCCAAATATTCCTTACCCATAGGTTTAAGTGCCGATTCGACTAGTTTATATGCCTTTTCGTAAGATAACTTGATTTCGGCGTTCTCAACAATGGGCAGATAAAGATCATACATATTGAGCGTTTCAAAGCCTAAAATCTTTTTTCGGAGAGCAACGTAGCGGTGAACGGCCGAGCAGTTTTTGCGGACGCTCTCAAGCAGGTTTTCATATACCGCGGTGGGAATATTCTCGCCGAACATCGAGGCTTCGAGCGCGCTCTTAAAGCCGCGCGCGCCGGCGTAGAAGCAGTCTTTCTTGACGCAGCCGGCGTAAGTTTGGGCAATGGTGTTGATGTGCGACTTATAGGCGGCATACATCGACTCGAAGGCGCCCCTGCGAACTTTCTCGGAGCGGCTCTGGAGCAGCACGCCGTAGAGCCCGTGGGACATGTCTAACTTGTTGCCGTTATCGTCCTCGACCTTGTCAAACTTTACGTCGACATCATTGAACATGGTGAAAATCTCTTTGAAGTTATCGGCAAAGGAAGCGACGCCCGAAAGAAGCCTTTCCTCTTTTTCGGAAAGTATGTGCTCCTTGCTCCTCGCAATCTCGGAAAGAATATAGGAATAGTTCTCGAATTCGGGGAGCTTAGACCATTCAATAAGCGTTTCAGCCGGCATCTCGGTGAGTTCGGGTTGAACAAAAGAGGCAGCCGTCATCGCCTGCACGACGAGCGCGGTCGCTCTGTCCGCCATGCCCTGATAGAGCGAAACCGAGCTGTCCTCGTCGCGGCGCATGTTCGCATAAATATACAGCGTCTGAAGCTTTAAATCAAGCTCCGACTGAAGACGGGCGCAGGCAAGATATTGCGCCTTGTCCTTGAGTTTGCCCTTGAACGATGAGAGTTCGGGCAGCCGCGCCTTGGCTTCGGCATACATTTCTTCCCATGCCGCGTCGGACTCAACCATATCTTCAAGCTTCCATTTCAAATGCTCGGGCGTAAATTTTCTTTCTTTGACTTTCATAACATTCCTCTTTAATTTTTATTTTCTAAGATTTTGAGCTATTAAATTGGTTCTCATCAATCTCTCAAATTTCGGCTACTCGTTGAATGAACTATCCTAGTGAGAATTTTTCTTAATCTGTCGCCTATTCGTTGAAGAGGTCGGAGGTGGCATACCTCGCTTCGCTCGTCACGTTCAAATTAAGCTTTCTGAGTATCTCCTCGTCGCTCTTGGAAAGAATGCAGGTAGAGTGCGCTTCGCCGCACTTTAAGGCGGGCAGCGCGTCGTAGGCTGCTTTTGCCAGCGGGTCGGTCGCCGCCGAGACGGATAGCGCAATCAAGAC
>DAOTKC010000037.1:0-15410 GCA_035449045.1 Eubacteriales bacterium
GGTGGTGGCGGTGTGCCTGATTTCTATGTAGACGACGGGCGATTCCTCACCCATGTCGTTACATGCCCAAAGCCCCAAAGCGAGCAACACGACAAGAACCGCCGCCAAAGTTATTTTATAAAACCGCTTCACCATCCTTGAACCTCCAAAGAGAGCGCGTACCATACATAGAGCAATATAACATATGCACGCGCGATTGTCAATAATTAGGCTTACTTATAAAACATACTTAGCCAAAGTATTATTTGGATTTTTAGATTAGGTCTTTATAAAATTTTTTGATTAAAAAGCCGCGGCATCTAAAACGCGGAAAATCATTTCGCAAGTATGAAAAAATGAGAAAAAATTGATTATGTTAAGAACAAAAAACGGTAATAAATGCTGAAAAAGAGCCAATCGGCGAAAAAAATTTGCTTAAAATAGTCAGGAAGTTTAGTATTCGGTCGGTTTTTCAAAAAGATTGCCGAATCGTTTTAAATATTCGAGCGGCTATTCAAGACCGAGCGCGGCTTTATAGACGTCGTTCTTGCTTGCGCCGCGTTCCTCGGCGACGATTTTGACGGCGTTTTTTTTGGAGATGCCCGCGCTTAAATAGTGCTTCAGGTGCTCCTCGACCGAAAGCGCGTTGAGCGGGCTTTCCTCTTTTGCCCCTTCGATAATCAGCACGAATTCGCCTTTTTGGACGCCCGCCGAAAAATCCCTGAGCGTGGAAATGGTGACGGTTTCGTGGATTTTGGTTATTTCCTTGACCGCCCAAACCTTTCTGTCGCCTAAAACCGAATACAAAATTTCGGCGTTAGTTTCAAGGTCGTGCGGCGCCGAATAGACAACCAGCGGCAATGGGTTGGACTTTTGTTTTTGCAAAATCGACACTTTATCGTTTCGATTTCCTTCGATAAACCCTAAAAAGGTGAATCCGCCGCTCTCGATGCCCGAGAGCGCGAAAGCCGCGACCGCCGCCGAGGCGCCCGGAATTACCGTGAGCGGAATCCCTTCTTCTCTCGCCGCCGCGACCAGCGCGGCGCCCGGGTCGGAAACCGCGGGCATGCCTGCGTCGGAGATGAGCGCAACCGATTTTCCCGCTTTCAATAAATCGATTATCTCGGCGCCCGCGCTCTTTTCGTTGTGCTTTTGATAGATAATCAGCGGCTTTTTAATGCCGTAGGCGTTTAAAAGAATAAGCGCGCGCCGGGTGTCCTCGCAGGCGATATAATCGGCCTCTTTAAGAACGTCCAAAGCGCGCAGCGTGATATCTTTTAAATTGCCGATGGGCGTCGCCACCAAATATAACATTGTTTCTCCTCTTTGCCTCCCGAGCTATTACAGCCGGACTAAAAAAACTTCGGAGCCCTCGGCCGCGCCCTTTACCGCCTTTATTATTGAAAAAGCGATTTTGTCTTTATTTGGGGGCGAATAGAGCTTGATTTCTTTGACCGCCATTTGGGCGTTTTCCAAAAGCGCGCAGGCCTCCGCCATCCGTTCGGGCTTAACCGAAAGATAAAACGCTCCGCCGCGTTTTATGAGAGCCGCGGCCGCCGCCACTACCTCGGAAAGCGTGACCGCCACCTCGAATTTGGATAGCGCGGCGTCCTCGTTTTCGCTGATGAAGCCCTCTTTCTGGACTTTATAATAGGGCGGGTTGCTGACCGCGACGTCGAAGGCGCCGCGCCCCAAAACCTCGGCCGCTTGCTGAATGGGAATGTTCAAAATCGCTATTTTATCTTCAAGTTCGTTAAGATAAACGCTTTTTTCGGCTAGTTTCGCGGCGTTTTCCCTGATTTCGACGCCGACGATTTTCTGCGGGCGGAAGTAGCCGTAAATGAGAAGCGGCAGTATTCCGCCGCCCGTGCCGAGGTCTACTACGGCGTCGCCGGCGCGGCATTTCGCGCTCATCCCCAGCTTTACCGAATCGGCGGTATAGGCGTAAAGCCCGGGCGAGCTTATTATGTGAAGCCCGCCGACGTCTAAGCTTTCAAGCCTCTCGCCGCCCCCGAGTTCAACCTCACGCATTGGCCTTGACGACGTTGATGGTTATCGTCGCGCTGAGCTCGGGATAAAGCTTGATTTCGGCGGTGTAGACGCCGAGTTCCTTTATTCCCTCTTTTATTATTATTTTCTTTTTATCGACATTGTAGCCCATCGCGGCCAGCCCCTCGGCTACGTCGGCGTTGGTCACGCTGCCGTAAATTTTGCCATCGCCGCAACGCACCGCCACTGTCACCGACTTTGTTTTGAGCTCCTCCGCCATATTTTTGGCGTCCTCCAGCTCGCGCCGCTTTCTTTCGGCCTCGGCCTCCGCTTTTTGCTTAATTTCGTTGACGGCGGCGGCATCGGCGGCCCTTGCCAGCTTCTTCTTGATTAAAAAATTTCGGGCGTATCCATCGCTCGCCTCGACGAGCTCGCCCCTTTTGCCCAGTCCCTTGACGTCTTCGAGTAGTATTACCTTCATATCGCACCTCCGCTTAAGTATATAAAATATACCACGCCGCGCGCTAAAAATCAAAATAAAAAAGTATATTTTGAAAGAAAACCAGAAACACTATAAACGGGAGAAAAGCCACAATAACAGAAGTTTAAAAAGCGGGACAATAACGCGGCCTTAAGAGCCTGAGCCCAAAAGGAAAAAATATGAAAAATCTCATTTGCCACACCAACAATTGCGAGCACAACATAAAATCACGCTGCACGGCGGGCATCATAACGATAAGCGACCACGCAAGGTGCCTTTCTAAAATCAGGCGCGACGGCGGTATATTGGCGCAGGCTTTCGCCGACGTCGAGGCGGGCGCCGATTTCGATATGATGTCGGCTGTCGAGACGGCGGTTCAATGCAACTTCGACTGTGTCCACAACAGCAAGCACCGCTGCACTCTCGACCATATCACCGTCGACGACACCATACGCGGCACCATCTGCAAAACGCGGATTAAGGAGCGGGATTAGCACTTGCTCGGCGCAGGCATAAAACGCTTGCTTTTCTTTAAGTCAAACTAAGCCTACTAATTATTCGTTATCAAAATAACTTAGGTGATCAATTAAGCCGATATAAGCCAAAACTTACAAAATAGCACAAAAAAAGCCGCGTGAAAACGCGGCTTTAGTTTTGCTTCGATTATCAAACTTATTTGATTTCGACGGTGGCTCCGGCTTCCTTGAACTTGGCGGCGATGCCTTCGGCGACGTCCTTGGCGACTCCTTCCTTGATGGGCTTGGGAGCGTTGTCGACGACGGCTTTGGCTTCGACGAGGCCGAGACCGGTCACTTCGCGCACGACCTTAATGACGGGGATCTTGTTGGGGCCGACGTCCTTCAAAATGACGTCGAACTCGGTCTTCTCTTCCTCGGCGGGGGCTGCGGCGGCTGCGGCGGCGGGCGCGGCGGCGACTGCTACGGGAGCGGCGGCGCTGACGCCGAATTCCTTCTCAAGCTCCTTAACCAGCGTGGAAAGCTCTATAACCGTCATTGATTTGATTTCTTCAATAAGTTTTTGTAAATCTGCCATAATATTTTTATTCCTCCATTTTTTAACTTTGCTTTAATTATTTTTCCTAATTATTTTCTGTTTTCGGCTTGTTTACGCTTGTTTTTGCTCGGCTATTTTATTCAAGCACACCGCAAGACCCGACATAGTGGCTTTGAGCACATAGGCGAGGTTGGCGATGGGCGCCTGCATGCAGCCCAAGAGTTTGGCGATGATTTGCTCTTTCGGGGGCAGGTTGGCAAGCTCCTTGACACCCTGTTCGTCGATAAATTTGCCATCGACCATGCCGCACTTGACGGCGAGCTTGTTGGCGTATTTCTTTTGGCTGTCCAGCACTATCTTGGCGGGAGCCACCAGGTCGCGGCCGCCGAAAGCGAAAGCGTTGGTGCCTTCGAGCGAGGAATCGAAATCCTTGGTGCCCAGCTGGTTGAAAGCGATTTTAACGAGGCGGTTTTTAAGCACGCGGTATTCGACGCCGCTTTTTCTGAACTCGGCGCGAAGCTCGGTGTCCTGCTTAACCGTCAGACCTTTATAGTCGACGATGACGAGAGAGGAAGCGGAAGATATTTTCTTTTTTATGTCTTCAACAATCTGCTTCTTTTGCTCTAAGATTTCCTTTGACACTATTTTGCACCTCCTTTTTAGGATTTAAAAATTTAGCGCCGCGGCCCATAAGACCGCGGCGCGACAATACCATAAAATTTTACGGTGGTCGACGCCCTCGCCAAGCTCCTAAGAAGGATTACGGCCAATGCCGCTTGGGTCTTTGGGTATCCGGCTCGATGATAGTATATTAAATTTTTAAGTTTGTCAAGGCTTTTGGCCGGTTTAGATTAATTACATCTTGTAGTTTACTTTTATCGAGGGGCCCATGGTGCTGGCAAGGTATATGCTCTTAAGATAGATACCCTTGGCCGCGGCCGGTTTGGCCTTGACGAGCGCTTCCATAATGGTGGCGAAGTTTTCGGAAAGCTTTTCCTTGCCGAACGACTTCTTGCCGATGGGAACGTGGACTATCGACGTCTTGTCGACGCGGTATTCCACCTTGCCTGCCTTAATTTCCTTGACGGCGCGCGCGATGTCCATGGTGACGGTGCCCGATTTGGGGTTGGGCATCAATCCCTTGGGGCCCAAGACTTTACCAAGCCTTCCCACCAAGCCCATCATGTCGGGGCTTGTTATGCAAGCGTCGAAGCCGAACCATCCTTCGTTTTGGATTTTCGCCACAATTTCCTCGGCGCCCACAAAGTCGGCGCCCGCGGCGAGAGCCTGATCGGCCTTGTCGCCTTTGGCGATGACTAAGATGCGCTTGGTTTTGCCGGTGCCGTGGGGAAGCACGACGGTGCCTCTGACCTGCTGGTCGGCGTGGCGCGGGTCAACGCCCAGTTTGACGTGAAGCTCTATGGTCTCGTCGAATTTGGCCTTGGCCGTATCAATGGCGAGAACGATTGCGTCGTCGGCGTCATAGGCCTTGGCGCTGTCGATCATCTTCTTGGAATCGGTATAAATTTTGCCTTTTCTCATTTTTCCGCCCTCCTTAGTCCTCTACCGTGATGCCCATGCTTCTGGCGGTGCCTTCAATCATGCTCATGGCGGCTTCAAGGCTGCCTGCGTTGAGGTCGGGCATCTTGAGCTCGGCAATTTCTTTAACTTGCGCTTTGGTCAGTTTGCCGACTTTGTCGCGGTTGGGACGCGCCGAGCCGCTTTCCAGCCCGCACGCTTTTTTAATGAGCACGGGCGCGGGGGGCGTCTTTAAGATGAAGGTGAACGAACGGTCGGCGTAAATGGTGATGACGACGGGTATGATGAGGCCGACGTTTTTCGCCGTCTTTTCGTTGAATTCCTTGGTGAAGCCGGGGATGTTGATGCCGTGAGGGCCGAGGGATGAACCGACCGGAGGACCCGGTGTCGCCTTTCCCGCAGGCAATTGAAGCTTCACTACAGCTGTTATTTTTTTTGCCATAACCTGCTCCTTCGGCTAAAAGCCGCGGTGGTATTTTCGGGCGCATAAAAATTTACGCCCTCCCACATATCTATCCGAGGCGGCAAAGCCGCCGAATATTCAAATTAATTGTTTGCCAAGGCAAAACCTCGGACTTTTTGCTACATTCTCTCGACTTGGGAAAAATCGAGCTCGACCGGCGTCTGGCGCCCGAACATCGAGACAATGACCTTGACCTTCTGGCGTTCGCCCGAAATGCTTTCGACGACGCCCACAAATTTTTCGAGCGGCCCCGAAACAATCTGAACGTTGTCGCCGACCTTTATGTTGAAATCGGCAACGTCGATTATTTCCAGCCCCATGCGCTTGACCTCGTCGGCATCGAGAGGCTGCGGACGTCCGCCCGGTCCCACAAAGCCGGTAACGCCGCGCGTCTGCGTGACGTAATACCAAATCCGGCTGGTGTAAATCATCTTAATGAAAACGTAGCTCGGAAATTTCCTTCTCTGCACAACCTTCTTTTTGCCGTTCTTTTCGATGACGTCGTCCTCAACGGGGACTTTGACCTCGAAAATATAGTTTTGGAGGTTGTTGTTTTCCACCATATTCCGAAGGTTGTCCTCCACTATTCCCTCATAGCCGGAATAGGTGTGGAGCACATACCACATCGCTTCGTTATTATCCATAGTCACTCCCAGCGGCTTTCAAAAGAAAGCCAAAACGCGCCGGCCCCAAAAACCCCCGCGTTCCCCAGTCTCGCCGAGTAAGGGTTTTTTTCGGAAAAGTAGCTTATGCGCTTTTTCCGACCAAAAGCTTCAGTAGCTCGGAAAGGCCGTAATCAATCCCGAAAATAATCACCAAAAACACCAAGACCACCACCAGAACGACGCCGGTAGACGAAATCACGGTTTTTGCCTTGGGCCAGGTGACCTTCTTGAGTTCGGAAATGATACCTTTGAAAAAGGAGACGAACCTCTTGCCGAAATTCCTCTTTTTTCTTTCCTTTTGGACCGGTTTTTTATTTGTGTCCTTTGCTTGCTCCGCCATAGCTTCCTCTTTTTCGGTTTCGGTTATGCGGGTTTTGCCCCGCCTGCCTAACCTCTCCTTATTTGGTCTCTTTGTGGAGAGTATGCTTGTGGCAGAACTTGCAATATTTGGACAGCTCCACCTTATCGGGAGTTTTTTGCTTGTTTTTCATGGTGTTGTAATTTCTTTGCTTACACTCGGTGCATGCCAAAGTAATTCTAGTGCGCATAAATGCACCTCCTTAAAATCCGGTGCGGCGGGGGAGGACAATCTCCCCCGCTGCCGGTAATTTTGGGGAACTAACCTCGAGATTATTCGATTATCTTAGCAACGACGCCGGAGCCGACCGTTCTGCCGCCTTCGCGGATAGCGAAGCGGAGGCCTTCCTCGATGGCTATCGGGCTGATGAGGTCGATTTCCATATCGATGTGGTCGCCGGGAATGACCATCTCAACGCCTTGGGGCAGTTTGATGGAGCCGGTAACGTCGGTCGTTCTGAAATAGAACTGGGGACGATAGCCGTCAAAGAACGGGGTGTGGCGTCCGCCTTCGTTTTGGGTCAGAACGTAGACCTGCGAGTCGAACTTGGTGTGGGGCTTAATGGAGCCGGGCTTAGCGAGAACCTGACCTCTCTCGATTTCCGACCTCTGGATGCCGCGGAGCAGCGCGCCGATGTTGTCGCCCGCCTCGGCGTAGTCCAGAATCTTTCTGAACATTTCGATGCCGGTGACGACGGTTTCCTTGATTTCGGGGTTAAGACCGACGATGGAGACCTTGTCGGCAGTCTTAAGCATGCCTCTTTCCACTCTGCCGGTTGCCACGGTGCCGCGGCCGGTGATGGTGAAGACGTCTTCGACGGGCATGAGGAAGGGCTTATCCTTATCTCTTTCGGGCGAAGGAATGTAGTTGTCGACGGTGTCGAGCAGCTCTCTGATGCAGTCAAAGGCGGCGTCGGAGAAGTTGCCGCCGAGACCGGCTTCCATTGCCTTCAGCGCCGAACCTCTGATGATGGGCGTGGTGTCGCCGGGGAACTTATACTCGGAAAGGAGGTCTCTGACTTCCATCTCGACCAGCTCGAGGAGCTCCTCGTCGTCGACCATGTCGCACTTGTTGAGGAAGACGATGATATAGGGGACGCCGACCTGTCTTGCAAGCAGGATGTGCTCGCGAGTCTGGGGCATCGGTCCGTCGGAGGCCGCAACAACCAGAATGGCGCCGTCCATTTGCGCCGCGCCCGTTATCATGTTTTTAACATAGTCGGCGTGGCCCGGGCAGTCGACGTGCGCGTAGTGGCGCTTCTCGGTCTCGTATTCGACGTGTGAGGTGTTGATTGTTATACCTCTCGCTTTCTCTTCGGGCGCCTTGTCGATTTCGTCATACTTCATAACTTTGGCGTTGCCCTTGGACGCGCCATACATGGTGATGGCGGCGGTGAGGGTAGTCTTGCCGTGGTCAACGTGGCCGATGGTGCCGATGTTGACGTGGGGCTTTGTTCTGTCAAACTTTGCTTTTGCCATTTTCAGTTCCTCCAAAATTTACATTTTATATTATTATTCGGTTTCGATTTAAGCGGTATACCGTTTTGCTTAGTATTTCATGCCGTTCAGCTTTTCGGTGATATGGCGTGGAGCCTCGGCATAGTGGGACAGTAGCATTGTGAAGGTGCCTCTTCCCTGAGTCGACGACCTCAGCGCGGTAGCGTAGCCGAACATTTCGGAAAGCGGCGCCTCGGCATCGATGACGACGCCGCCGCCTCTGTCCTCGCTGTTTTTGATGGAGCCGCGCTTGGCCGTAATTCCGCCCATGACGTCGCCCATATAGTCGCGCGGCACCGTTACCTCAACCGCCATAATGGGCTCGAGCAGAACGGGCGAGGCTTTTTTCATAGCCTCTTTAAACGCCATGGCGCCCGCCACCTTGAATGCCATCTCGGATGAGTCGACCGGATGGGTGTTGCCGTCTATGAGCGTGACTTTAAAGTCCACCGCCTCGTAGCCCGCCAAAACGCCGCTGCGCTTGGCCTCTTCAACGCCCGCCTTGACGGCGTTAACATATTCTTTAGGTATGCAGCCGCCCACCGTGGCGTCCTCGAAGACGATTCCCTCGCCCGCCGAAAGCGGCTCAATTCTTATGGTGCAGACGCCGTATTGGCCGCGTCCGCCCGTCTGTTTGATAAACCTGCCCTCGGCCTCCGCCGTCCCCCGCACCGTTTCGCGGTAGGCGACCTGCGGCTTGCCGATGTTGGCCTCGACCCTAAATTCGCGAACCATCCGCTCGACTAAAATCTCAAGATGGAGCTCGCCCATTCCCGAAATGATCGTTTGGCCGGTTTCTTTATCGGTGTAGGCGCGGAAAGTGGGGTCTTCCTCGGCGAGCTTGGCGAGCGCAATCGCCATCTTTTCCTGGCCTGCCTTGGTTTTGGGCTCGATGGCAACCTTGATGACGGGCTCGGGGAAAACCATCTTCTCTAAGATAATTTGCCGCGATTTGTCGGAGAGAGTATCGCCCGTCGTGCTGTCTTTTAAGCCCACTATCGCGATGATGTCGCCCGTCGACGCTTCGATGATTTCCTCGCGATCGTTGGCGTGCATCCTAATTAGCCTGCCGATTCTCTCCGAGCGCTGCTTGACGGTGTTGTAGACGAGGTCGCCCGTCCTTAACATGCCCGAGTAAATTCTCGCGAACGCCAGCCGTCCCACGAAGGGGTCGGTCATTATCTTGAAGACGAGCGCGCTGAGCGGCGCGTTGTCCGACGGCTTTCTCGATTCTTCCTTCTCGGTGTGGGGATTGACGCCGACGACATCGGGAACGTCGAGCGGAGAGGGAAGATAGTCTATTACGGCGTCCAAAAGGTTTTGGATGCCCTTGTTCTTATAGGCGCTGCCGCAAAGCACGGGAACGATGTTCATTGCTATGACGGCTTTTCTTATCGCGGCCTTTAGCGTTACGAGGTCGATTTCCCCGCCCGAAAGATACCGCTCCATGATGGCGTCGTCGAAGTCGGACACCGCCAGAAGAAGGTTGTTTTTAGCGTCCTCGTAGCTGGCTTTGTATTCCTCGGGGACGTCGGTTTCGGTGGCGTGGACGCCAAGGTCCTCGTCGGCATAAAAGATTGCCTTGCCGCGGACTACGTCCACCACGCCCTTGAAGGTATCCTCGCGCCCTATCGGAAGCTCGAGGGCAACGGCGTTGGCGTTAAGCCGCTCTCTAATCATCTTGACGACGTTAAAGAAGTCGGCGCCGTTGATATCCATCTTGTTGACGAAAGCGAGCCGGGGCACCGAGTATTTGTTGGCCTGCCGCCAAACCGCCTCCGACTGCGGCTCGACGCCGCCCTTGGCGCAGAACAGCGCGACGGCGCCGTCTAAAACGCGAAGGCTCCGTTCCACCTCAACGGTAAAGTCAACGTGGCCGGGAGTGTCGATGAGATTTATCCGGCAGCCCTTCCACGTCGTCGTAGTCGCCGCCGAGGTGATGGTGATTCCCCTCTCCTGCTCCTGCTCCATCCAGTCCATAATGGCGGTGCCTTCATGGACCTCGCCCATCCTGTGCACACGTCCGGTATAAAACAGTATGCGCTCCGATGTCGTGGTCTTGCCGGCGTCTATGTGCGCCATTATGCCGATATTTCTTATTTTACTAAGTTCAAATTCTCTCATAAAACCTCTGAATCCGTGCGCGCTCTTGCCTTAGGCTAAACGGCAGAGATTCAAACTTCTACCACCTGAAGTGCGCGAAGGCGCGGTTGGCCTCCGCCATACGGTGGGTGTCTTCCTTCTTTTTGACAGCGCCGCCCGTGTTGTTGTAGGCGTCCATAAGCTCGTTTGCCAGCCTTTCGTCCATGGTGCGTTCGCTGCGCTTGGCGGAATAGCTGACCAACCAGCGGATGCCCAGAGTCTGTCTGCGGTCGGGACGGATTTCAAGCGGCACTTGATAGTTTGCGCCGCCCACGCGGCGGGCCTTAACCTCAAGCACCGGCATGGCGTTTTCGAGCGCCTTCAGAAAAACCTCGAGCGGTTCGACGTTCATCTTCGCCTTAATCTTCTCAAACGCGCTGTATACTATCCTTTGCGCGGTTCCTTTCTTGCCGCTCGCCATAATCTGGTTAATCAGTTTGGCGACAACTTTGCTGTTATAAATCGGGTCGGGCAGCACGTCGCGCTTGGGAACTCCGCTTCTTCTTGGCATATTTAATCTCCTTAACTAAGACAAATGGTTATAGTTTAAATTTTGTTTGATTTTAGGCCTTGGGGCGCTTGGCGCCGTATTTCGACCTTGCTTGCTTGCGCTTCTGGACGCCCGCTGCGTCGATTGTGCCGCGGATGATGTGATAGCGGACGCCGGGCAGGTCCTTAACCCTGCCGCCTCTTATCAAAACGACGCTGTGCTCTTGGAGGTTGTGGCCGATACCGGGAATGTATACCGTTCCTTCCATACCGTTGACAAGACGCACCCTCGCTATCTTGCGGAGCGCGGAATTGGGCTTTTTGGGCGAGGTGGTCGTGACCGACAAACAGACGCCGCGTTTTTGCGGGCACTCCTCCAAAATGGGAGTGTTGCTCTTCTTGGTCTGTCTTTCACGCCCCTGCTTGACAAGCTGATTGATTGTTGGCATAAGTTACCTCCGTATTCTTTTGAGTGAGCACTCCCGCAACCCTCGTTCATGCTCGTCGTTAAAGCTGATTTTTGGCGGATTCTTTCTTAAGTCCGACGCAGGCGGCGGCGACTTTGATGCCGGCAAGCCTGCCGAGTTCGTCTTTTGACGGCGTCCATCTTAATTCGGCACCCCGTCTGAAAGCCGCGCTCTCTATTTCGTCCTTAATGTCTTGATCCGCGTCCTCCGACACAATCACACACCAGATTGTGCCCTCGGTTATGCCCCTCAAAACCTCTTTTCTTCCCACGGCTTTTTCGGAGCGCGCTATAAGTTCTTTAAACTTTTCCATATACCACTTATTTTGTAGTTTTCGGCATAGGTTAAAAACTTGCCCTCAAGGAGTGCAAGCTCACTTATAATAACAGCAATAGGCCTCAGTGTCAAATAAATTAACGGAAAATACTGACTTTTTTGATAAATTTAATAAATTAAGATTGGTTCCTCTTAAATAAATTATTTGCGCGTTAACGGGATAGATGCACAGGCATCAAGTTCAAGATTGGCCGGTTCGATGCCCGATTTCATCATAAAATAGGCGGCGGAAGCTATCATGGCGGCGTTGTCGGTGCATAGATTTAGCGGCGGGAAGTAGACCTTTATGCCTTCCTTTTCGGCGCTCGCCGATATTTTTTCTCTTAGGCGCATATTGGCGGAAACGCCGCCCGCCACCGTGATAATTTTCAGGCCTACCTTGACCGCAGCCTTGACCGCATTTTCGGAAAGGACGCCTATGGCCGCCTCCTGAAAACTCGCCGCTATATCGGCAATGTTAATTTCCTCGTTTCTCGCCCGGGCGTTGGCGACGTAGTTGACGACGGCGGTCTTAATGCCGCTGAAAGAAAAGTTCAACCCGCCCGCCGAAGGCGGCGGAAAATATATGTTTGCTTTGCCCGATTTCGCCGCTTTTTCTATCTCGGGGCCGCCCGGGTAGGGCAAACCCAAAACCCGCGCCGCCTTGTCGAAGGCCTCGCCCGCCGAATCGTCCGCGGTCGTTCCCAACACCTCGCGCTCGCTGAAACTCTTGACCTTTAAAACGGCGGTGTGGCCGCCACTGGCGAGCAGGCAGATATAGGGCGGGCAAAGCTCCTTTTCGGCGATATAGTTTGCGGCGATATGGCCGTCCAGATGGTTTACGGCGTAGAGCGGTTTATTCGCGGCATACGCCAGCCCTTTGGCGAAAGATACGCCGACCAAGAGCGCGCCCAAAAGTCCGGCGCCGTAGGTAACGGCGACGGCGTGGACATCTGAAAGAGCGCATGACGCCTCGGCAAGCGCCTTTTCCACCACCGCCCTTATCGAAAGAGTGTGATTTCTCGAGGCTATCTCGGGCACGACGCCGCCGAAGCGGCGGTGAATCTCGATTTGGGAAGCGACGACGGAAGACAGCACTTTCCTGCCGTCCTCTACCACCGCCGCCGCCGTCTCGTCGCAGCTCGTCTCGATTCCTAAAATTTTATATCCCATTATATTTGTCTGCGCCCGTGTAACAAAAAAAAATAATCCGGCGTTTTTCGTTTTCGTTGAGCGTTTTTCATTCGGCGAAGCCGCTATCCGGCGTTTTTCGTTTTTCGTTGAGCGTTTTTCATTCGGCGAAGCCGCTTTCGTCGAAGATTTAGCTTTTTCTGAGGTATTCGGTAATGAAGTCGTCGATATAGCCGTCCATGACCGCCTGAACGTTGCCCGTTTCAAAGCCGGTGCGGTGGTCTTTTACCATGGTATAGGGGCAAAAGACATAGCTTCGGATTTGGCTGCCCCATTCGATTTTTTTAAGCTCGCCCGAAATCGACTGCGACTGTTCCGCCCTTTCTCTTTCCCGCTTTTCTATGAGTTTGCCTCTCAGCATCTGCATGGCGACTTCGCGGTTTTGGATTTGGCTTCTCTCGTTTTGGCAGGCGACTATAATACCGGTTGGGATATGCGTTATCCTAATCGCCGATTCCGTCTTGTTGACGTGCTGGCCGCCCGCGCCGCTGCTTCGGTAGGTGTCGATTTTGAGGTCCTCGGCGCGTATTTCTATTTCCGAAGTATCAATTATTTCGGGCATCACCTCAAGCGAGGCAAAGGAAGTATGGCGCCGTTTGTTGCTGTCGAACGGCGAAATTCTGACAAGGCGGTGGACGCCTTTCTCGGCCTTGAGATAGCCATAGGCGTTTTCGCCCTCGGCGCGGAAAGTTATGCTCTTAAAGCCGGCCTCGTCGCCCACCAGCGAGTCCAAAACGGCAAATCCCCAGCCCATTCTTTCGATGTATCGCGAATACATTCTAAATAGCATCTCGCACCAGTCCTGCGCCTCGGTGCCGCCCGCGCCCGCGTGGAGCGTCAGAATGGCGTTCAAGCTGTCATATTTGCCCTTAAGGAGCGTTTCCAGCCTTAATCGTTCGATTCCGTCCGATAAAGTGCCGATTTCGGCAAGTAGCGCGGCTTCCTCGCTTTCGTCGCCCGCTTCCTCGATGAGCTCGGCGAGCACTTCTGCATCTCCAAGACGGCTTAAAAGCTTCTCGACACGCTCGACTCTATTAGTGAGCGTCTTGAGCTCTTTATTGACTTTGCCTGCCGCCTCAAGGTCATTCCAAAACCCCTCGGCATGTTGTAATTTTGTCAGTTCTTCAATTCTGATTTTAACGCCGCCCAGGTCAAAGAGAGTCTCCGGCCATATTCAGCGTGTCCCTCATTGCCTGAAATTTATCCCTCAAATCCGCAAATTCCAACATAATCATCTATCCTCATGCAATATTTTTTGTTTACAACTTTCAATCTTAAACTCTACCAGAACTTCAAAAAAATAATGTTTGAATAGTCTAGTTTATCTTGCTAAAATCGACATGTTTTATTTTTAATCAATAACTACTTCATAAACGGCGTCAGGGCGTTTAGATTTGCGCGAAAATTCCCGAGGGGATAAATCCAATGTATTGTATTAAATGATTTGTCACCGAGAGGGATTTCCCGTGCGAAGACAGACCTCATCAACACCGTTTATTATTTTCCGCAACAGTTTTTGTATTTCTTACCACTGCCACACGGACAGGGGTCATTACGGCCGACGTCGCCGCCCTTGTTGACCATAGGCTTGCGCTTGGGCGCAACCGGCCGTCCCAGCGAGATGTTGGCCGATTTGGTGCCGTCGGCGTTTTCGACCTCGGTCAGATAGACCTTGAGAAGGGTGGCCACGGTGTCGTTGTGAATTCGGGTTATCATGTCGTCGAAGAGCTCGAAGCCCTCGCGGCGGAATTCAATGACGGGATCGCGCTGGCCGTAACCGCGAAGGCCGATGCCTTGGCGGAGAGCGTCCATCGACTCAAGGTGGTCCATCCATTTCTGGTCGACGTTTCTTAAAAGGACGATGCGTTCGAGCTCGGAAAAGTCGAAGCCGTAGGCTTTGATTGCCTCGATCTTCTTCTCGTAAGTCTCGGTGGCCGCCTTAACTACTGCGTCGGTCAGCTTTTTAACGTCGTAACAGGAGGCAAGCTCGGCATTCATCAGCTTGGTGCCTTCGGGAAGCAGCTTTTGCTCTAAGGCGCGGTTGAATGCCTCGTAGTCCCATTCATGATAGTCGCCCGAATAGTCGGCATGGGTTTGAACGATGCCGGCGGCAAGCGGCGGAATCATCTTGACAATCTGCTCGTGAACGTCGATGCCGTCCAAGACCTTGCCTCGCTCGCCGTAGATGATTTCGCGCTGGACGTTCATGACGTCGTCGTAGGAAAGCACCTGCTTTCTTATCGAGAAGTTGCGGCTCTCGACGCGCCTTTGCGCCGATTCGATTTGGCGCGTCACCATGGCGCTCGAAATGGGCACGGTGGGGTCGGGATTTAGCGTCGACATTATGCCTTTTAGGCGTTCGCCGCCGAAGACGCGGGCGACGTCGTCGTCGAGCGAGATATAAAACACCGTTTCGCCGGGGTCGCCCTGACGGCCGGCGCGGCCGCGGAGCTGGTTGTCGATACGTCGGCTCTCGTGCCGCTCGGTGCCGATTATCTTAAGACCGCCCAGCGCGATGACCTCTTCCTTTTCCTTTTTGGTAACTTGGGAAAAAGCGTCGAGCAGCCTTAAATATTCCTCTTTCGCCTCGCGCTCTTTGTCGGTCTTGACAGGTAGGAACGAGGTCGCCGCCTCGATGTCGGCGGGCGCGTAGCCGTCTTTTTCCAGCTTCTGCTTGGCCAAAAATTCGGGGTTGCCGCCCAGCATGATGTCGGTGCCGCGGCCCGCCATGTTGGTGGCGATGGTGACGGTGCCGAGGCGTCCCGCCTGCGCCACTATCTCGGCCTCAAGCTTGTGGTGCTTGGCGTTCAAAACATTGTGGG
>DAOTKC010000038.1:0-14620 GCA_035449045.1 Eubacteriales bacterium
CCATGGCCGACGAAACCTTAGGCACCGAGAGCGAAGAGGATGCCGAGCAAAGCGCGGACGAAGCGGAAGAGCCCGAAGCGGACGGCGTGGAAGAGAAGCTCGCCGAAGAAAAAAAGCCCAAAAAAGAGAACAAGCTTCTGGCGTTTGTTAAAAAACATCTCACCGTCTTTATATTGGCCGGTCTGGGACTGCTTGCCATTTTGGGCGGGCTGATTGCCTATTTCGTGGTAACCAAGGATATGGTGTTCATATCCAAACCCGAGCAGCTTCTGGAAGCTGTGGCCGAAGGCGAGGGCGAAATTCTGGTTTTCAGAAAGGATGTCGTCGTTGATAATCTCACCATAAATAAGCCCTACACTTTCAGTCTCAAGGGCCATACGCTGACGGTTACGGGCGAGCTAAAGTTTGAGCTCGGCGACAGCGAAGGCGAAATACTTATCGGCACAAAAAAGAAAAAGGAATATATAAAGGGCGGCAAAGTCACGGCGGCCGCGCTTACCGTAAACGCGCCCAAAGCGAGATTAAAAGCGGTTTCCGACATAATTGCGGGAGCGGCCGATATCGAGGCGTTCAGCGTTTTCTTGAACGAGTTTTTCACGGATTACGCCGAGTTTTCGGTGGAAAACCTTGAGTTTTCCGGCAAAATATACCCGATAAGTGTCGGCGCGGCGGAGGTGAAAATTCTTGCGGCGGCTTCGGCTATCGTTAAATCTGAGGCCAAGGCCAACTTTGACCTCGGCGCCGCCGTCAGCATGACGCTTTCGGGCAGCGCGCTTTCAATAACAAACGGCAAAAATATCGTGCTCGAGAACGGCGCCTTCGCGGGAGCGATAAGCTTTTCCCAGCTTGTCGTCATCGCGCCCGACGCCGCCGCGGGCGCGCTCACCGATATCGTAAAAGATGTCATTTTCCAGCAAAAGCTCGACGCGCCCAAGACAATCACCGTGATAAAAGAGGGCGACAAGCTGGAAATCACCGTCACCAAAGTTAAAAACGCAACGCGCTACTTCTATACCATTAACGGCGCCGAACATATTTCGGATGGCGCCGCGCCCGAAAAATTCGAGCTTTCCGACCTCGCGCCCGGCACCTATACCATAAGAGTCAAAGCGCAGAATACCACCGAACAAGAGGGTTTTTTGCTCTATTGTGACAGCGAATTCACCGAAAAAACCTTTGACTACGCCGTCAAGCTGGCGGCTCCCGTTGTGGTCGCGACGGAAGGCACGGGCGGCGACGCCGGCAAGGTGTTCCTCTACGTCGACCACGTCAGAAGCGCCGACTTCTTCGATGTCTATATTAACGGCGAAAAGCTTGGCAGCTTTAATAAAAATCCCGTTGAAAGCGAAAAGACTAGAATAGACATAACCGACAAGGTGGCGGCGGCGGGCAATTATTCCATCGTCGTGACGTCGCACAGCAACAAGAGTTATTTCGAGAGCAGCGACGAGGCGCAATGCACCTACAACAAGACGGTAGCGCTCGGCGCAGTCGACCAAATCGCGGTAGAAGAGAACGCGGGCGTCCTCGCCGTAAGCTGGCAGGCGGTCCCGAACGCCAAGTATTATAAGGTGGAAATCACAAAAGCCGCCGGCTCGCTCTTTGTAGGCGAAATCGAATCGACCACCTACACCACTGCCCTTGAGATGACTTTCGCCCTCCCCGAGGGCGCGACATCGGCCGACGTCGAAGTCACCGTCACCGCCGTTCCCTACGGCTACTACGGCTCGGCAGACTGACAATTTTAATCCCCATTGGATTTCTCCCCATCAGATGACTTCATCTGATGGGGGCCCCATATAAAGCCCCAATTCAAGTTTTGTCTTGAGTTAATCCGATGGGAGCAATAATAAGCCGCCGGATTCAAACTTTTTCTTGAATGCCCTCATTCGATGAGGGACTAAAAAATCAAGACGCGCGAAAAAAATTTTTATTTTAAGGTTGACTTATCGTCAAGATGGTATATAATAAGATTAGCAGTCGCGAGTGACGATTGCTAATTTTTTTCTTTTATAACACGGAAATGTCGGAAAAAGGCTTATCTCAACGCAAGATGCGGATATTGCAGGCGCTGGTGGACAGCTATGTCGAGACGGCGGAGCCCGTCTCTTCTGCCGTTATTCATGACAATTTCATAAGCGACGTCAGCCCCGCCACAATCAGGTCGGAGCTTGCCAAACTGGAGGAGCTGGGCTATATCGCACAGCCCCACACCTCGGCAGGACGCGTTCCCCTGCCCGCCGCCTACCGCCTCTACGTCGACAACATGCTGGAAAACAAGCCGCTCACCGAGGAGGAAATCAGCATAATCGAGCAGGAGTTCGCGGGACGGCTTCAGGAAGTCGAAACGCTTACAGAGCGGACGGCGAGAATCATCAGCGACATCACCAACTACACCTCTTTCGTCATCGTCAAAGGCAACGAGGAAATTTTAATCAAGGACATCAAGCTGGTGCCTGTCGACGAGGAGCTGGCGCTAGTGCTGGTTATCACCGACGTCGGCGTCATGCGCGACCAGTTCGTCGAGCTTCCTAAAAACATCCGCGGCGAGCAGGTCTACGCCGCCAACCGCGTGCTTAAAAACATCTTTGCGGGAAAGCGCCTCTCCGAGGTCAAGGCGACCGAGGATTTAATCAATTTCGAGCTTCAGGACTACCGCGACCTCTATGAGCGGGTTTTGAACCTTTTAAAGAGCTACGCCAAGACGGGCGATAAGGTCTACGTCGAGGGCGCGCTCAAAGTTTTGGACTATCCCGAATACCGCGACGTCGAAAGCGCCAAAAAGTTTTTGACAACCGTTTCCGATAAAGAAAGCATAAGCTCGCTCGTCTACGACAGCGACAAATTCGAATTCGACGTAAAAATCGGCAAAGAGGACGGGCTGGAAAACTGCGCCCTCGTCAGCATAAGTTACAGCGTCAACGGCAAAAAATACGGCAAGGCCGGCGTCATAGGCCCCGAAAGAATGGACTATAACAAGGTCATATCCGTGTTGAATTACCTTGCGCGCGCGTTAAACAGCAATACCGACAAAAAATAAGGAGAGAAGATTATGGCATTTGACGAAAACGAGAATTTAGCCGCCGAAAACATCGGAGCTCAAGCGGAGTCCGGTGAAAGCGCGGCGGCGGTTGCCCCCGCGGAAGACCCGGCACCCCAAGCGGTTTCGGACGAAAAGGAAAACCAAACCCAAGCGTCGGCCGAGGAAGAACTTGAATCTTCCGATGATGAAGACCTTGACGATTCCGACGATGACGAGGAATATGAAGAAGGCGAAGATTGTTCTTTGGCCAAAGATCCCGTTGAGTGCGAAATCCGGCAGCTTACCCGTCAGGAACTCAAGGCTGCGAAAAAGGCCGAAAAGCTGCTTAAAAAACAACAAAAACTGATCAATAAGGAGGAGCGCAAAGTGGACGAGGAGAAAGTGTCCGAGAAGACCGAGGAGCTCAATAAGGTCATCGAGGAGCTTAAGGCGGAGCTTGAAAGAAAGAATTCCGAGCTAGCCAAAATCAATAAGCTGGCTCGGGAGTCGCAGGACAAGGTCATCGAAGTCAAGGTGCTGGCCGCCAACCTCAAAAACGATTTTGACAATTATAAAAAGAGAAACGCCGAAGTAGCGTCGCAGAGCCGCGAAGACGGCATAAACAAAGTGCTTTGCGAGCTTATTCCCATTGTCGACAACTTCGACCGCGCCAAAGCGTTCATTACCGACGCCCCCAGCTTAGAGGGCTTCATCCTCATGGAGCAGCAGTTTCATTGCACGCTTCGTAAGTTCGGCGTCGAGGAAATCGAGGCGCTGGGATGCGAGTTCGATATGAACACCATGAACGCGGTGGCGAGAGTGGAAGATGCCGAAAACGACGGCAAGGTCGTTGACGTCATCGCCAAGGGTTATAAGCGCTGCGATAAAATACTGCGCCACGCCGTGGTGAGAGTGGGCTTTGCGCCTGCTCCCGTCGAAGCTCCCTCCGAAGCTCCCGCAGACGCCGAATCGGAATAATTCTTTAGTGTGACAAGGAGAAAATTATGTCTAAGGTTATCGGTATCGACCTCGGAACAACCAACTCTTGCGTCGCCGTCTTGGAAAACGGCTCGCCCGTCGTCATCGCCAACTCCGAAGGCGCGAGAACAACGCCTTCGGTGGTCGCCTTCAGAGGCGGCGAGCGGCTGGTGGGCGCTATCGCCAAAAGACAGGCGGTCGCCAATCCCGAGAACACCATAAGCTCAATAAAGCGCGACATGGGAAGCGCGCGGCTTGTCAAGGTGGAGGGAAACGAATACACGCCGCAGGAAATCTCGGCGATGATACTTTCGAAACTCAAGCTCGATGCCGAGACCTACCTCGGCGAGAAGGTCAAGGAAGCGGTCATAACCGTGCCCGCCTACTTCAGCGACAGCCAACGCCAGGCGACTAAGGACGCCGGCACGATAGCCGGCCTTGAGGTTCTTAGAATCGTCAACGAGCCGACGGCGGCCGCGCTCGCCTACGGTCTCGACAAAGACGACAACGAACACGAAAAAATTCTCGTCTTCGACCTCGGCGGCGGCACCTTCGACGTCTCCATATTGGAGCTTGCCGACGGCGTCTTCGAGGTTTTGGCGACCTCGGGCAACAACCGCCTCGGCGGCGACGACTTCGACAACAAAATCATCAACTACATACTGGAAGACTTCCTCGCCAAGGAGAAAATCGACTTAAGGCAGGATAAGGCGGCGATGCAGCGGCTCAAGGAAGCCGCCGAAAAGGCCAAAATCGACCTTTCGGGCGTCACCAAGACGGCCATCAGCCTGCCCTTTATCTGCGCCGACGCCCAGAATCGCCCCAAGCATATCAACCTCGAACTGACGCGGGCGAAGTTCGACGCCATGACCGAGGACTTGGTCAAGATGACCATTATGCCGACACGGCAGGCACTTAAGGACGCCGCGCTCAACCCCGACCAAATCTCCAAAGTCGTCATGGTGGGCGGCTCGACGAGAATCCCCGCCGTTTTGAACGCCGTCCGCAGCCTTATGGGCAAGGAGCCCTTCACCGGCATCAACCCCGACGAGTGCGTGGCAATCGGCGCGGCGATACAGGCGGGCGTCTTAGCGCGCGAAGTGACCGACCTCGTGCTCTTGGACGTGACACCGCTTTCGCTCGGCATTGAAACGCTGGGCGGCGTCTTCACCAAGCTGATACCGAGGAACACCACTATTCCCACCTCGAGCTCGCAAATTTTCACGACGGCCGAGAACGGGCAAAACTCAGTCGACATCCACGTCCTTCAAGGCGAGCGGCAGATGGCGAAAGACAATAAGACGCTGGGGCGCTTCCAGCTTTACGGCATCGCGCCCGCGCCGGCGGGAATTCCCAAAATCGAGGTCAAATTCGATATTGACGCCAACGGCATAGTCAACGTCAGCGCCAAGGATAAAGCGACCGGCAAGTCGACCTCGGTCATAGTGACGGCGACTACCAACTTGAGCGAGGAGGACATCAAGGAAGCCGCCAAAGAGGAAAAGGATTACGTCAAGACCGAAGTCAAGCGCATGAAAAAGAACGGCGAGATTTAATAACTTACTACAAATAGTTGGACAATAAAACCCGCCGATGACACAAATAGAACTTTATAGTAACAAGTGACAAGATAAAAAGGCCTTTTGGGCAAAAAATAAAATAAACATTTATTTAAAGGAGTATAAAGCATTATGGGTAAAATTATAGGAATCGACCTTGGAACAACCAATTCCTGCGTCGCCGTTCTGGAAGGCGGCGATCCGGTGGTTATCCCCAATGCCGAAGGCAGCCGCACTACGCCCTCCGTCGTAGGATTTTCTAAAGACGGCGAGAGGCTGGTCGGCGAAATCGCCAAGAGGCAGGCGGTGGCTAACCCCGAAAACACCGTGACCTCTATTAAGAGGGATATGGGCACGGCGCGCAAAGTCAAAATTTACGGCAAGGAATACAGCCCGCAGGAAATTTCGGCGATGATTTTGGCAAAGCTTAAAAAGGACGCCGAAGCCTATCTCGGCGAGACCGTCACCGAAGCCGTCATCACCGTTCCCGCCTACTTCTCCGACGCTCAGCGCCAGGCGACCAAGGACGCGGGCAAGATAGCCGGCCTCGAAGTCAAGCGCATCATCAACGAGCCGACGGCGGCCGCGCTCGCCTACGGCCTCGACAAGGACGACATGGGCAGCCAGAAAGTGCTGATTTTCGACCTCGGCGGCGGCACATTCGACGTTTCCATTTTGGAAATCAGCGACGGTGTCTTTGAAGTTTTGGCGACCTCGGGCAACAACCGCCTCGGCGGCGACGACTTCGATAAGCGCATCATGGACTATATGGTCGAAGAGTTCAAAGAGAAAGAGGGCATCGACCTGACCGATGACAGAATGGCGATGCAGAGAATCAAGGAAGCCGCCGAAAAGGCTAAAATCGACCTTTCGGGCGTCACCAAGACTCACATCAATCTGCCCTTCATAGCGCAGACCAAAAAAGGCCCTCTGCACCTTGATATGGATTTGACCCGCGCCAAATTCGACCAGCTGACCGAAGAGCTCGTTCAAAAGACGATGTTGCCCACCCAGCAGGCGCTCAAGGACTCCGGCCTTTCCTTCGAAGATATCACCAAGGTTATTTTAGTCGGCGGCTCGACGCGCGTTCCCGCCGTCTACGAAGGCATCAAGAAGCTTACGGGCAAGGAGCCCTATAAAGGCATCAACCCCGACGAGTGCGTCGCAATCGGCGCCGCCATTCAAGGCGGAGTTTTGGGCGGCGAGGTCAAGGACCTCCTCCTCCTCGACGTCACGCCGCTGTCGCTCGGCATCGAGACTTTGGGCGGAATATTCACGCGTTTGATTCCCAGAAACACCACCATTCCGACTTCCAAATCGCAGATATTCTCGACCGCCGTCGACCGCCAGACCAGCGTTTCGGTGCATGTTCTGCAGGGCGAGAGAAAATTCGCCAAAGACAACAAGACGCTGGGCCGCTTCGAGCTCGGCGGCATTCCTCCCGCACCGCGCGGCGTGCCCCAGATTGAGGTCACCTTCGACATCGACGCCAACGGCATAGTCAGCGTCAAGGCCAAGGACAAGGGCACCGGCAAGCAGAACTCGGTCACCATCACGGCGTCGACCAACCTCACCGAGAGCGACATCGACCAAGCCATTAAGGACGCCGAGAAATACGCCGAAGAAGATCAGAAGAGGAAAGAGCTTATTGAGGCCAAGAACGACGCCGAGCAGCTTATCTTCAGCGTCGAGAAATTCATGGAGGACTACAAAGAGAAGCTCTCCGCCAAAGACAAGAAGAAGCTGGAAGACCAGCTCGTGTCCGTCAAGGCCGACCTTGAAAAGGCCGAGGACGTTGACACCGTCAAGAAGCTGGTAAAGAGCCTGTCGCAGGTGTCCGACCCCATCTTCACCAAGCTGTATTCCGAAGCGGCCGCCGAAGCCGAGGCAGAAGCCTCCGAAGAAGGCAAAGAAAAGAGCGAGGACGGCGAGGAGAAAACCGAAGAGGCGGAAGAAGAGAAATCCTCGGTCGAAGAAGACTATGCCAGCCAGTTCGACGGCGACGAGCCCGAGGGCAACGGTCCCACCGACGGACTCTGGGAAGACTAATAATAACATAGGAGGCCCGGCCGCCTGAATATGCAACCTTTGCTAAGCCCCGAAATGGGGCTTAGCAATCGCGAGCATCATATAATAGACAACACGGTAATATGGCGAAAGAAGATTACTATAAAATCCTTGAGGTGTCTAAGGACGCCACGCAGGAGGAAATAAAATCCGCCTACCGCAAGCTTGCCAAACTCCACCACCCCGACGCCATAGGCGCGGCGAGCGAGGAGGAGAAGCGGAAAGCCGAGGCGCGCTTTAAAAAAATCAACGAGGCCTACGAGGTCTTGGGCGATGAAAACAAGCGCGCCGCCTACGATAGGTTCGGCGACGCCGCGGCCGATATGGGCGGCGGCTTTTCCGGCTTCGGCGGCGGCTTTGGCGGCGGAGGATTCGGCGATGCCTTTTCGGGCGGGCTGAATTTCGAGGATATTTTATCCTCGATATTCGGCGGCGGGTTTTCCTCGGGCGTGCGCGCCGAAAGACGGAACGCGCCCATGCGCGGCGCCGACATCGAGTTCAGCATGACGCTCTCCTTTGAGGAAGCGGCGTTCGGAACCGACCGCGAAATCCACTTGAAGCGCGAGGAAAACTGCCCCGACTGCAAGGGCACGGGCGCGCATAAAGGCACCTCTTTCAAAACATGCGGCAAATGCGGCGGGAGCGGCTACGTCAACAACGTCAAAACGACGCCCTTCGGCAAGTTTTCGTCGACGGGCCCTTGCCCCTACTGCAACGGCAAGGGCAAAGTAGTCACCGAAACCTGCAAGTCCTGCTCGGGCAAGGGCAGGCAGGAAAAGGCCGCAGCAATCAGGATAAACATTCCCGCCGGCATCGACAACGGCCAAATCATGACGATGCCCAACGAGGGACACGCCGGCTACAACGGCGGCGACAACGGCAGCTTGATTTTAAAAATCAATGTTCGGCCTCATAAACTTTTCGAGCGGCGGGGCGCCGATATTTATCTCGACATACCGATAACGCTGACGCAGGCCGCGCTGGGCGCCAAAATCAGCGTGCCGACGCTATCCCAGCCGCAGGAGTTCACCATTCCCGCAGGCACGCAGTCGGGCACGCAGTTCAAGCTTCGCGGCGAGGGCATAAAATACCTCAGGCGCGACGGCAAGGGCGACCTCTATTTCAACGTCATAGTCGAGGTTCCCAAAAATCTCGACCGCCGCCAGCGCGAGCTTCTTTCCGAACTCGAAGCAAGCTTCGGCAAAGCCCAGCACCCGCAAATTAAAAACTATCAGGATAAGCTTTAATTTCATTTATAGCTTGCAATTCATTCTTTGTTTGTATGAATTACTATGAAATCTCGATTAAGACAACAAGCGAGGGCGCCGACTTAGCAGCGGACGCCCTTTTTTCGGTGGGCGCGGCGGGTGTAGCCGTCGAGGACGCCGCCGATGCCGCCGATATCGTCAAGAACACTAGTAATTGGGACTATATCGACGAGAACATTCCGCTTTCGTCGGGTTTCGCCACGGTCAAGACGACCGTAGGCGAGGATATCTATTCCGACTTTTTATCGGCGCTGTCCGACGCTTTGTTCGAGCTAAAAAATGCTTCCGAAATTGATTTGGGCGAACTTTCGACCGAGGTTAAATCTCTCGGCTCTTCCGATTGGAAGGACGAGTGGCGCAAGCACTTCAAGTCCATAAAAACAAGCAAAATCACGGTTGTGCCGTCCTGGATAGAATATCACGCCAAAGAATGCGAAAAAGTGATTTATATCGAGCCGGGCATGGCGTTCGGAACGGGCGAACACGAGACGACCAGGCTCTGCTTGAACCTTATGCCCGAAGTAGAAGGAAAATCGGTGCTCGACGTCGGCTGCGGCAGCGGCATACTGGGGCTTTCGGCCAAGCGCCTCGGCGCTAAATCGGCTCACCTCGTCGACATAGACGCCGCCGCCGTTAAAGCGGCGGAAAGCAACGCCGGGCTAAACTCGCTCGAGGTCAAAATAAGCCGCTCCGATTTGACGGAGGACGCCCTCAAGGCCGATGTCGTGTTTGCCAACATAACCGCCGATATTTTGATTAAACTCTCCAAAACCATAATTGAACATCTTAATCCGCACGCTAAAGTGGTGCTTTCGGGAATAATCCATCAAAGACTGGACGAAGTGAAAGCGGCATATATCGCCGCGGGGCTTAAGCTAATCGGGCACGCCGCCGACGGCGAATGGGACGCTTTGCTTTTGGAATATTAAACTTAAGAGAGGATTTACTCGCATTATAAATGGAAATCAGGCGGTTTTTTGTCGACAATAGCAACGTTTCGGAGAGCGCGGTCAGAATAGACGGCGCCGAGTTTCTACACCTCAAAAACGTGCTGAGGTTGAAAGAAGGCTACACGATTGTGGTGTCGGCGGGCGACGGCGTTGACCGCTATTGCACCATCGATAAAATCGCAAAGGATTACGCCCAAGCCTCGATTATCTCTAAAGCCGAAAACCGCACCGAGACCAAAAACGCTTTAGTGCTCTTTTTCGGGCTGCTTAAGGGCGGAAAGACCGATTTTGTGATTCAGAAAGCCGCCGAGCTGGGAATAAGAAAGGTCGTTCCTTTTGTCTCCAAATTTTGTTCGGAAAAATCGGCCAATCTTGACCGCCTCAAAAAAATCGCCCTCGAGGCGTCCAAGCAATGCGGCCGCGCCGCCGTGACCGAGGTAGGGCAGCCGATAGCGTTTTCGGAGATTTTCGAGCAAGATTATATTAAAGACTTTAAAACTTTAGTTATGCCTTACGAGCTGGAGTCGAAAAGGAGCATAAGCGAGGTTGAATTTTGGGGCGATACCGCGCTTATCATCGGCAGTGAAGGCGGATTTTCCGAGGAGGAGGCAAGCCTCGCACAAAGCCGCGGCTTCACCCTCGTGTCGCTGGGGCGGCGGATACTCCGCGCCGAAACGGCGGCTGTTGTCGCGGCGTCGGCCGCGCTTTTGAAGCTCGGAGAGCTTGACTCTTAGTTCTTTAACTCACAAGAATTTTACTTAGGGCATTGATATTTTGAAAGCGGTAGTGTTCAATCTCGGCTGCAAAGTCAATCAATACGAGAGCGACGGAATAATGGCGGAGCTTCAGGCTCTGGGCTTTGCGGTGTCGCAAGAGCTTGAATATGCCGACCTCTACGTCCTCAACACCTGCGCGGTGACCGCCGAAGCGGAAAGAAAATCGCGGCAGGCGGCGGCGCGCGCCTTGAGCAAAAATCCCGACGCCAAAATATTCGTCTGCGGTTGTGCCGCCGAAAGGAATGCCGCGCAGTTTAGCGAAAAAGACGGCATCGTCTACGTTTCGGGAACGGCCAAAAAGAGCGCGGTGGCAACGGCGGCCAAGGAGCTTATATTGAGCGGCGAAATATCTAAGCGCGCCGAGATAGCGCCCATTCCCAAGGAATACGAAGCTTCGCCTTTCGCTCTTCAAAAAAAGACGCGCGCTTTCATTAAAGTTCAAGACGGCTGCGACAATTTCTGCAGCTACTGCGTCCTTCCCTACCTTCGCGGCAGAAGCCGCTCGCGCTCCTTTTCCGATATCTTGAGCGAAGTTGCCGCGTTTTCCCCCGACATTAAAGAGATTGTCATTATTGGCATCAACCTTTCCGACTTCGGCACTACCGAAGGCGGTCTTGCCGAGCTTTTAACCGCGCTTTCGGGGCGCGTGCCCAGAATAAGACTGGGCTCGCTCGAGGAGTGCGTCATAACGCCGCGCTTTCTTGCCGCCGCCAAAGAAAACCCCTCCTTTTGCCCGCACTTTCATCTTTCGCTTCAAAGCGGCTCGGCAAGAATTTTAAAGCTCATGAACCGCAAATACACTCCCGAGCGGTTTTTAGAAAAACTCGAAATGATTCGCGCAAGCTTTCCCGACGCCGCAATTACCACCGATGTTATCGCGGGCTTTCCCGGCGAAACCGACGACGATTTTTGGCAGTCCTACGAGTTTGTCAAGCGGGCGGGGTTTGCCGCCATTCACTGCTTCCCCTATTCGCCGCGACAAGGCACCGCCGCCTACAAGCTTCCCGGGGTCGAAAAATCCGCCGTGCTCAGGCGCGCCCACCTTTTGGGCTCGCTTGCCGAACAGCTTAAGGCCGAGTTCAACCATAAATCCATCGGCGAGGAGCTGGAAGTTTTGACCGAGGACGCCGAGGGCGAAACCTCGGGATACAGCCGAAACTATATCCGCGTCTACCTCGGCGACGCACCCAAAAACAAAATAATCGCCGTCCGCCCCAAAGGATTATATAAAGACGGCCTAAAATAGTTGACAAAAACCGCTCAAAACGTATAATGAAATAACACTAAGACCGCTTGCGGAAAGGAGGTGCTAAAAAATGTCAACCGTAAAAGTAGGAGAAAACGAGTCGTTGGACAGCGCCATCCGCCGTTTTAAACGGAAATGCGCCCGCGACGGCATCATCGGCGATTTGAGAAAAAAGGAAGCCTACGAAAAGCCCAGCGTAAAGAGGAAGAAGAAGGCTGAGGCGGCCCGCAAACGCGCCTATAAAAACTAAAAAGCCGATATCGGCCCGTCTTTCCGCGAAGCGCAAGAACTCTCGTCAGTCACGTATTTTAATACGCTCCTTCCTTAAAACCTTGCGTTTCGCAAAAATCCGAACCAATCTTGATATGAAAATAAAATAGCCGCTCATTCGAGCGGCTATTTTTTATTTTTGACCAATTTAAAAAGTTGTAGATTGCCGCGAAAGCCGAGAACCCTCGCGAGTTACATATTACATATATGCGCCTCACTCGGAACCCCGTCTTTCGCGGCAAGATACGCCCTTATAGCCCTTTTATTCGCTTCTAAGGGCGATGACGGGATCCTTATTAGCTGCCATCTGCGAAGGAACGACGCCGGCAAGAAGCGAGAGCGTGACGCTCAGGGTAATCATGACTAGGGCGTGCCACCAGACCATGCTCATAAGGCTTTTGATGTTGAGGATGTTGTAGAGTATGGCGCTGACGGGATATTGGATGATGAAGGTGAATAAGACGCCGATAACGCCCGAGGCAAAGCCTATCATCATCGACTCGCTTATGAAGACGCGCGCGACGTCCTTCTTTCTTGCGCCGATTGAGCGCAACACGCCGATTTCCTTGGTGCGTTCCAGAACGGATGTATAGATGACGATTGCAATCATAATCGAGGAAACAATCAGCGATATTGCCGAGAACCCCACCAGAATGTAGGTGACGGAATTCAATATCTTGGTGGTTGAGGACATAAGGAGCCCCAGCGTGTCGGTGTATTTGATGTCGGGTTCGTCCTCAAGCGCGTTGAAGCGGTCGATAAGCGCTATTATGTTGTCCTTGCCCTCGAAAGTGTTGGCGTAGATATAGATGGCGTCGGGCTCGTCAAGATCGGCAACGCCCATCTTATAGAGCCATTGAGCGTATTCCTCGGCGCCCATGCCCTCGCCCGTCACTACGTTTGTGTAGTCTTCGGCCTCGATTAAGGCGGCTTGCGCCTGAACGATTTCGCTGTCGGGCGTGCTCTCGATTATCCAATCGGTCAGTTTTTTGCTGAATCCCGCCGCGCCGTTGATTGCGCCGCCCGCAGTGTCGGACTTGGGACGGACGACGCCCACAACTTTGAGTTTCAGCGACTTTTCTTCCAAGAGTCTTGCGATTTCAGGGCTGTCGTCGGCCGATGTGGTGTAGTCGTGCCAAACGCCGCCCTCGTCCATCTCATAAAAGTCGCAGGGGCGGAGCATCATGTATTCGAGGTTTAAAAGCTCTTCCACCAAATAAATGGTGTTGACGAAATCTTCCGTGCTTCCGAGCGCGTCTAAAAGTTCGTCGGGCGACTTAAGCCCCAGCGCGAAAAGCATGAAGTCGGTTATTTGGTTTCTCTTGTCGATGACCAGCACTATCTCGTCCTTTTCGGTCGGCCAGCGGCTGGCGCCCAAAAGCTCGTATTGGCTGTCGAGCAGCGTTTGGTTTTCAATCAACTCGTCCCAAACCGTCATTCCCTCGCTGAACGCCATGATGCTGTCCATCATATCCTTGGGCACGAATTCGGGCGGGATTCCCAATCTGTTGAGGGTATCCTCGAACTGCTTTTTTACCCTGTCCAAGAAGGGATTGATTTTTGCGTTTACGCCCGCATAATCGGTGAAAATATACATCTCGGTGCCGTAGCTGTATTTGACGAAGCCGTCGCGATCGTCGAAATTAGCGTCGAGATAGCTTTTGAAAGCTCTTGTGTCGTTGACCGAAAAAATGCTGCTCAGGTTCTCTATGAAGTTGGCGAGCATTTTGCCGACGTAGACCTCGCTGTCATTGGGATATTCCGGCCGCTGTTCGTCGGGGTCCATCAAAATGCCGAGCGCGCTACGAAGGTCCATGTTCGTCTTGGTGATGGTGAGGGGATAGCGCGACAGCGAATCCTCCTCGGTCTTTCTTATGTATGCGCCGAAGCCCGCCGAGAGCGAAAGCACCAACGTAATGCCGATTATGCCGACGCTTCCCGCAAGCGAGGTTAAAATGGTGCGCCCGCGCTTGGTGATGAGGTTGCTGAAAGAAAGCCTGAAAGCGCTCGAATATTTCATCGACGTGAGCTCGGCCTTCTTTCTTTTTTCGCGCTTGGCGCGGTAGGACTCCGCCCGCTTACGGCGCAGAAAGGCGCGGCGACGCCTCATCTTTTGAATTTCGGTCTCGCCTTCTATCGGGGCGGCCTCAGCCGCTTCATCAACTATGGCTTGGGGCGAAACGAAGGGATTGGAGTCGTCGGTGACAAGGCCGTCGGTCAGCCTGATTATTCTCGTGGCATATTGGTTGGCAAGCTCGGGGTTGTGGGTGACCATGATGATGAGATTTTCGTGGGAGAGCTCCTTCAAAATCTCCATAATCTGGACGCTGGTCTCGGTGTCGAGTGCGCCTGTCGGCTCGTCCGCCAGAATGATGTCGGGGTTATTGACGATGGCGCGCGCTATCGCCACTCTCTGCATCTGACCGCCCGAAAGCTGGTTAGGCTTTTTTTGCGCCTGGTCGGCTATTCCCACCTTATCAAGCG
>DAOTKC010000039.1:0-14419 GCA_035449045.1 Eubacteriales bacterium
TTCCAGGATTCCGCCGCGTTCTCGATAACGAACTGGAACGCGGGATATTTCCAGAACGTCGGCACTTACACCAACGTCAGAATAGATTTCACGCGCTGGCGCGATTTCGACAATAAAGAAGTGCTCGCCAGCGAGACCGTCGTCAAGTTTATCACCCTCGTCATAGTCAAGGCGACGCCCACCGTCAGCAGGGCGGTCAACGCCTCGCCCGTCGGCCATCTGCAGCCCATCACCAGCGCGCTGTTCAACGCGCCTTTCGACGGCGAGAATCCCGACGGCTACCTCTTCATCAACAATTTAATCAGGGAAGGCAGCGTCACCTCCAAGAACATCAACGGCGAGCTGTCGTGGACGCTGTCGACGCCCGTCACGGCGAGCGGCGACAAAGTCAGGGGCTGGCTGTTCACGCCCTATGACACCACCAACTACAATACCGTGGTCGGTCAGATTGACTTCGGCACCGAAGGCCGCTTCATCAAGCTCGACCCCATCGCTCAAAGCGTTCCCGCAGGCGCGCTGACTTACGGCCAGCCTGTCGAAAGCATGGTAATGACGGGCGGCAAGACGCTAACCAATCTGGCGCCGGTAATTGACTATTCCATCGTCAACCCCTATCGGGCAGACGTCACGGTTACAGGCACGTTCACATGGAACGTCGAATCGCAGGGAGTGTATCTTGCGGCGGGCGTCCGGACGGCCTACGTCGACTTCATCCCCTATAATCCCGTCGATCCCACCATGGCGAACGCCTACAACACCGTGACGAGAATTCCCGTCACCGTGACGGTCGCCAAGGCAACTCCGGTAATCAATCAGACCGATATCATTCCTTTCAAGATTTCACCTTTCAAGGAGCTGTATACCGGCGGCAATAAGAACTACGAGGCCGTGCTCAGTTACGGCCAGCAATACTTAGACCTCACCAGCTCGTGGCAGGCCTACTTCGGCTATACCGCGTCCAACCCCTACAACCCGAGCTGGAGCGCCACATTCACCCTTTCGGGCGGCGTGGGCGTCTACAACTACGGCGCGGGCGGCGCGCATTCCGGCCTGCAGGCCGACGGCTGGAGCTTCACTACGGGCGCCACCGACACTCCTGCGGCCTCCGACAACGCCACCGGCAAGACGATAGTCTTTACGCCCGCCGACACCGCCAACTATAACCCCTGCCAGATAAGCTTCCGCGTCAAGGTCGACAGGGCTGTGCCCGTCATCACCGCCTCGGTGAGCGATACCGCCGTCTACGGCGCGAGATATGGCCAGATTCCGCTCAGTCTGAGCGCGCAGAACCCCTACAACGGCGCTCAGGTAGCGCTCAATCCCAGCGGCAGCAATTGGCAGAAGACCAACGACTTCATTCCTTCCGTCGCCAACATATTAGACGCGCGCGCGGTAATAGAGAACAATTCCAGCCTCGACTACGGCGTCATCTACTCCTCGGCGCAGCTTACCGCGGCGGGAGTTACGGCCGAGCAGCTCAACAGGCTTCTCTTCATCGCCTATAAGCTCACGCCTGTCGAATCGCTGCTTGCGAGCTACATTCAGGTTAACAATACGGGCAGCGGCGCCGCCGAAGTCAAGTATTACCTCTTCCTCGATTTGAAACTCAACCGCGCCTATCCCTACTTCTATACGCAGGGAACGGCGGGCAAGCGCTACTACGCCGACTTTTTGAGCGCCTCCGAAATTTATTTCGGCCAGCCGCTGTCGCTTTCGGGGCTCAACGCATCCAACTCGACCGCCTACAACAAACTGACGGACGAATACGTCACCGGCGTCTTCAGCTGGCTCTCGCCCTCCGACGTCCCGCAACAGGCTTCCTACACCGACGGAACCAACAACATCTCGACGGCGCACACCCGTTACAGAGTGGTCTTTACACCGACGAGCTATGACTTCGGCAATCCCGAACGCAACAACTACTACATCGTTGACCGCGAGTCGGGCGGCACCGGCGAATATCTCTACGCGCCCGTTATCGTCAGAAGGGCCGAGCTTCTCGTCACCATCGACAGCATAGCCACCATCACCTACGGACAAAACCTCAACAACGTGGCGTTGACGCTGACGGCCAAGAGACTGGTTGTGGCGACCGTCGACGATATCAACAACTCGCTGTCCCGCGAGCTCTATATGCTCGTCGACAGCTCCAAGTATTACCGCTGGTATTTAATCACCGACGGTAGCGCCGAGGGCATCCGCGGCGAGGGCGCATCCGCCGCCTACTTCGGCACGGCGGCCAACCTCGGCAGGGTTATGCGCGCCGATTCCGAGCGCGGCGCCGTCAGCGGCGTCTTCAAGCAGAGGATAGTGGGCGCTTCCACCGAAAACATCAATCCCGCCGCCTTCCGTCCCGACGCCGGCGACACCGCGACCAAATACGTCATAGGCTTTACCTTAAATAACGCCATTTCGCAAATCAATTACAACACGCCCATTGACATGGTCACTACGCTCAATGTCGAAAAAGCGGCGCTCACCATCTTCAACGTCTCGGTCTCCGAGCTCAACTACGGGCAACGGCTGAATCAAGCGACTTTCACTTTCAGCCTGGAGAACGGCAACTGGCGCGAGGATCCCGTCAACTCTAATCCCGGCGCCATACTGATAGGCTGGAAGGACGCCGCCGAAGGCAACAAGATGCCCACAGTGGCGCAGAGCGGCGGCGAATATTACTACGCCGTTCTCCGCGTCCAGAATTTCGGCGGCGCAATCAAGGCCTCCAACTACAAGATTTTGACGGGCGACGAGGGACTTGCCTCCGAACCGGGTTACGCGCTCAACAACGCGCTGAGGCTAACCGTCACCGTCAAGAAGGCCAACGTCTCCTTCTCGGCGCTCTCGGCGACGGCGGTCACTTACGATGCACTGCTGTCCTCCTGCACGCTGGAAGGCACGGCGACCAACTTCTTCAACGTCGCGCTCACCAACCTCGCCGGCAACTTCGCATGGGAAACTCCCGCCACCAGACTCAACTATATCGGAAGCGGCACCGCGCATTCCTTCGTTTGGACGCCCTTCGACACCATCAACTATAACGTCTGTAAGGGAACTTTCGCGCCCACCGTCGGCAAGGCTCAGCTCACTACGTCTTACACTGGCAACATCACTATAACTTACGGCGACGCCGTCGGCAACAACAAGCTGGGCGCGCTGACGTCGTTCGTTCTCAAAAACCCCAACAACGAAGCGACGATGTTCCATCCCACCGTGGCGCAGTGGGCGGAGGATTCGGCCACCCTTCTCGGCGGCCAAATCCACGTCGGCAACACCACCAGATTCGCCGTCAGCTTAGGAATATCGGCGGCCAATGCCGAATTCTACACGCTGCCCGTCTTCACTTCCGACTCGGCTTCGCCCAAGCAGGGCAATATTCTGGTCGGCATAACGGTGCTGCCCTACACGCCGAAGTTTGCCAACGCCACTCAAACGCATCCCGGCTTTGCCAATCCGCTTCAAATTGCGGCTGGTTATAACCTCGAGGGCGGCTACACCATTACAGGCGCGGTGAACGGCTTCGGCAGTGAAGTCTTAAGCGACGGCGTCATGTTCCGTCACGGCAACTTCGTGCTGGCGCCCGCTCCTTCGGGCGGCTACGCCGACATCACCTCGACGCCCGCCTACACCAGTTTCAACGGCGCCTACGCCGGATTCTATTCCGTCAAGTTCGTGCCATCCAACCCCGACTACAAGGAGTGCTACGGATTCGTCGAGGTTAAACTTGCTTCGCCTGCCGAAACCCCCTCGCTGTCGGCGCTGGAAACCGGCCTGTCCATCACTTACGGCAAGATTCTTTCCGACAGCAGCATGCTGATTTCCGACATCTTCAACCTGAGCGTGGCGTCCGGCCTCGGCACCTTCAGCTGGGCTACCGACGACGACGGCACCATGGGCGGCAAAGTGCTCAGAGAGAGAGAACTACCCTTGAACGCGGGCGCCACGGCCTACGAATACTACGTCTATTGGACGCCAAAGGCGGAGAATGCCAACTCCTACAACAGAGTCAAAACTCTTCTCAGAGTTTATGTCGCAAAAGCGATGGCAACCGTCAGCATCGTCTATAACGGCAGCTACGCCATGACGGGCGCCGTCATCACTTACGGCCAGCAGCTCGGCGAAATCAATCTGGAAGGCGCGGGCGGCATAATCGACATCAGCAACTCGACGGAGACCAACCAAGGGCTGGAAGTCCAAGGCTTCTACCGTTGGAGAAATTCCACCGACAGACCCGTCGTCAATGCTTCGGGCGAGGTTGCCGTCGAATACGGCTGGATTGAGTTTGTGCCTTCCGACACCCTCAACTATGTGATAACGCCCTGCAATATCAAGGCCACCGTCTTAAAAGCCAACGCAGTGGTGACGAGATCGGCCTCGGCCATAATCTACGGCCAGACGCTGTCGCAGTCGACGATTACCGTGACAGCGGCGAGGAACCCCTACGCTTCCGCGCTTGCCGTGCTGTTCAACGCGCCGCAATGGACCAACGGGCAGTCGGTGGGCGGCTCCGCCATAAGTCCCGCCAACTTCAGGCCCGAAGCCAACTGGTCGGGCGTCGAATTCATCGACGGCAGAATCAAAAACTACAAGATGACCTTCACGCCCGTCGATACCTTAAACTACAACACCATTCAGCTCGATGTCGAAATTAAGGTCAATAAGGCCGCCGTCAGCGTCGTCGGCGCCGGACTTGCCGACGGCAAGAACGGCTTGCAATACGGCATGACGCTCGAGATGGCAGGACCGGGCGAAGGCAACCAGAATGTGCTGTTGTTCTCGTCCAACATGAAGGCCTTCAACAGCTATATCGGCGCCGACGCCTTCGTCACGGGCACATTTGCTTGGTTGCAGCCGGGAAGCTACCGTCCGACCAGCATTAACAGCTCGGAGACGCTTTACGTCAAGTGGACGCCTTCCGACGAGAACGACGCCTACGGCAACAAGATTTCCGACAACTACACCGTTGTCGACCAAGCGGCTTCGATTACCATCGCCGTCAACAAGGCGACGCCCGTGGTGTCCATCAGCAGCTTCACCAACAGCAAGAACACCAACTTCAACTATCTCTTCTACGGCCAGCAGCTTTCCGAGGCTACCGTCATTGCCGGCGGCTATATCGCCAAGAACCCGTGGAACAGCGAATGGAACGTAGAGGGCACCTTTATGTGGTCGGACGGCACGCTGGTGCTGCCCGTCGCCGCGGCGGGAACGTCGAGCTACAATATCGTTTTCAACGCCGCGCAGGACCATTACTATAACGCTCGCACGATTAACCAGCCCTCGCCCGAGGTCCAGAAGTGCAACTCCTACACCTTCGGCGACACCGTCACCAAGACAATCACTTACGGCCAGTTCCTGTCGGCAGTCAACTTCGAGGGTATAGTCGCCACCAACGCCTATAACAGCTCGCTGACGGCGACCGGCGTCTTCGCTTGGGAACAGCCGAATGTCGTGCTCAACGCCAACGATGCCGCCTACGCGCCGGTCTTCACCTTCACGCCCTCCGCCGAATCGACGGCCAACTACACCGCCTTCAGCAACGGCAACAGCGGCGCCAAGAAGACAATTTTGGTGCAGGTCAACAAGGCCAACGTCCAAAAGGTGGGAAGCTTCAGCGCGGCAAACGCCATCTTCTACGGCATGAAGCTCTCCGACACCCCGATAATCAACGCCCATAACCAGCACGTCGTGGGCGGCGAAATCAGGACGGATATCGCCGGCGTCTATTCTTGGAAGAATCCCAATCAAGTGCCCACCGTCGCCGACAGCAACAACACCGGCTTCCGCGTCGTTTGGACTCCCGATGCCTCGGTAGCCCAAAACTACAACGTCATGGACGCCGACACATGGACGGCTACCGTGGTAGTCAATAAGGCCAACATTTTGGTCAACACCGCCAACGCGACAGAGATTCCCAAAGCGGCGATAGAGCTCTTCTACGGCCAGCCTCTGAGCCAGACGGCGATAGTCTACAAGTTCTATAACGCTCAGCTCTACACCATGCTGAGCAGGACGGAAGAAATCACAAGCATGGTGCAGTCCGTCACATGGGCTAATCCCTCGTTGGTATCGCCCGTCGCCGCCTCGGCATCCTTCGCCATCTCGATAAGGATGACCGACGCCGCCAAGAACAACTTCACCAGCGACGTCTATACCCAGTATCTCGACACCAACGGCAATCCCGTTGACGCCGTGGCGTCGGTGACAATCAAGAAAGCCCACGTCAATATGCCGGGCATCAATTCGGCGCGCGCCATCAACTATGGCCAGACGCTTTCCGAAGCCGGCCTCATCAACAACATCGGCGGCCGCAACCCCTACAACGCCACAATGACGGTGGAAGGCACGGCAAACTACGTCAACGGCAGCAACATCGAGAATGTCAAGCCGGGCGGCGTCGAGACGCAGGTCAGATTCGTGCCCTCGGGCGCCGAGGCGGCGAATTACGAAGAGACCGTCATTCAGGTCATCGTCGTCATCAACAAGACCAAGCCCGTCGTCGTCGTGCCGCTGCTTACGGCAACCGAAATCACCTACGGCCAGACTATGGCGGAGATTTCGCTCACCAAGTCGGAAGAGCTCGCCGTATACAACCCCTACGCTGCGGCGGCCAGCCCCAAGCGTGTGGTGACGGGCTCCTTTGTCTGGACGCTCGCAAGCTACGTTCCCCACGTCAACGAGAGCAACCAGCGCTTCTTCACCTTCAGCTTCGTGCCCGCCGAAACCGGCAACTATGAGACGGCGTCCACCGACAACGAGGGCAGGCTGCTGCAACGGCAGGTTAAGGTCAATCCCAAGACCGTAACCATCAAGCCGCAGGATACCACCATTGCCGAATCGACGCCGCTTACCACCTTCTATGCCACCGACGCCATCATCGGCGACGACGGCAAGATAGTGAACGTCGAATCGCTGGTGAGGACGCTCATCTTCGAGGGACTCGTCAACAACGACGGCGCCAACGTCTTTGATTACAACAACCTGACAATCAGAACGGAAAGGGCGGACGGCTCGGGCTCGGGCAGCTACAATACCGGCGTCAAGGCAGGCGACTCCACCAACAGCGTCTACTTCTATATCTTCGTCGACGGCATAACCAGCAGCTCGGGCGACTACAACATCACCTTCAGCTCGGCCTTCCTCTACGTCCACAAGAAGGGCTCGATTGCTCTCGCCGGCTCCAAGCCTACGGGCGGCAACATGGTGAAAATCGCGCTGCCCACCGACGCCGACTTCCAGAACCTCGTCGGCACACAAAGCGGCATTTACAAGGTCGGCTACTACGATGAGCTGGGCAACCTCGTGACGCTTGCCGCAAGATTGGAGAACGGCGAATTGGTGTTCGCAAGTGCAGGCAACTACGACTACTTCGTCATCGGCGCGGCAGGGCTCGAAGAGCTTTACGATTACTCGACCGCGCTCATAATCGTGGGCTCGGTGCTCGCCGCAGCCGCCGCCGCAGGACTCATCTACTACATCGTCACGGCCAAGCGCAAAAAAGAGCTTGTCCCCTCGGTAGTCGAAGAGGAAAACCTAACAGAAATAATTGAAGAACAATAAAAAACAAATCGGGCGGCAAGTTGCCGCCCGATTTGTTTTAATTAATAATTAATAATGAATAACGAATAACTTTGGATGATTAATAAATTAATAACAGACTGAGGTGGAAATGGATAAAATTCATTCATGTTAATACTCACTCACAACCTCTCCCATATAGAAGTTGTGGCGGTCGTCATCGGGATACCATTCCTTAAAGTCGGCGAGGTCCAGCCCTTTCATATCAAGGACGGCGAGCACCTTGCACTCATAATATTTGGCGCAGCCGTCGACAACGGGCGAGGTGAGACGCCGCGCCTGCTTCTTTGTCAGCCGAGCGCCCGCCCATTTGTCGGTGTCGCGCCCGCTTTTTATGCCGCAAAACGTAAGTTCCCTTCTCATTTCTCCCGCTCTCGGAACAGACAGCGTGAATTCGCCGCTTTCATCTATGAAGGTCTTGGTGAATCTGGAATCGCGAACGGGAACGATGACTATCTTTTTTCCCCACATGACGCCGACAAAGCCCCAGCTTGCCGTCATAATTCCGTCTTTTGACACTAAAAAGGCGCCTTGCGCGGTCCATGTAGCAAGATTTTGGTCGTCGAATTTAAACATAATTTCCTCCGTTAATTTTTTAATACTTGAGTTTACTTAGGATTAAATCTAAACCATAATAAAAATCCGGAAACAATCCGAATTAATGCGGGCTTAGGCTCAATCGCTTTACTCGCCGTTTAATTTATGATAACATATCGTCGGTGGTGTCGGCAACCCATCGGAGAGCAAAACCGAAAAAATACCTCGCTCCTACGCATAATAGTAACGACGCAAGGATTCGGCGCTCTGAACAAAAAAACCGAGGTCACAATGTTTTCAAAAAAACCGGTTCGAATGCTCGCTCGTGCAGGCGCGGTCGCCGCGCTCTATTTCGCGTTGTCCGTCGCCGTTCCCGCGCTGTCTTTCGGCGCCGTCCAGCTTAGGCTGGGCGAGGCGCTGACGCTCCTTCCCGCGCTGATGCCCGAAGCCGCGCTGGGGCTTTCGGTCGGTTGCTTTTTCGCCAACTTCTTCTTTTCGCCCTTCGGCTGGCTGGACGCCGTCATCGGCACGGCGGCGACGCTTGCCGCAGGCTTACTCACGGCGAAGATAAAGCGGCTTGTTCCCGCGGGGATTCCGCCCGTCGTTTTGAACGCGCTTTTGGTGCCGATAGTCTTCCTTTATAACAAAACAGACACTTTATACTATATAAACGTTCTCACTATCTTCCTTTCTCAGTCGATAATGGTTTACGCCGCCGCGCTCCCTCTCACTTATATGCTCAAAAAAGCGGTTCCGGCGCGGTTTTTCGAGTAGTTATCCCTCGAAAATTATATACTACATATTGTAGTTTAAAAAATCGCGGGTAAATACATTTGGTATTTTTTAGCGATATATGTTAAAATATGCTTCCCTAAAAAAAATCGAGAAAAATCAAGTTTTACCCACTTTTTTTATGCTTATAACGGCTGAAAAAGCGGGGCTGCCAAGGCAAAAAAATGTCCTTTATCCGTTTCTCCAACGATTACCTGATTGAAAGCTTTACGCTCGTCGATAACCTTTTTATCAACGAGTATCTTCCCTATGCCGACGAGAAGCAGATTAAGGCCTATATCTATGGGCTTTATCTCTGCTACCGCGACGGCGGCGACAACACTATCGAGAACTTTTCAAACGCGCTCGACATCGAAATTGACGAGTTAATCAACATTTTTACACATTTCGAGGATAACGGACTGGTTCAAATCATTTCCAAACAGCCCTTTGAGGTCAAATACCTCTCCTTAAAGCGCGCCATGCAACCGGCCAAGAAATACAAGCCCGAAAAATACGCCGACTTCAACAAGGAATTGCAGCAGCTATTCCCTTCGCGCATGCTGACGCCCAACGAATATAACGAATATTACAAGGCGATGGACGACCTCAAAATTCAGCAGGACGCCATGCTCATGATAGTGCAATACTGCATAAGTTTAAAAGGCGCCGAGGTCCGCTATCCCTATATCCTCACCGTGGCGAGAAACTGGGCGCTCGATGGCATTCTGACCGCCGACGCCGTCGAGGTCAAGCTGACGGAATACGAAGCGCAGAGCGAGAATATGCGCGCCGTCATGCGCGCGCTGGGAAAAAGGACGCAGGCAGGCCTCGAGGAAAAGCAGTATCTTTCCAAATGGCTGGGGAATTGGGGCTTTTCGATTGAAAGCATAGTTTATGCCGCCAAAAATTGCAAGGCTAAGAGCTTCAAGGGGCTGGACGCCGCGCTCGACGAGTTTTACCGCATGAGCGTATTTACCGCCCGCGAGATGGAGAAATACCGCGAGCACCGCGAAAAGCTCAAGGAGCTCGCCGTCAAAATCAACCGCACCATCGGCGTCTACTACGAAACGCTCGACCACATCATCGAGGTCTACATTGCGCCATGGGTGCAGAAAGGCTTCGACGAGGACGCACTCCTCACCATTGCGCATTACTGCTTCCTTAGGGGCGTCAGGACGCTGGAGGGAGTGGGCGGCGACGTCAGCCGCTTCTTCAAGATGGGACTTTTGACGCGCGAGAGCATCGACGCCTACATAGCGCAGCAGATGGAGAACGACGCCGCCATCGGCGAAGTGCTCACCGAGGCGGGAGTGCTGAGGCGTCCCACGCTGTCCGACCGCGCCTATTTCAAAGTTTGGACCGTCGATTGGGGTTTTTCGCACGAGGTCATAAAATACGCGGCCGGCCTTGCCGCGGCGCGCCCCTATCCCATTCCCTATATCAATCAGCTTTTGGCGGGATATAAAAATAAGCGTGTTTACAGCTTGGATGAAATTAAAAAACTCGGCCAAAGCGAGCCGTCCGATAAGCCCAAGGAAAAGGCGTTTGCGACGCGCGCCTACACCGCGCAGGAGCTTTCGGCGGCATTTCCCGACATCTATAATTTCGACAACCTCGACGACATTTAAGAGGCAACAGGGGAATTGGGGCGAGAAATCTTTAGAAACTTTTACGAACGGTAAGATGAAATGGATGTATCAACTAAAGTTCAAAGCATAATAGCCGGCAGGCGGACGGCCGCCGAAGCCGCGGCGCGTGAAAAATATATCGCGGCGCGCGAAAACGCCGCTTTTAAAAAAGCCGACGACAAGCTAAAGCAGCTGTCGTTTAAGGTCGAGCGCGAGCGCGCCAAGGGCGAGCTCTCCGCCGCGCTTGCCGAGGAGGAAAGGCGCCTTGAAGCCGAGCGCGAAACCACGCTTAAAGCGCTGGGGCTTTCCTCGGCCGACTTCGAGCCCAAATATTTTTGTCCGCTTTGCCGCGACACGGGAAGCCTTGACGGCGGCGCATGCGACTGCTTTAAATCGCTTTACATAAAAAAAGTCAAGGAAATCTGCAACTTAGGCGTCTCGGCCTCCTACCGCTTTTCCGACTGCAACCTCGCCTTGGTCAAGGACGAAACGCATAAAAAGCAGTTGAAGCAGCTCTTTACCGCTTTTAAAAACTATGCCGAGAAGTTTCCCCAAAATAAATACAGAAACATTCTGCTTTTGGGAAGCGTCGGCGTCGGCAAGAGCTTTCTTTTGAGCGCGGTGGCAAACGCCGTTTTAGACCGCGGCTATTTCGTCAAATATTTGAGCGCCTTCGAGCTCAACAAAACGCTTGTCACTTTCCACACATCCACCAACGAGGCGAAGGCGGGGCTGATGGAACAGCTCTTTGACTATGACCTTCTCGCCATCGACGACCTCGGCACCGAGCCGATATTCAGAAACGTGACGCGCGAATATCTCCACCTAATTTTGTCGGAGCGCCTTGCCGCGGGCAAGAGCACCTTCATTACCTCCAACCTCACTCCCGAGGAAATTTTGGACCGCTACGGCGAGCGCATATTCTCGAGGATATTCGATAAAAAGAGCACTTTGGTTAAATACATTTTAGGCTCCGATTTACGCCTTTAAGATTAATAAAACGCAGGCGATAGTCAAATAAAAAAGCCCCGATTGTGTCGGGGCTTTCGTTTGATTTTAGTGTGGTTTATTTAGTGACGGCTTTGACGCTTGCCGAGTCGTATTTGCCGCTGTCCACCAGCCTAATGGCCTCGGCCGAGAGCTCGAAGACCTTAGAAAGAGCCTCTTTGTTGATGAGTTCGTAACTGTCGCGGCGGGTGTGGTAATAGGGCTTTAAGCTGTGGTCGGCGCCCGTTATGCAGGCGCTCTTGAGGCCGGCCTGTGTGAAGGCGGCGGAATCGGTGGAGCCGACCGTCACTTTGTTGAAAGTGGCGCCCGCGGCTGTGTTATCGGAAGCTTCCATAAGAAGCGCGTTGACGTCTTTGTCGGTGGGGACGAGGCCGTTTAAGTCCTTATTGTTGATATAGAGGCAATCGAGATCGGCGATGGTGTCGTAGGCGACGAAGAAAGTGGGGACGTCGCGGTATTCGTCCTTATGCGCCGCCGCCCACGCCTTGGCGCCGCGAAGGCCGGCTTCCTCCGAGCCCGTAATCAAAACTCCGACTTCGGTGTTTTCCGGCGTTATGCCGTTGTCCGCAAGGTATTTCAAAAGGGCAATCGAAAGATAGCAGGCCGTCAAATTGTCGTTGGCGCCGTCGACCACCACTTTTTTGTTGCTGAAGAAATAGAGCGCTATGAAAAACGGCAGGAAAGCCAAGCCCGCAAGCCCCATAATCGTGGTGGTGCCGAGGACGGGCATTTTGGCGGCTATGCCGTCGATTGCGAGCGCCGCGATATAAATGGAGGTAAGATATAAAATTCCCAACATCAGCACTACGAAGGTGAAGGAAAAGGCCTTGCCGCCCAGATAGTAATTTATCGGCCATTCATTGGCGGCGTCGGCGTGGCCGCAGAAGATGATGCGGCGCTTGACCGCGCCCGCCGGTTTTTTAATCGCCGTCACGTTGCAGGAGGTAGCCTCCTTGAAAAGCGGGTCAAACACCTGTCTATATAGCACGAACTGCGACACCATGGGAATGAGCGCCACGATGAGAAGGGCAAGCGCGATGAGCGGCGCGAAAAAGTAGACGGCGAGCGAGATGATGCCCGCAGTGACGGTGAAATAAATCCAGCCGTAAAAAGAGCCGGGATTGAGCTTAAATTCCTCAAGCGCTGTGGAGTCGGAATATTTTTCAAGCTCCGACTTCATATATTCCTGCGCCTCGCGTTCGCCTTCGCTGCCCGGAGCCCGCTTTTTGAACGACTTGATGACGTGGGTTATTCCGTCCGCCATGTAGTCGGCGGCGGCCGCCTTACTTTCCTTTAGTTTTTCAAGCATTTTCTTACCTCCCAAAAAGTAATTTCAGTTTAAAACGAAACGGATAGCTTGTCAATACCAAATTGTAAAATTCGCGATTAGCTCTAAAAGCGTTGTGTCGATGGTTTTTGAGATTCCCTAGGCTCGGAGGGCTTCTTTATTAGAGTGGCGCTTTTATATTATTGAATACTTATTACCAAACGGTTTAGGTAAAAAAAATTACCCCGAAATTTTTGCGCTTCGTATAAATAGAGCGCCATTTCAAAAACTAAACCCGAATAAAACACGGAGGAAAATATGGAAACCACCGGCATTGTGAGAAGAATCGACGAACTCGGAAGAATAGTAATCCCCAAGGAAATCAGGCGCACCATGCGCTTAAAAGAGGGCGAAGAGCTTGAGATTTTGATGGGCAACGACGAGCTGGTTTTCAAAAAGTTTTCCGCCGTAAAAAGCATTGAGCAAGCGGCGGCCGAAATAACCGCCGCGCTCTCCTCGATTTTGGGCGGAACGGCGGTCATAACCGACACCGACGCCGTCATATCGGCGCACGGCGCCTTAAAGCGCGAGCTTGCCGGCGCCAAAATCTCCGAGCGGCTGGAAGCCGCGCTTGCCGAGCGCAAGCCCAAACGCTTTACGGGCGCCGAAATATTTGCGATAGCGGGGGAGAACACCGAAAACGTCAAAGAAATTCTCTTTTCGCCCATCATCGCGGGCGGCGACCTTTACGGCAGCGTAGTATTTTTGTCGCCGCGCGACAACGTCAGCATGGACAGCATCAACCTTTCGGCTAAATTTTTAGAAAATCTCTGCGTATGAAAAAACCGCGCGGGCTTCTTTCGGGCGCGCTCTTGCTTTCGGCCGCTGCAATAGCCGCAAAAGTCATAAGCGCGCTTTACAGAATCCCGCTCACCAATATTTTAGGCGCCGAGGGAATGGGGCTCTATCAGCTCGTCTTTCCCATTTACGCCGTGCTCTTGACGCTTTCTTCGGGCGGCATTCCCATTTCGATGTCGCGCCTGATTGCCGAGAAAAGAGCGTTGGGCGAGAGCGCTTCGGGCATTTTGAAGGCGGGCGCTTTGATAGTCTTTGTCTCCTCGCTTTTGAGCGCGGCGGCCATTTTCGCCCTTTCAAATTTTTTGGCGGCGGCACAGGGCAACGGCGAAGCCGCCGAGATCTATAAAGCGATAGCCCCCGCTGTCTTTTTCGCCAGCGGCATTGCCTTTTTCAAGGGCTGGGCGCAGGGGAATATGGACATGGTGCCGTCCTCGCTCGCCCTTTTGGTCGAGCAGGCGGCCAAGCTTGCGGCAGGCCTTGCGCTCGCGAGCTATTTACTTCCGAGGGGAATAAGCTACGCGGTTTCGGGCGCGGTTTTCGGCATTGTAATAGCCGAAGCCGCCGCTTTTATCGTCACCGCAATAACGGTCGCCGTCCGTCACCGCGCGCCCAAAGACCTCGCTCCCGCGTTCGTTATGCCGCGCGAACGGCTGAAAAAAGAGCACATTAAATTGGTCGTTAAAACGGCGTCGCTTATCACAATCGGCACTTTACTGATACCTTTTTCACAGTTTATCGACTCGTTTTTGATAATTAACCTCTTAAAATCAAG
>DAOTKC010000040.1:0-14399 GCA_035449045.1 Eubacteriales bacterium
GTCCATTTTTTAACAAACTCCTTGTCGTAAAGCTCCTGCCAGCCCAAGCTCGTCGTCGAAACCATGATGTTGGGCGAGGATGCGTCCAGCGCCTTGGAGTTTTGCGTCGAGAGCATGTGGAAGTTTATGGCGCGGACGTAGCTTATCGAGTTGCAGAGGTCTTTATCAAGCTTTTTGACGTGCTCGACGTATTCCTCGGTGATATTGTTGATGTGAATTAGCCCGTCGAACAGCCCCATGCTTTCGGGACGGTAAGTCGTGATTTCCTTGCTGTCGGGAAACTCCGTCGCGCCCTCCGGCGCCCTCGACATCATGTTGGAGAGGTTTGTCAAATCGTTCATCGAGGTTATCGAGGTCGAGGTGCCCGCTATCGTCAGCGGGAAGGTCGATAAAAGCTCCTCCTGAACGGTGTCGAGATAGAGCGAAAAGCCGTTGGACAGCGACAGCACCAACGCGATTCCGATTATTCCGATGCTCCCCGCGATAATCGTCAGCGCCGTCCTCATCTTTTTGGTGGTGAGGTTGGAAAACGACAGCGAAATCGCCATGTGCACAGGCATATTAGCCCGCTCTTTTTTTGCCGCCTTGCGCTTTTTCGCCTTGGCTTCTTTGGCTTCGGCTGTTTTCTCCGCTTTTACGCGCTTTTTATCTTTTGTTTTTTCTTCCGCAAAACTTTTTTCTTCTGCCGCCTCTTTCGCGGCCTCTTGACGGGCGAGGTCGGCGGCTCTTTGCTCCTCGGCGGTGTAGGGGTTGCTGTCGTCTATTATCAAGCCGTCAAAGAGCTTGACGACGCGCGTGCTGTATTTTTCGGCCAGCTCGGCGTTGTGGGTGACCATGACGACAAGCCGCTCCCTAGACACCTCTTTCAGAAGGTCGAGGACCTGGACGCTCGTCACCGAGTCGAGCGCGCCCGTCGGCTCGTCAGCGAGAATTATCTTGGGGTCGTTGACGAGAGCGCGCGCTATCGCCACTCGTTGCATCTGCCCGCCCGAAAGCTGGTTGGGCTTTTTGTTGGCTTGGTCGGCAAGACCGGTGCGCTCTAAGGCCGCCTTTGTCCGCTCGCGCCGCTCTGCCTTGGTCATGCCGACGAGGCTTAACGCGAGCTCGACGTTTTTAAAGACGCTTAAATGCGGTATAAGATTGTAGCTTTGAAAGACAAACCCAACCGTGTTATTGCGGTAGGCGTCCCAGTCCGCCGATTTATATTCCTTGGTGGGCTTGCCATCGATTATTAAATTGCCCTCGGAATACTTGTCTAACCCGCCGATTATATTGAGAAGAGTCGTCTTGCCGCAGCCCGAAGGGCCGAGGACTGAGACAAATTCGCTCTTTCGAAAAGCGATACTGACGCCTCTGAGAGCGTGCACTATGTCGTTGGACATAGCATATTTTTTGGTAACGTCAATGAGCCTTAACATCTATCCACCTCCGCAAAAATGAAAAAAATCCGCACTTGCTCTGCCTTTTAAGCTTCGGCCGTTTGAACCGCTTTCAAGTGGTCGTCGGATTCTTCATTTTCGCCGCGCTCGGCGGTGATGGGCGCGATTTCGGGGCGCGATATCCAAAGCGCCTCGAATTTTTTACCGGTAATTTTTTCGATTGTCTTTATTTCGTCGGGACCAAGCTCGGCAAATCCCTTCTCTTTCTTTTCCTCGATGGCGTGCTTAATAAGCGCGTGGCTCTCGCGGTTGAGCCCGTAGGATTTGGAAATCACTATCATTATGATGCAGCAGACTATCGGTATGGCTGCGAGCATTATTTTGATGGCGGCCAGCGTTTCGGCGGTGACGAGTTCGGGCAGCATGCCTGCGCCTTCGTCAACGTTTACGTTGAAATTGAACGCGGTGAGAACAAGCCCGAATATGATGAGCGAAAGCCCGCTGACTATTTTTTTACCCAGTGTGACCAGTCCGGCGCTGACGCCCTCGCGGCGCTTGCCATACATCAGCTCGTCGACATCGGAAAGGTCGGGAAGAAGGGTGGTGGGCACAAATCCCAGGCACGATACGCCCGCGCCCAAAAGACAGCAGGCGATTAAAAACAGCCAAAGCGGCGTCGAAGGCGTCACGAAGATGATTGTGACCGCCCCCGCGAGCAGTAACGGAAGGTCGATAAGATAGGGGCGGTGCTTGTTGAACTTCTTCATCATCATGACGTTGGGGACAAAAAAAGCTATTTCGACGGCGCCTTTAAGGTTTATGACTAAAAACACCAGCGACATCGAGAGCACGGCCGCTCCAACCGATATTCCGCCGAAATGCATATTGCCGTAAGTGAGGTAAATGAATATGACGATGGAAGAGGAAATCGAGTGCGACATAAATGAGCCGAGCAAGTTAAGACCGTAATATTTGCGGTAGAGCTTGGACGACAGCATCTCGCGGTATTCGCCGAACACCGCCTTAAGCGTCAGCTTTTCCGAAATAGCCGGCTTCAGCTTCTCTTTAGTGCCGAAAAAAGTTATAGCGAGCGGCAACGCGAACATGGCGCCCAAGACCAGCCCCAGCGTAATGAAGTTTTGGGTGAACGCCGGACTTAAGGGATTGGTTTTGGTGACGGGCACGATAATCTCGTAAATATAGGTGGACGCAACGCAGGCAATGCCCGAAAAGACCATTCTAAGCGACGAAAAGTTGGTGCGTTCCTGATACCCTTCAATCATTCTCGGCAACAGCGCCTCGTAGGGCACGTTGCCGACGGCTACGGCCGAGCTGAAGAATATGTAGATGCCGGTATGATAAAAAAACTTGGCGAGCATTCCGTCGATGCCGAAACCATACCAAAGCATAAAATATGAGACAAAAATGGGAATCACCGAAATCAAAAACCAAGGCCGGCAGGAGCCGAACCGCGTCCTTGTGCGGTCGACCGCCATGCCCATAATGGGGTCGAACAGCCCGCCCCAAATCTTGCCGATGCCTATGACAAAGCCGGCAAGAAAGGCGTCCAGCTCGACGACGTAGACCAAAAAAGCGAAATAATAGGTCAAAAGGACCATCTCGACGCCGCCGCCCAGCATATCGCCGAGCGCATAAGCCGACATGTTCCACGCTTTTTTAGCTTTTTGGTTGAGGCTTTTGTTCTTTTCCATTAATCCTTATGAATTTTCGTTTTTCCGTTTATCTATTATTTCCGCCTGGCCAAATCAGGCTCAAGGCGATTTTATCCTATTCAAGCACCGTTATTCAAGACCTGCTCTTTTAAGTTAAAAACTCAATAAAAAGCGTGATAAATGGCGTTGATGGCGTTCTCGTGGTCGGCGGTGTCGACGCCCACGATGATGTTGAGCTCGCTGCTGCCTTGGTCAATCATCTTGATGTTGATGTTGGCGTCGGCAAGTCCCTGAAACAGCCGCGCCGCCGTGCCGGGACGCGAAGCCATATTGTGGCCGACTGTGGCAATCAGCGACAGCCCGCTGTGAATTTCGATGGTGTCGGGCGCCACGCTTGCGCGGATGTCGGAGATGACGGACTCGAGCTTGCCCGAAATTTCCTCGTCCGCAATAACGACGCTCAAAGTGTCGATGCCCGACGGCAGATGCTCAAAGGATATGCCGCGGTGCTCGAGGACGGAGAGGATTTTTCTTCCGAAGCCTCTTTCGCTGTTCATCATCGACTTTTCAATCAGTATGATGGTGAAGCCCTTTCTGCCGGCTATGCCCGTCACTATGCGGTCGTCTTGGGGACGGTTTTTTTCGGGCACAATCATGGTGCCGGGATTACTCGGCTCAAAGGTGTTTTTAATGTTGATGGGTATCCCCGCCAAGCGGACGGGAAAGATTGATTCGGGGTGCAGCACGTTTGCGCCCATATAGGAGAGCTCGCGCAGCTCCTTATAGCTCAGGTAAGCAATTTTTTCGGGGTTGTCCACTATCTTGGGATCGGCCGTCAAAAAGCCATTGATGTCGGTCCAGTTCTCGTAGACCGAGGCCGAAGCCGCCCGCGCGACAAGCGCGCCCGTGACGTCGGAGCCGCCGCGCGAAAAGGTCTTTATCCGTCCGTTGGGCAGGCTGCCGTAAAAACCGGGCAGCACGCCGCGCTCGTGTTTTTTCAATTCCTCCGACAGCAAGTCGTTGGTGTAGTCGGCGGCGAAATCGCCGCTTTCGTCGAATTTTATTGTCTTTTCGGTGTCGATGAAATCGGCGCCAACGACGGCGGCGAAAACGCGCGCCATTAAGTATTCCCCGCGCGAGGCGGCGTAGTCGGGAGTAATGGAACGGTTGATGCCTTCTTCGACTTCGTCAAGATATTTTTCGATGTCCATTTTAAGGTTTAAGTCTTTAGTGATTTCGACAAATCTTTCGCGGACTTTTTTGAAGGTGCGGCCGCAGTCGCCGAGCGAGGTCGATTCGGCGTAGCAGGTATAGAGGAGGTCGGTCACCTTGTTGTCGCCGCTGAACCTCTTGCCCGGCGCGCTGACTACTATATACCTTCTTTCGCTGTCGGCGGCGACTATTTTAGCCGACTGGGTGATTGCGGAGGCGTCCGCCATGGAGGTGCCCCCGAATTTACAAACTTTTACTGCCATAAAACTTTACTCCCATTATGTAAGTATCTTTGCTGCCTCTTTATCTTCGGTCTTTTTCTCTCAGCCGCGCTTGCTCCCGTATCGGGCGCAAAAAATCATTTTGTAATTTTCTTGGCTTCGAGATAATAGCGTTTTTCCTCGGCGTCGCCCATCGAAAAGCTCTTCTTGGGCATGACGCCTTGCTTTAAGACATAAGGGAAGAGCTCGCTCTTTTTAACTTTCGGCATAAAGAGCGCAATTCCCCCCTTGAATTTATGTATCTCTTTCAAATAGTCGTCGCCGTGGATATAATCTACCTCAAACGGCGCTTTATCCTTTAGTTTTTTATCGATAAACCTTTGAATTTGCGAAATAGCCTCAATAGAGTTGTCGGAAACCGCGATTTCGGTTCTTCCTCCGGCGGTCAAAACCCCGAGTTTGGAGACACCCCCCGCCGCGCTTTCAAGCTCGGCCAAAAGCCCCTCGGTATTGCCGAAGATGATGCGGTGAATGGGCTCGAACTTAATGGCCGGCGACCAGAGGTTCTCGATTTCGGCGAGGGCGTAGCGCGCGGGATGGTTTAATCTTTCCTCTTCACTCAAGCCTTCGCGGATGCTCTCCCAATGCTTTTTGGCGGTGACGAGGGAGTGGTTGCCGTCGCCCACCGCGAACAAAAAGCCTGCGTCGTAGCCGTATTTTTTAGTTTGCTCGGCGGGCGACAGAAGCTTAGAAAGAGCGGCGTTAACGGCGGCGGTGTCCTTGACGCGGTAGCCCTCCACCCTTCCGCCCGACATATTGAGCTCGGTGTCGTAGAGCTTTTCCAGCCTGTCGCGGCCGGCGTAAAGCGGCTCGAGCACCGTCATGTCGGGGTCGTCTATCAAAAGTATAATATGCGGAAGCTCCAATTCGGCGTTCTTTCTGATTTTGAGGCGGGGCGGTATGCGCTCGAGAACCGTTTCCTCGGTCGCCTTGACCGGCGCCTTAGAAAACGGCCTGAAGTCGAACTTTTCAAGGTCGATTGAAGCGAGCAGCCCCAGCCTGCCCGAGGCCGTTACGGTGTCGCGCGAGATGAGTATGTAGCTGTCTTTCACTTGGCGGAAAACGCCGCCCGAAAGATATTCGGATATCGTCTTGTTTATTTTTTCTATCCTTTCCTCGGTGCGGTCGGCAAGGTAGACTTCGGGGTAGATGATGTTCAAAACGCTGGGCGAGCCTTTGGTGAATTCGCCGAGGCGCTCCCAGTATTCGGGCTGGGAAGTAAACTGGTCGCAGGCGACGACCGCCCATTTCTTTAAGTCGATGCTCTCGTTGGGCAGTAAAAAGTCAACAGGTCTTACCAAGCCGTCCATAAAATGTTAAATCCTCCAGTGTTTTTTCTGATTTTTTTCCAGCGTTTTTTTGGCGATTTCGGCGGGAGATATGCCGAATGCGTCCTCGATTTCTTCCTTCAATTTTTCCATGGTGATGTAGCGCTTCATTTCGCCGCCCTTGGCAATCGAAATGATGCCGGTAGTTTCGCTGACGACGATGGCGAGCACATCGCTCTCTTCCGAAATGCCGATTGCGGCGCGGTGGCGCGTGCCGTATTCCTTGGAAACGTTGATGTTTTGAGTGAGCGGCAAATAACACCCCGCCGCCAAAATCCGGTTGCCCGTCACAACGACGGCGCCGTCATGGAGCGGCGACTTAGTGTTGAATATGCTCTCGAGAAGCGCCGCAGACAGCTCGGCGTTGAGCCTTGTGCCGGTGTCCAAAATGTTGGAGGGGAATTTTTTCGTCGCTATCACTATGATGGCGCCGATGTTCTGCTTGGCCATGTTCTGGGCGGCGGAAAGCATCTCGGCGGTGGAATTTCTAAGGTCGTCGTCGCTGCCGAAGCCCTCGGTATAGAGGTCGATTTTGGCGGTGTTGGCGACGCGGCTGAAAATTGATTTTAAGTCGGACTGGTAAACGACGGCCGCAAGCGCGAAAAAGGCGAAGCAGGCGAAAAGCAGAATTCTTCTGGCAAACCAGAAATATTCTCCGTCAAGGTAAGCGTTGGTGATTTCGAGGCCTAATAGCACGGCAAGCGACAGAATGAACAGAAACAAAATTTTAGAGTGCCGCTTCCTTGCGAAAAAGGCTATCATGACGGCGGCGTATATGACGAACACCACGGCGTCGACGGCCGCCAGATAGTTGAGATTATTTATATATTCTCTGAATCCCGACATACTCTTTTAAGATAAAGCCTTAAGTTGTTTAGGTTTTATCTCATCTCCTCCCATTAACTTTCTTCGCTTGCGACTTGCGATTTATATCAACCAAAATCAGGTTCGGTATTCTTTTTTAAAAATCCTCGAAGGGGCTGCCGCCGTCGTCGGATATATCGGGCTCGCCGCCGCCTTTTTCGGAAAAGTCCGTAAAGGGGTCAAAGGACGGCGTCACCGAAATTTCGGGCGCATCAAGCCGCCTCGTGGCGGCGACCGCGGGCCCCGATTTCTTTTTTATCACAAAATAAACGGCCGTCATAATCCCGATTACCGCCGCCAAAACCGCGGCGGTTATGATGATGAGGTTGTTCCGGCCAGTCAACACCGAATAATCGTATTTTTCGGTTCGGCTTCTTTGCATGACCTCGACAAAGTCCGATTTCTGCAACGCGCTCACCGTTATTTGGACTGCGGCGTTCATCTTGGCTTTGTTTTGGTCGAGGTTTTTATTGAACCTTTCCAAAGTGTCCGAAGAAGTGCCGACGACGTTGTTTCTTTCCGCCGATTCGCGGCCGTAAAGCGAGTTTTTGAGCTCCCAATTATAGCTGAAAAAGTGAGCCGAGTTGATACCGTAATCCAAAAACGTGGAAACGTCGGAATTAAGCCCGACGTGTCCGTAGGGAAGACGGTCGCTCGCAACGCTGTAAATTTGACGGTTTTTGGGCGGGAGCCTAAGCTCGGCGCCGAGGCTTTGCGCCGTTTTATAGATAAGATCTTGATGAAGCGTATCTACCTCGTCGCAATAGAGGTAGAGATAATCGCCGCCCGCCACCATATTGAAATCGACATACAACAGAACATTCTCGGGGTTTTTGAGGTTGTCGGCATAGTTGCGGCTTCCGAAATAGCCCAGCTGTTCGGCGCCGAAAAAGGCTATAACCAGTTCAAAGGGAAGCGAGACGTCTTTCAGCGCGTAGGAGGCTGCAAGCAGCGTGCCCACGCCGCTGCCGTTGTCTACGGCGCCTTCGGCGTTAAGCCCCGAGCCGCCTAAAGCGTAGCGGTTGTCGTAATGCGCGCCCAAAATCACGGTTAATTCGGAAGCCGAAGCCGCGGGCTTTACCGCCACGACGTTGTTGCTGTCGGCGATCTCGCCGTCTAAAGGATTGGTAAACTTAAAGGGTTTTACGCAGTCGGAGGCCTTGTCGGCGTAGCCCATCTCGGTCAAAATCTCGGCGAGAGTGGTTGCCGCGGCCGCTTCCTCGGCGGTGCCCGGTGTGCGGTCGGCGTGCTCTTCCAAAAAATATGCCATGAAGGCATAGGCGGCGCTGTCGGCAGTGTCAAGGTTGAGCGCGTCAAGAATGAGCTCTTGGGGCGCTTCGTCGGCCAAGGCGATTCCTAACTCGGGCGCGATGACGGAAAGCAGCAGTATTAGGGAGAGCGCGAGCACGACCAGGACGGTGAACTTTTTCATTATATAAGTCCTCCCGCCGTGTTCATGAGAAAATTCGCCAAGTGATAACCCCAAAATACCGCCGACAAAAGAAGATAGAGCGAGGGCGCGCCGGCGGCGGGGATGTGCTCCTTTTTATAGAGCCACAAAAAGGTGCCGACGTAGACGGCGGCATAGACGGCGATGTTTAGGACCGAGGTCGCAAGCGCGAACAACAAGGGGTTTAAAAAGCTGAACCACAGCACGCCGCCCGCAATGAGATTGGCGATTGAGGTTGAAAAACAGACGATGGTAATAAAGTCGTTTCTCGAAATGGCGGCTACTTGACTGAGACGCCTGCTGAAAAAGGAAAAAATGAAAACCGATATAAAATAGCTTATCGCCGCCCATATAAGGCCGGATAAGACATAAGAAAAGCCGATGAGAACGGGGCTGTCCGCCAGCGCGACGTTAAAGGCTAAGCCCGAGGTGATATAGGGCATCATCCGAAGCGCCATGCCGGTTGCGAAAGCGTTTTTAAACGAATAAGTCAGCCACAGCGCGATGAAAGCTAACGCGCGCCATCTGCCGCTTATTTTGTCCTCGACAAAAATCATATTCCTCCTGCTTTGTCTAGACCGTTCGGTCGTATTTTTTGGCGGCGGTCAAAAGCTTTAAGACGGTGTCGTAAAGGTAGGCGTTCTTGCCCGTCTTTCCCGACTTAAAGCGATATTCCTGCATATTCAGAAATTCGACGGCGCGCTTTAATGCGCCCGGGCTGTATTTTCTTGCGGCCTCGGCCGCTTTCTGGACGGCAAAAGGCTGAACTTTCAGCTTTGCGGCAAGCTCGGCGGTGTTTCCCGAGGGCTGCGAGGCGTAGAACATGCGGCGGTATTGCTTGGTGAGCTGGCCGATAATTACCGTTTCGCCGAATCCCGAGGCCATCATGTCGGAGAGAAGCTCGAAAGCTCTCGTTCCGTTGCCCAACGCCACGGCGTCGGAGAGGTCGTAAATCTTATATTCCAGCTCGGCCGAAACGATTTCAAGAACGTCCTTTTCGGTGATTCTGCCCTCGCTGTAAGCGAGAAGCTTCTCGGTCTCGGCGGCGATTTTGGCCATATCGAGGCGCGTCATCTCGATTATTTTGGCGACGGCAGGCTCGGTTATCACCGCGCCGCTCGTGAATACCTTGCGCTTTATCCAGTCCGACGCGTCCTTTCTCGAAGCGCCGCTGCAACTTATCATTTCGGCATAGCGTGAAAATTTTTCCAGCTTTTTCTTGTCGTCGAAAACGACGAGCACGGTTTCCTGAGAGGGCTTTTCGAGATATTCCGCAAGCGCCGTAGCGCCCTTCTCGCCGAGTTCGTTCTCCCAGCCTTTCACCACTATGACGCGATAGCTCGAAAAGAGCGGCGGCGTCATGCATTCCGAAATGAGGTCGCTAACTTCGGGCTCGGCGTCATAGAGGACGACATTCATCTGCGAAAAGTCGGCATCGACGAGTTCCTTAAAATAAAAAACGACGCGCGACTTTAAAAATTCGTCGTCGCCGCGCGCTATATAAAACGGCTTTACGCTGCGCCGTTTTAGCTGTTCTTTAAGCCCGTTTATATCTATCACGCCGGCCTTTCGGGCGCCCGCGCCCACGCTTAGGTTTTTTAAAAACCTGTATAATTATTAGAAATATGCTTATAAAGTATTATCAATAATAGCACAATCTAACACTTTTAGTAAAGCATTTGGGAATATAAAAAACATATTAAAAAAATTTGGGCTTTTTGCCAACCGATAAAAGCCAACCGTCTAAGCGGGTTCTTTATCTTTATTGATTAAAAATTCAAGTTTTAAAATTTTCGGCAGGCTAAAAAATCAAAACGCGACGGACAGAACGAGAGCGGCGCACCAAACCGCGGATAGCGCCGTCATTTTTTGCTTTCTGTTCAAGAACACAAATTCGCTCAAAATGATTAAGCCCAGCGCGTAGGCTATCCAAATTACGCCCAGCTTGGGAAGCGCGACCGTGGAAAATCGAAATGAGCCCGAGAGAAGAGCGGCGATTTTGATGGGAATTACGGCGTAATCAAACGACGCCATCAAAAAGGCAAAATTCGGCACTATCATCACAATCACCGATATTATCAGCAAAAACAGATAGATAAAGGTCATAATCGGTAAAATGAGCAAATTCATTAAAACGAAAACCGCGCTTGTTCCACCAAAGATTTCGGCGACAAAGGGAATGGTAAAAAGCGCTGAAAAAACGCTTGCCGCGGCAATCGAAAGAAAGGGATTTTTGAGCGTTTTAAAGCGTCTTGCCGCCGTGCCGTAAAACAATAAAAGACCTAACATTGCGCCGTAAGACAGCAAAAAACCGACGTCGCAGAGGCTCAAAGGATTGAATAGCAGAATCGGCACCGCCGAAAGTGCCAGCGTTGTTATGTTGTCGGGCTTTCTGCCCGTCGCCTTTGCTAGCAAAAAGACGATGAACATCAAGGAAGAGCGGATGACGGGCGGCACCAGCCCGCACAAAAGCGAATAGGCTATGAGCAGCGCCGAGGTTATAAAAAACACCGGCCAAGGCTTGAGCCTCAGTTTTTTCAAAATCCAGTAGGCCGCGGACGCAAGTATGGCGACATGAAGGCCCGACACCGACAAAATGTGAACAAGCCCGCTCGCCCTTATGTCGTCGTAGAGCGAGGAGGAAATGGCGTGATGCCCGCCGAAGAGAAGGCCGGAGGCTATGCCCGCGGTGTCCTCCTTAGTGTTTTCGTAAATTCGCTTGTTGGTGTTGTAAGTTAATGAGTAAATAAAGGGAAGACGCCCCTCGGCGGCTTTTTCAACGTTATCGGCAAAACAAAAATTATAGATGCGCTTGCCGTAATCGAGTGCGAAGTAAGTGTCGAAATAGCCGAAATCGGGCGTTTTTACGTCGCCCGAGAATCGAACTGTATCGCCGCCGTTGAACCCGCCCGAAAAGTCCTCCGCGGGAACGATGACGGACATTTTGCCGCTGAGTTTTTCGCCGTTTACATAAATTTTATCGACAATGAAAATTACGTAGTTTTCGCTCTCCGAAACCGCGCCCGCCGAAATAACCCGCGCTTCTATCTCGGCGTTATTAACGCTTATTTTCCTTAAGTCATAAAGGTCGGCAGCTCCCGACATAACCGTTATGCCTATTATTAAAGCGATGGGGAGATATAAAAATCTTAAAACTCTTTTGTTGAAAATGCCGAAAATGACAAGCGCCAAAATAAGACCGAGCGCTATCGACAAAGAAATAAACCTCAGCGTCTTGGCTTCGCCGGCGAGTAAAACCGACCAAATCCCCGCCGCTTGGCTAAGCGCGAAAAAACAGGCCGGGCGATAGTTTACAACCCTCTTCATATTCGCGTTTTTCATCATCGGTATCCCCTCTCCCTTAAGAGAACTAAGCCGGGTTTAACTGTGAGGATTAATCAAAGAAGCTGTTTATTAAAGCAAAAAAATTGCGGTATATTAGGGTAAAATAGCTTAGAATTTTTCTGTTTTTGTTCCGATTAACTTGATATTCTACAAATTGGTTTTCTGTTTTTCTTAAAGTGGATTGTTATATGTCTTGTTAAAATTATTATGATTCTATTTTCGTTTGCCGAAAAAAAACTAGCCCGCACGCCTCTTGCCGGAGTCGGTGGCGATTATATCGGCGCCCGTGCCCAAAACGTTGGCAATCAAAACCTGTCCCTGCTCCACGGGCAGTTTGGCGCGGAATTTCTTAAGCTCCTTGAGCACGGCAAACACCTTGTCCTTGGCAATCGGGCGGCTCGATTTGACGGGAACGACGGAGCCGTCCTCGACGGCCGCCAGGCTGGTTACCGTGCGTTCGGGCGAAAGCATTTCGGAAAGCGCGTAGCTTTCTCCCCTTTTGCAGGTGTTGCCGCCGACGACGTATTTTCCGGCCTCGCCGGTGACGGTGAGCGGGCAGCCCGCGGGACAGCGTATGCAGATTGTCTTAAATTCCATAATCTACTCCAGTTTAAGCTCGATATTTCCTTCGATTTCGCTTTTGTTTATCGTAATGCTTTCCATCTCGCCGGGCGAAAGCACGAAATAGCGTTTGGTAAATACGGTTTTGCTTCCCGAAGTTACGACCAGCCGTTTGTTTCTCATCGCCTCGCCCACCCTGAAATAAATCTTGACGCTCCCTTCGCCGCGATAGACGTATTGAGGCAGCGCGTAACGGACGCCGCCCGAGGCGGTGACGGCGATTTTTTCATCCGTCTTAAGTTTTCCCGCCGCGTAGTCGGCCGCCGCCGCGCCCGCTATTTCGGCCTCGGCGCTGACGTTGTCGACAAGGTCGTGGACATGAAGCACGTTGCCCGCCGAAAACAGGCCGGCAACGGACGTGCCGCGGTATTCGTCGACAACGGCGCCCGCCGTAATCGGGCTCATTTGGATGTCGAGGTTGGCGACAAGGTCGTTCTCGGGAATCAGCCCGACCGAAAGAAGCAGCGTGTCGCACTCAATGAATTTCTCGGTCTCGGGCTTGGGGCGGAGCTTTTCGTCGACCTCGGCATAATAAAGGCCGGTTAGCCTCGGCTTTCCGACTATTTTGGTTATTGTGTGCGAATAGAGCAAGGGGATTTGAAAATCGTCGAGGCACTGCGCGATGTTGCGCTTAAGTCCGGTGGAATAGGGCATGAGCTCGAGCACCAGCTTGACCTCGGCGCCTTCGTAAGTAAGGCGGCGCGCCATAATGAGCCCGATGTCGCCGCTGCCCAAAATGACCGCCTTTTTGCCGACGAGATAGCCCGAGCCGTTGATGATTTTTTGCGCCATTCCCGCGGTGTAAACGCCGGCCGGCCGGCTGCCTAAAAGGTTGATGGCGCCCGCCGTTCGCTCTCTGCAACCCATGGCAAGCACGACAGCGGAAGCCTCGATATTGATAAGCCCCTCGGATGGGCAGAGTGCGGTAAGCGTGAGGTCGGGTTCTATATCCAGCACCATCGCCTCAAGCAAAACCTTGACGTCGGTTTTTTCGATTTTTTCGATAAATCTCGCGGCGTATTCCGGGCCTGTCAGCTCTTCGCCGAAATAATGAAGCCCGAAGCCGTTGTGAATGCATTGGTTGAGTATGCCGCCCAGCCGCTTGTCGCGCTCGAGGAGCACGACCGAGGCGCCCTTCTTTTGAGCGGCGAGCGCCGCCGCCATGCCGGCAGGCCCGCCTCCTATGACCGCTACGTCGTAACGCATATTATAGCTCCTCCTTTATTTTGGACATCGCTATAAAGCTGTCCTTGCCGCCTTTTTTGACCTCGTTTAAGGGAATTTTCAATTCGCGCGAGAGGATTTCAAGAATGCGCGGCGCGCAAAATCCCCCTTGGCATCTGCCCATGCCGGCGCGGACGCGGCGCTTGACGGCGTCTATCGTTGTCGCCGGCACGGCGGAGCGGATTGCCAAAAGCACCTCGGCTTCGGTCACTTTTTCGCAGCGGCAGACTATTCTTCCGAAAGCGGGATCGGACTTGACGAGCGCGTTTAATTTGTCGGCGTCAAGATGTGCCGCCTTGACGCGCCGCTCCAGCTCAACAATAGTGTTTTCTTTCAAAACAAGAGGTTTATACGTTGAAATCAGCTCGTTAACTACGTGTTTTGCGATTGCGGGCGCGGCGGTCAGGCCGGGCGAGCAAATGCCGATAAGATAGATAAAACCGTTGACTAATGCGGATTTTTGAATGACGAAATCCTCGCCCGAAATAGCTCTCACGCCCGAATACAGCCTGATGACCTTACGGTAGTCGGGCATCCGGTAAGTCTTTGTAATTTGCGATTTAATTTGCTCGATGCCCTCTTTGGTCACCGCGGTGTCGCCTTCTTCGACGTTTATCGCGGTCGGCCCCAAAATGACGTTGCCGTCGGCGGTAGGCGCCGCTAAAATGCCCTTGCCGAGCTTGGTCGGAAGCGGGAAGATGACGAGGTTGATTTTTTTTCTTTCGGTGGTGTCAAGCACGAAATAGTCGCCGCGCTGATAGTTGACTTGATGTTCCTCGGCGCCTAATAAGCGGTTTATTCTTGCCGCTCCCCCGCCCGCCGCGTTAACGACGACATCGGCGCAAAACTCGCCCTTGGGCGTCTTGACCATAAAGCCGTCGTCGGTTTTCTCTATTGACTCCGCCGCCGCTTCCAACCTTATTTCAGCGCCGCGCTTTACCGCCCGCTCGGCGAGCGCAACGGTCAGCTTGTAGGGGGAAATGACGGCGGCTTGTTTGGCGTAGAGAGCATATTCCACGCTT
>DAOTKC010000041.1:0-12351 GCA_035449045.1 Eubacteriales bacterium
TATGGTCATCAACATAGGCGAGCTCAAAGCGGGGAACCTCTCATATGTCGAGGACGAAATCAGGCGACTTAAGAAAATCGCGTCCGACCGAATTTTGAAGGTCATCATCGAAACCTGCCTCCTCACCGAGGAGGAAAAGGTTATAATGTGCAAAATCGTGAGCGCGGCGGGAGCGGATTTCATCAAGACCTCGACCGGCTTTTCCAAATCGGGCGCGACGCGCGAGGATATAGCCCTCTTTAAGGCCAATATCGCCGAGGGCGTCAAGATGAAGGCGGCGGGCGGAATCAGGACGCTTGCCGACGCCGAGGACTATCTGAATTTAGGTTGCGAGCGCCTCGGCACCAGCGCCATAGTGAAAATTGTCAAGCAAGAAAGCGGCGAAACCACCTATTGAGCCTATGAAAACGTTGGTGTTTTCTCCGCAGTATAACGAGGAAGAGAGAAAGTCCGGCCTCAGGCTTGTAAATTTTTTGAGCGCGGCGGGACTTCACGCACATTGCTCTTTTTTAGATGCCCGAATCGCCGAAGGGATTAACGCGGCCGCCATTCATCCTTACGACATACCGCTTTTGGCGCGGCTATCTCTGGCACTCGACATACATAACATTTTAAACTCGGATTGCGTCGTCGGGATTCTTGACGGCAAAGACGAGGGCGTGCTCGTCAAGCTCGGCATTGCCTATATTTTAGGAATTTCGGTTTACCTTTTTAAAAACGACGTCAGAGCCACCTTTGCCGCCGGCGAAAATTCCATGGTTTTGGGACTTTCGCCACGGAAGCCTTTTTCCGACGCAAAAAAACTGAAAGACGCGCTGATTAAACGGCGCGGCGAAAAATGCAAGCCTGCCGAGCGCCTTTCCGCAGTAATTGAGGATTTGGCGAAGTTGGGCGGCGAAGTGAAAAAACACTTAAACGCCGGACTTGCCGCGCTTGCCGAGCGGTTTAGGGAATCTCCCGCGCTCGCCCGCTTTAAGGCGGCCGAAACGGGCGAACTAGCGGCGTTCGGAGGCGGCCGCGTCTATTGCTCGGGTCCGCTGTTCAGCCCCTGCGAGCACCGTGAAATGCAGAAAATCGCCAATATATTCGAGGCAGAGGGCGTTTTTGCCTATCTTCCTCAACGGGACGGCGCCGAGCCCTTTATCATAGGCTCGATGGCAGGACCTCTCGCGGGCTCTCTCCTTGTCAAGCCGTTTTTACGAAAAATCCACGACGTCATTTTTTGCGTCGACGTCAAAGAGCTTCTTTCAAGCGATTATTTTATTTGCAATCTCAACGGCCGCTTCTACGACGAGGGCGCCATGGTCGAGGCGGGCATGGCATTCGCCGCCGGCAAGCCCATCGCGCTTTATTTGAACGATTTAAGAGGCGTCTTTATAGGCGGCGTCCACACCGTGCTCGCCGCTCTATCGCCTCTTCCGCCCGCGCAAAACGCCGAAATGTTAACATTGTTTTCGGCTCGCGCCGCCGCGGCCTACGACGGAAAGGACAGCGGCTTTGAAGCGGAGGGCATGGCGGCAGCGGCCGCCCAAAGAGGCGCAAAGTATTTAAAACTATTATCAAGTCTTAAAAAGCCCGAAAACAAAATGCTCGGATGGCTGGAGGGTTGCGATGAAAAAGAGTAAGATTGCGGTGATGGGCAGCTTTGTGGTGGATTTAATGATGCGCGCCAAAAGTTTTCCCGCGCCGGGGGAAACTGTCAAGGGCACAAGTTTTATGATCGGTGCGGGCGGCAAAGGATCCAATCAAGGCGTGGCGGCCGCGAAATCGGGCGCCGACATCGTGATGATTACCAAAATCGGCGACGACGCCTTCGGCGAAATCGCCTTGGCTTCCTTCCGCTCGGCGGGGATTGGGACGCGCTTTGTGTTCTTAGATGACAAAAATCCGACGGGCGCCGCCTTAATCATGGTCGACGAGAATTCGGGGCAAAATCAAATTATCGTCACAATCGGCGCCTCGGGCAACATAACGGAAGCCGACATCGAAACGGCGCGAGGGGAGATTGAAGGCGCGGCGGTGTTTTTGACGCAACTCGAAACCAATCTCGACGCCGTGGAAAAAGCGGTTGCGATAGCGGCGGCCGCGGGCGTTACCGTCATTTTGAACCCCGCTCCCGCCGACCGCATTTCCGACGACCTTTATCAAAAGATTGATATCTTTACGCCCAACGAAAGCGAGGCTGAACTTCTCTCGGGCATCAAGGTAGAAGATGAGGACGGCGCGCGTTCGGCAGCCGAGTTTTTCCTTAAAAAAGGCGTTAAAAGCTGCGTCATAACGATGGGCAAGAAGGGCGCGTTTTTTGCCGATAGAAACAAAAGCCGTCTTTTCCCGTCTTTTAAGGTCAAGGCAATCGATACAACCGGCGCGGGCGACGCCTTCAACGGCGGGCTTGCGGCGGCGTTCGGCGAGGGCAAAAGCATCGAGGACAGCATAATTTTTGCGAGCGCGGTAGCCGCCCTCAGCGTCACCAAGACGGGCACGGCGAAAGCCATGCCCGACCGCGCCGAAACCGAGGCCTTTTTGGCTTCAAACAAATTGTTAAAATGAATGAAGAAAACGCCCGATATAGGGTGCCAAGGAAACTGTTGCATTTTCGGATTCGCTCGTTTGCAAATTAATAATAAATAGGAATTAATAATCGGAGGAAAAAAATGCCGCATATCTCGCTCAAAATGTTAAAAGGACGCTCGGAGGAGCAAAAGCGCCGCGCCGCAGAGGCCTTGACCGAAGCGCTCAAAGCGTCGCTGGGAGTTTCCGAACAACACATCTCGGTTACCGTCGAGGACTACACCGCCGAAGAATGGCAGGATGTTTTCAAAGAGGAAATAACCGACAAAACCGATAAGCTCTACCTTCGCCCCCGCTACGACCCCAAAGACCTGTTGTAAACTTAGATATCCAATAATTTTGCTGCGAAAAAATATTAAATTCATAAATAAAAAACTATCCGAACCCGTGAGCTTCGGATAGTTTATTTATATAAAAATTATTCACCTCGATAAATCGGTGCTATCTTTCAAAAGGCTTGTTGAATGAGCCTATTTCAATCAAGTTTCCTTCGGGGTCTGAAATATAGCACGTTCTTTGCCCCCAAGGTTCGGTTGTCGGCTCCAACACCGGGGTCGCGCCTAAAGCTACTACTTTCTTATATGTATCGTCAACTTCTTTGAACGTATCGACGTATAATACTATCTCGTAATGGCCGTTAAGCCCTTTTATATATTCATACTTTCTGCTTGTCATTTTTTCAAAATCCCTTCTTCCGTAAAGCATAAATAAGGTGCCGTCTTTTACAAGATATACGTTAACGGCATTTTCGTCTTCTTTAATTTCAAAGCCGAGAACGTCCCGATAAAATCGAATCATTTTTGCCATATCTTCAACAAATATCCCGACACCGTCCAGTCTCATATTTTCACCTCGTCAATTATTACTTTTTTATTCTGAGGGTTTTGTTTAACGGCATAGTTTACTTAACGAAAAAACACAACTATGAAGGCAAGCAGGATATTATCAAAGAAGCGATTGATAAAATTGGCGACAGTATAATTGCTTGCGGCAGCCACACGGTATCTTTAAAGCCGACTTTTTGCCAAAACCCGACAGCTCTATCCGCCGTCAGCTGCGCGTATTTCGCTCCGCGCATATTTTCGACGGCTTCTATCATTTCATAAAACATTTTCCCGTAGCCGCATCCCCTGAAAGTCGGTTCGATGCAAAACTCCAGAATGAACAATTCCCCGTCGCTTTCCCTATTCTCAAACGCGTAATTCACATACAGAGCAAAACCGAGCAAATCGGCGCCGTCAACCAACTTCACGGCGCGAACAAGCGTTTTGCTTTCGGCAGGATTCATTAAACTCTCTATTTCGCGGCGGTATTCATCGGATAGAAAATATTCAAGGGATTCCTCATCAAGCCCGGCGCAATCCTCCTTGAAATATCCGTGTAATCTTTCGAAAAGATTGTCGTATTCGGCGGGGGTATACTCCACTAATTTCATAAATTCTCCATATGTTAGGCGACTATTATTCAAACGCCCGAGACACGAAAAAGGGCACCCCGCAAAACAGATGCGCACTGCTGTCGGTTTCGGACTATTCTTCCACTTGATTCTCAGCGATAACAACCCTTTCCTTCTTATCATGCAAATAGGCAAACAGCAAGGGTATAAACGTCAGCACCGCGACCGCGGCGGCAATATAGAATATCTCTTTGGAGGGAGTAAAGCCGGGAACGCCCACTCCGTCATAATACAGCGTGATCGCCTGCCCGAGATTTTCTATTACGGGATTCGCGATAGCCGGTCCCAATACCATGGGGATGCAAACGTAGAAAAATAGCCTCACGCCTTCGAGCTGTCCTCTCTGTTCTTCGGGATAGAGGTTCTTGCACCACATCATCAGCGACTGATAAATGACCATATACCCTCCCCCGACAAATATGATGGCGATGACTATCACAAACTTATTGATAAAGTCCCCGCTGCCCACGAACTCGGACAAAACCATTATAAACAGACCTATAATGTTGCCGATTAAGGCAATTCCCACCACGGGAACATACTTTTTCTTATTGATAAACCTGCCCGCAATCAGCGTAAACGGAATGGCGATTATCAAGCCGATTCCCAGGAGGAGCCCCGAAATCCCCTCATCATACCCTCTCGTATAGATAAAATAGTTCATAAGATGAGGGAAATACACGTTGAAGCTTATGAAGAACATCGCGAAAATAAAGAGAACCAAAAGCAGCATCTTGTTCTTGGCGAGCAACTTAAAGTTAAACGCCTGACCGAACTGGTGGAAATAACCTTTGGGGTCTACGCTGGGTTTAAGGTCGGGCGAATCTTTTAAGGCAAACGCCGAGTACACTCCGATCAAGCTGACGAACGCTCCCATTATAACAAAGAAGGCGAAGTAACCCAGGGCGGTAATGATTATTCCCCCGATAAGCGAGCCCACAATGGTGGCGATAACCGGTTGCACGGCAACGACGGCTCCGAGGCCCCCTCTGTTGTTTTCGTTGGATATATCGGTAGTCCAGGGATTAAACCCGGCGTCATTACCGAGTGATCCGAAAAACGACATAATGGCGTCGGCGATAACCACCATAGAAGCGAGAACCATTATATTGCTTTTGGGCAGAAACTCTATCGCCCCGAATACGATGGTAAACACACCCCACAGTATGTATCCGACAACGATAAAGGGTTTTCTTTTCCCCAGTCTGTCCGAACCGGTTCCCGATATGAACGTTGACAAGGTGGTAACAATGGCGCTGACCGCGACCATCCAGGTAATAATGCCGGGGTCGGGCGCGACCTTGGCATAGACGAAGGTGTTGAACCACTGGTTTTCAATGTTCCAGCACAATTGCCCGGCAAGCCCCGCTATCCATATTATCACCCAGTTTCTCGCGCTGATTTTATTGATTTTTTCCATGACAAACCTCAAGCGATATATTATGTCAATTATACAACTGAAAATATTTATAATCTATAATTTTCTCCACTATTGCAAAAAAATAGGCGGAAATTCGCAAAAATCAGCGAAAAAGCTGTCGTTGTTAAATTCTTTTATTATCTATAAAATCAACACTTGAAAAACTTGAAAAAGGGTTGCGGATAGCGTCGTTTTGAGTGCGAGGCAAGGGCGCGTATACAGGATATGCGTAACCGCCGCCGAGACATGAAAAAAGGGCGCTGGATACGCCCTACACCGAAGATTTGAAATGAAATCCCCAAAATAGGCAGAAGGGTTGTAGATAGCGTCGTTTTGAGTGCGAGGCAAGGGCGCGTATACAGGATATACGTAACCGCCGCCGAGATGAAAAAAGGGCGCTAGATACGCCCTTCTGCCTATTTTGGTGGAGATAAGCGGGTTCGAACCGCTGACCTCTTGAATGCCATTCAAGCGCTCTACCAACTGAGCTATACCCCCGAGGCTTTCAAATTATATAATATTTTTTTTTGTTTGACAAGTATTTTAAAGACCGATTGGCATGATAAATCGGCGCTTTTTTGGTATTTTCAGGATAAGCTCTAAGAGCGGTAGTTAGATTTTATATTACATTCCGATAATTTTTTGTTATAATGAAGCGGTAACAGTGAAAGGGTATTTTTCGCGCAGTAAAAGCACGATAACTTTTTAAGTTTTAGCGCGAAAATCCGGGCATTTACATGAACAAGGATAGAATTTTATCAAAACTATATGAGGATATGGCGCAAAACGCGCCGATAATCGGCTTACTTAAAAAAGAGTTGGCCGACGTTTTATATTTTGACGACGAAAACGTCATAGTCCGCTCCAAGCCCGACGACGACCCGGTGTATTTCTGCAACTGCCGCGATTTAACCAAGCTTTCGCTCATTCCGAAAGATGCGGACATGATAGTGGCGCTCAACGAAGCGAACTCGAGGTTTTTGCTTGCCGACGTCCGCAACTTAAAAGAGCGGAGCCCTTGCTATCAGGTGGTGTTCACATCGCACGTCGAGACACCCGCATTAGGCATTGAAATCCGCGTTTTGGACGAAAGCTTTCTTGCCGATGTCGTCGAGCATTACGAAATGCGGCTCGCTCCCGAATATATACTTGAGCGGCTTTCTTCGGGCGTCATACTCGGCGCCTTCCTCGAAAGTGAGCTTGCGGGCTTTATCGGGCGGCATTTTGACGGCTCGATGGGAATGCTCGAGGTGTTTTTAAAGTTTAGATCAAGAGGAATCGGGCGGGCGCTCGAAGCCGCCATGATAAACCGCGTGCTGGCATCGGGAGAGATTGCCTACGGCCACATTTTCGAGAGTAACGCCGGCTCGCTCGCCCTCCAAAAAAAATTCCCGTCCGCCATATTCGCCAAGCAAAAAATAAGCTGGCTCAGGCGGCAGCAACCAATTTAAAAGGTTTACAACTTTAATGAATTGAAGTATAATCGGTTCGAGGGCTGCTATGAACGATAAAATATCCAAAGATATGATTGACCTTTTATTCGGCACAATAGTCAAGCTTCAGTCGATTGAGGACTGCAAGACGCTATTCACCGACCTTTGCACCGCCAACGAAATTGAGCAGATGGCGCAGCGAATCCGTTCCGCCGAGTTACTCCTTGAGGGCAAGACCTACGCGCAGGTGATGGCGGAAACCGAGATTTCCTCGGCCACACTGTCGCGCGTATCCAATTGCATCCGTCACGGCACGGGCGGCTATAAGAAATTTTTAAAAGATATTAAATGAACGGCTATATCGAGCAAAAATACCTCAACGTGCCGGCTTCCTCGGGTAGCCTGACAAAAAAGCATTTAATAATCGCCTCGATTTTTGTCGCGGGCGCGGCGGGCATTGCGGCGTTTACCGCGCTGATTTTCGTTTTTTATTCCTTCAGAATTTATTTTGTCATCGGCGCGGCGGTTTCGTTTTTAGTCTGCCTTGCCGTAGTCACCCGCGAAAACCGCGTGAGAAAAATAAAAAAAGCGGTAGCTGCGGGCGAATTAAAAATTGCTGCGCTCGCCAAGATCGTGGGCTTATCCAAACAATACGACTGTCTGAAGTTGCTGTATACCATGATTAAGCTCAACGAGCTTCAACATTACGGCGTGGAAAACGGCGAATATTTAAAGGCCGAACCCGATGAAAAGCCGGCCGCCGAGGGCGCGGAAGCGGAAAGCTAACTAACCAAAAGCGAAAATTCTTAGAAAGGCGTTTTTAAGGGCTACAAGAAAATGAGGGCGCTTATCATCAGCGATATATCCTGCGTCGGACGCTGCTCGGTCACGGCCATGCTGCCTATTTTGACGTGCTTCGATATTGAGGCGGTTCCCCTTCCCACCGCTCTGCTTTCTTCGCAAACGGGCGGAATCGACGATTTCACCTTTGCGCCGCTTGGGAGGCACCACGCCGGCATTATCGGACACTGGAAACGGCTTGGCATCACCTTCGACGCCGTAATCACCGGCTATTTTGCCGAAACGGCGAATTTCAAAACCGCGCTTACGGTTAAAGAAGAGCTCGGCCGCAGGGACGCCGACGGCAAGAACTCTTGCTTTTTAATTGTCGACCCCGTGCTGGGCGAGAACGGAAAGTTATATCAAGGAATGACGGAAAGCTTCGTTCGCGCCATGAAGCGTTTTATCCGCTTTGCCGACGTCATCTTGCCCAACCTCACCGAGGCCGAAATTCTGACAGACTCTAAAGGAGCCGCCGCTTTGGAACAAATAGCCGAACTTAACCGTAACGCCGTTGTGACGGGAATCGAGATAGGAAAAACCATCACTGCCGCCCATCCCGCCTCGGCGTTTTCCTACTCGGTAAAGCGAAGCGAGGGAGTTTTCCACGGTGCCGGCGACGTCTTTTCCGCGGTGTTTTCGGGGGGATATCTTTCGGGGTTCGGTGTCGAGCGCTCGATAAAGCTTGCCGCCGATTTTTGCCGCCGCGCCGTCGTTAAAACGGTAGGATGCGACACCCGCCTCGGATTGAATTTTGAAGCGGAGCTCCCTTGGTTGATAAACTCAATCCGAAAACTACGGGCGGAAAAGGCCTATTAAAAAGCTTATTTGCAGGGAATCTTGGTGGGCTTGATAAAAATTTTAAGGGCAAGCTTATTGAACAAAGCAAGGGTTTAAACTATCAAAATAATATTATAAAGGTGATATTATGAAAAAAACTTATGTTATTCCAAGCGCGATATGCCGTTTTAACGAATGGTGGATGCGTCCGCTGCTTAATCTCGGCGCCTCCAAGGAAGTGGTTTGGGAGCGCAAAATTAAATACTGCGACGACGAAAACCTCTATCTCAACGTCTGCGACAAAAAAGAGCCCGATGGAGAAAAGCGGCCGGTGTTCGTCTATATTCACGGCGGCGGCTGGGTTTCGGGCAAGCCGGAAACGCGCGAGGGCGTCGTCTCCAAAATAGTGGAAAAGGGATTTTTGGGGATTAGCATTTACTACGGCTATGCGCCGAAATACGGCCATCCCGAGGCGGTGCAAAACATCTATAAGGCGCTTGCTTGGCTCGTCGACAATGCCGAGAAATACAACGCCGATATATCGAGAATTTACGTCGGCGGCGAATCGGCAGGAGCGCACCTGACCGCGACGGTGGGCGCCATATACGCAAACGAGGAATATAAGTCCGCGTTTGATTTGGAACCCAAATCCAAAGACCTCAAAATTTCGGGGCTGGTTTTAATTTGCGGCGTCTACGATATGGAAGTCGCCGCAAAAAGCGGCTTCCCCTTCATTAAAAGCTATATCTACGCCTATTTTAAAAAGCCGCTCAAGCTTTTGAATACCGAGGAAGGGCGTTTAATTTCACCCGCGCATTTTATCACCGAGGCCTTTCCGGCGAGCTTCCATATCACGGCGGCGATGGACGCTCTCAGGCACGGCGGCGCAATGTTTTACGACCAGGTCAAGTCGAAGGGCGTAAAGTGTGTCCATTACTATGCCAAAGGAGCTTGGTCTATTCACGCCTTCGCCGTGGCTCAAGCGCTTAAGCTTTCTAAAATCGCAATGAAGGGCATTTTGGAATTTTTGTCCGAGCTCGAAAACAAAGATTTGAAATAGCTTTTTTTAGCAAGACCTAAGCTTACAAAAAAGCGGGAGCGGCGCTCCCGCTTTTTATTTTTATAATGGATACAAAATGGTCACAAAACAAAAGATGGCGTTCGACCGAAACGGACGAACGCCAAATTCATACAAAAAATGTCCTAAATAGGGGGTTTTATTTCTTTAAAGCTTCCTCGACGGCTACCGCGCAGGCGACCGTGGCGCCGACCATCGGATTGTTCCCCATGCCTATCAAGCCCATCATTTCGACGTGGGCGGGAACGGAGGAACTGCCCGCGAACTGGGCGTCGCCGTGCATGCGTCCCATGGTGTCGGTCATGCCGTAGGAGGCGGGACCTGCCGCCATGTTGTCGGGGTGGAGCGTCCTGCCCGTACCGCCGCCGCTCGCGACCGAGAAATATTTTTTGCCGTGCTCATAAGCCCATTTCTTATAGGTGCCGGCGACGGGATGCTGGAAGCGGGTGGGGTTGGTGGAGTTGCCCGTAATGGATACGTCGACTTCCTCGAAACGCATGACGGCGACACCCTCGGAGACGTCGTCGCAGCCATAGACGCGCACTTTGGCGCGCTCGCCCGAACTGTAAGCGGTTTCTTTGACAATATTGAGCTTACAGCTGCAATAGTCGTATTTGGTTTGAACGTAGGTGAAGCCGTTTATTCTCGAAATGATGTAGGCGGCGTCCTTGCCGAGCCCGTTCAGAATGACTCTGAGCGGCGTCTTTCTGACTTTGTTCGCCGAGCGCGCAATACCAATCGCGCCTTCGGCGGCGGCGAAAGACTCGTGGCCGGCCAAAAAGGCGAAGCACTTGGTCTCCTCGCGGAGCAGCATGGCGGCGAGGTTGCCGTGTCCTAAGCCCACTTCGCGCTGTTCGGCGACGGAGCCGTCGATGCAGAACGCTTGAAGGCCGATGCCGATTGCCTCGGCGGCGTCGGCAGCCTTTTTGGCGCCGCGCTTAATTGCAATCGCGGTGCCCGCGGTATATGCCCAAACGGCGTTTTCAAAGGCAATCTGCTGGACGCCCTTGACAATCGCATCGACGTTGATGCCGTAGTTTTCGGTGAGCTTTTGGGCGTCCTCGAGCGACGCTATGCCGTTTTCCGCAAGCACGGCGTTGATTTTATTTATTCTTCTTTCATAACCTTCAAATCTGATACTCATGGCGCGCCTCCTTATTCCTTTCTGGGGTCGATATATTTAGCTGCGGCATCAAACCTTCCGTAGCTGCCCGTGCACTTCTTGAGCGCTTCCGAGGCGTCGACGCCTTTTTTGATCATTTCCATCATTTTGCCGAGGTGGACGAATTCATAGCCGATAATCTCGCCGCCCTCGTCAAGAGCGAGCCGCGTCACGTAGCCTTCCGCCATCTCGAGATAGCGCGGGCCCTTTTTTGCGGTCGAATACATGGTGCCGATTTGGGAACGGAGGCCCTTGCCTAAATCCTCGAGGCCGGCGCCGATGGGAAGGCCGCCCTCCGAGAAGGCCGACTGCGTCCTGCCGTAGGCTATCTGCAAAAACAGCTCGCGCATGGCGGTGTTGATGGCGTCGCAAACCAAGTCGGTATTGAGCGCTTCGAGCACCGTCTTGCCCGTCAGAATTTCGGCCGCCATAGCCGCCGAGTGCGTCATGCCCGAGCAACCGATGGTCTCGATGAGCGCTTCCTCTATAATGCCGTCCTTGACGTTGAGCGTAAGCTTGCAGGCGCCCTGTTGCGGCGCGCACCAGCCCACGCCGTGCGTAAGGCCGCTGATGTCCTTTACTTCCTTCGCCTGAACCCATTTTCCTTCTTCGGGAATGGGCGCCGGCCCGTGGTCAGGCCCCTTTTTAACGCAGGCCATTTCTTCTATTTCATGTGAATATTGCATATTATCCTCCCGTCGTTTGTTCGATTTATTATATCACCGATTTGAAAAAATCACAACGGATTTTTGAAAAGCCGGTTTTCATTCGGCTTATTTTATCGTTTTATTTTGTCAATCATTTGTAAGTTTAAAATAACGGTGTTATAATAATAAGAACTTTTAAGGGTAGGTTGAGGATTTGGAATACAGAATCACCGACAAAATTAAAAACCTCGAGGCAAACGCCATCAGAGAAATATTCGGCCTTTTGAAGGCGCCCGGCATGATTTCGTTCGCGGGCGGCTTCCCCGCCGCCGAGGCGCTGCCGGTGGCCGAAGTCGAAAAAATAGCGAGCGAGCTTCTTTCGGGCGAGGACACGCTTGCCATACTTCAATACGGCGGCACCGAGGGCTACGGTCCGCTAATAAATAGCGCGTTAAAATACGCGGCGCGGTTCGGCATTAAGGAGACCTCGGAAAACAACGCTCTCATTATTTCGGGCGGCCAGCAGGGAATCGACCTCACGTTCAAGGCCTTTTTGAACAAGGGCGACCGCGTTCTGGTAGAAGACCCAACCTATCTTGCCTGCCTCCATATTTTAAAAACCTACGAAGGCGAGCCCATCGGCGTAAAGGCCGACAGCGACGGCGTCAACATAGAGGATTTGGAAGAAAAAATCAAGCGCTTCAACCCCAAAATCGTCTATCTCATCCCCGATTTTTCCAATCCCACCGGAAAATCGCTGTCGCTTGAAAAGAGAAAGGCGGCAGCCGCGCTTGCCGAAAAATATAACGTCATAGTGCTGGAGGACAACCCCTACGGCGAGCTTAGATACTCGGGCGAAAGGCTTCCCGCCATCAAGGCGTTCGACAACGCCGGCCGCGTTATCTACGTTTCGAGCTTTTCCAAGACGATAGCGCCCGGTCTTAGGACGGGGATTGCGGTCGCC
>DAOTKC010000042.1:0-12212 GCA_035449045.1 Eubacteriales bacterium
GTGTGGGAGACGCCGCCTATCGTATAGGTGGGGGTGGAAGCCGTGATGTTGGACGCCGAGGAGGACGAGGTCGTCTCCTGGTCGGCAACCGAGGCGGCCTGCGTGCCCGTGAAAGCGACGTTGACACTGTGGAGATAGAAGTAGTTATTGCCTCTGCCCTTGCCCTGTATGAACCACCACAGATTCATATAGTTTCCGTTGATTATGCTGCGGAGTTCAGAGGCGGTGTAGGTGACTGTCGCCGAGATTTCGTTGGAAGCGAGTCCGGGCGTCTCCGACCATTTGGCATTGGTCGGCGGGCTGTATTCGTAATGCGCGCCGCTGCCCGTGAGTAAGCCGTTTGATATGTCGAAATGGTAAATCTCCGGCCGCTCGGAAATGAAGTCGGAAGACAAATAGAAATAGATTTTGAAAGATATCGTCAGGCTGACATTGCCGTATTCGATGGCGCGGGTAATCTTGTCGGAAAGGACTATGTTGGTTCCCACCTTGACGTTGGCGTTAAAGGGGTCGCCCAGCCAGTTGCCCGACCATTGGACGGCGCCGAAGAGCCAGTAGACGGTGGGGCCGAAGCCGAGCATGCCTGTCATGTTGTTGCTGTTGCCGCCCGAATAGTTGCCGTAGATGTCGGGGCGCACTTCTTTATTCTCGCCCACAAACTCGGTAAGCGCGATATATTTATCACCTGTGTAGTAATACCATCTGTGCGAATCGTCGAGGTTGGTGGCAAGGTTGTAATTCGCCGTGATATTGTCTTCGTTTCCGATGACGAGGTCGTTCATTATATCGTAGCGGATGCGGAGCGAGTTGATATAGGCCTCCATCGTCTGAGTGTTGGCGGCTTCGATATAGACGGAATAGACGTAGTTGCTCTCGCCGAGGCCTGGCTCGAAGAACATATTGTAGAGCGCAAGCTTGTTATTGCCGTTCGACGTAGCGACAAAGCCGTAGACGAAATGGTCGTAGGTCTGAATAGAGCCTATGCCGAGCACGGTGCCGTAACTGACGTCGCCCAGCCTCGCCACACCGAGGCGGGTGTTAATTCCCGAACGCGCCTGTAGCTCCAGTTCGATGGAAATTCTCAGTTTGCCCAAATTGGCATAGTAGGCAAGGTCGCCCGAAAGCCTGATTTTAATTCCGAATATGCCGCCCACGTTGGAGCCGCTGTGGAAGCCGGGGTTGGAGGTGTTGGTGACGTTGAGGCTGGAGTTGGAAGTCGCCCACCAATAGTAGTTGAGCGCGCCGCTGCCGGTAGGATTGGCGTATTTGAGCATTGCCCCGTCGGGGTTCTGAGACATCTCACCCTGCCAGCCGATGACGCCGGCGCCCGAGCCGCTCTGGTTGTGAACGACGGTGGTCTGCTGCTCGTGGATGTTGGAATAGGTATCGGCCTGCCTCAAGGTCAGCGTGGCCTGGTTGAAGATTTCGCCCCATCCGCCGACCGGGTTGCTGAAGTGGAAAATGAGGCGGATGCCGGTGCAGTCGGCGGGAACGGAACAGGTAATATTAAACCAGCCGCCCTTGCCGGTTATCTCCAAAACCTCGGTTTTGACGCCGGGGACGGAGGCGTTCATGTCGGAAACGGTGCCTGTCGGTTTTATTTTGGCGCCCGAGCCGTCGATGTAGGCAATGCCCATCGTAAGACCGTCGGCTCTGCCGTAGACGTAGTTGTAGACGCTGAGTTCGGCGATAAGCCTGCCGTTGGCGGCAAGGCTCACGCCGCCGCCCGGCCGCAAGTCGACGTCCATCCACATAACCAGAGAGCCGCTTGCCGGCTCGTCGCTGTTGAGGCCGAAGCCGTAGGGACGGCTGAAAGGCCAATCGCCTATTCTCACCCAGCCTACTCCCAGGCCGCTGCCGCTCGCCGCGTTAATCATGTTGACATAGTTGGCATAGGTGCCCGCGCTCTCGGTGTTGCCCGCCGTTATCTGCTTACTTATGCCGCTCGGGTAGTTGTCGAAAGTTTCCGATGCGGTATAAGTATGGACGCGCGCGCTGGAGCCGCCGTTGGGCGAGCTGTCTATGCCCGAGGCGCTCGCGTTGTGGACGATATTGAAAGTGCAGCCGTCGGCGGCCGCCGCCACGTTATAGTTGTCGTTGACGAGCATGTACTCGTTGTAACGCACCTGCATGGCGTAGCCGTTCATAATCCAATAACGGTCCTGTCCCGAGGCGTCGGTGCCCAGATTAGTGCCGCCGTAGCCATAAGTGGTGCCGTTTATTGCCGTAAGGTTTTTGCCGGTGAGCGAGCTTCCGCTTATGCCCGAGAACAGCGTGGCGTTTGCCCAAACGTTGTCGTAGCGGGTGGACGAGGAAGTGTCGGAGAACAGCCGCTTGTCGCGGACGGTGACGAGCTTTTCGGAATCGGACTCGCCGATGGCGTTGCCGTAATAAATCCCCACCGTCGGCATCGACCAGACTATAAGCGGCGCCACGGTATTGTAGGTATACGAGGACAGCCCGCCGCTCTGCCAAGCCACTTGAGGCTGCGCAAGCGAGCAGGCGGTGTAGGCGTTGAGAGGTTCGGAATAAGTGAGATTTGCCCAACTGTTGACATAGCCCTCCGCCTTGGCATAGACGTTTCGGGGCTGAATCTGGTGCTGGGTGGTGGTGCTGACATAGTAGTAGCCGGCGGGGTCGGTGTTGGGGAAGGTGTAGTAATCCCAAAAGCTGGCGTAGCCGGAATAGATGTCGGAAGGCGAAAACGAGCTTTGAAGCTGGCCGATGGTAACGGCGAATTTGACGTAGTAAGAGCCGACCTGGTAGGCGCAATACGGCTCCACCGCCGAGGACGAACTGCTGTAGAATTTGCCCGAAACGGTGGGGAATGACAGCACGTCGCCGGCGAAGCCCGTCACGCTTATGAATGAGGGGTCGTAGGCGGTCTGGAAAAAGTCGGTGCCGTCGTAGAGCTTCTCTTTTCTCAACGCCGCGCTGTTCCAAACCGGCCCGTTTATTTGGATATTTAGCAGACGCTTGGTGATGGTGCCGGGCGTGCTATACCAATATTCGCCGCTGAACTGCACGGCGTCGGGGTCGGTGGAAAGCGGAATATCGTAGTTATAAATATAGCTGTAGTTGCCGTCGCTGCCCGACTGCTGGCGCGCCGTGCAGTAATTGACGACGGCGCCCGAGGAGTTGAGCTTGATGCGATAGTAGAGCGTCTTGCCGCCGATGAGCTTGTCGTTGAACTCCGCCTTGAAGGAATTGATGCCGTAGTCGAGGGGGACGGTGGTATCGCCGGGAACCAACCCGCAGTTCGCCACGCCCGCCGCCGTGATGTTCAGGACGGCGTCGGTGAAGGTGGCGGTGTTATTGAAGGGCATCGTGGTGGTCTGCAATACAAAATATGTTTTATTAAAGTTTAATATCTTCTTATAAATATTATAAGTTTTACTCGTCGTGAAGTTGGTGGGCGTTTCGGGCGTCCACGGCGTGCCGCCTTTCACTATGCAGTAGTTATTGAAAGCGCCGAAGCCGACTTGGCCTTGGTTTCTCTGCTTCCACGTCGCGGTGTAGCTGATTGTTCTGGCGCCCGCGTTAAGGGATGAATAAACCTTACTGCCGCTGTCTATGGTGTAGTTATCGGAGTAAATCTGACGGTTGGCCAGCGGGTCGTCGTTGCCCGTCACAGGCAAAAATCCGAGGGAGATATTGCCGTTAAACGTATTCGTCCTGTCATACTGCTTATCGGTGTTGGTGATGGTGAAGAAGGCAGTGCCGTCGGTGGCGTGGTATTCGCCGTCGTTTCTCATCGTAAGCAGCACCGGCTCGATGACGAGATAGACATCATAAAGCCCGCTGATGGTGTAGTTGTCGTCGCCGAGTTCGCCCGTGAAGGCCACGTTAAGCTGGTATTTGCCGGCGCCCGTCGGCTTTTTGATGGTGGTGTGGTTATAACCGATTCTCGCCACGCCCTGATAGGCGAACGCCGTAACCTGATAGCTGACGGTGATAAAAGCGGTGCCGCCGCCCATCAAATCATCGTCGTAATAAGTGACGCCGTTCAAGGTGGCGGAGACGCTGACGCCCTTGGATGTGCCGTCGTAAACGCGCGAATAGGTGTCGGCGCCGTAAGAGGGGTTAAGAGTATATCCCGAGCCCGTTGTGATTATGTTGAGCGTGACGGGCATGGGGTCGATGATGAAGAGGCCGTGATAAGTGCCCATCAGAACGCCACCGCTGCTCGAATAAATCCTCAAGCGGTAGTAGTAGGTGCGGGCGTTTTCAATTTGGCTCATCGGGTTGGTGTTGCTGGTGCGGTTGGCGACCGAGTTATAGAAGGTGAATTCCCATGTATAGCTTCGGTTGGTCTGGCCCGACGTCGATTCCTGCGGCATTGTGGTGACGGCGGGAGTTATCGGCGCGGCGCAGTAAGTCTCGCGGTCGGCGACGGTGGGACGGCCGTATTTGGCGTAGATGCCCTGCGAGTTGTTATAGGTGGCGTTGGAGGCGGCGTAGACAGCCTCGACGGTAGAGCCGTTGAGAGCGAGCGAATACCAGCTCGCCGAGTCGACGGAGTTCGCGCTTGCGTTGGCCATGCGGAAATAGTAGCCGCTGGGGTTGGTCGTCGAAGGCGCGCCCGCTTGACCGGTCAGCTTGAAGTATTCGATATTCAGCGTCAGGGCGTCGCTCCAAACGTAGTTCGAGCTGCCCGAGGAGCAAGGTATAACGGTCATCATCTCGCCGATGCCTGCCAACGCTACCGACACATAGGCAAGTCCCGAGCCCAGCGCGCCCGAGCCCGTCACCACGGTGTCGGCCGCCGGAATCGTGATATCGTTGCTCGCGGTGGGATAGAACGCCCAGCACGCCGTGACGGCGGCGGCGGCGTCCTTGGCGCCCGCTACGCCGCCGAAATTGGAAGCGGAGGTGACGCCGAAGCCCTTTGAATTATAGCAATATTGAATTATCGAGGTGCTTACCAAATTGCCGACAATGCCGCCCGCGTAGCTGGTCGTTGCCGTGACGTTTGCTTCGTTGACCGAATACGAAATGGTGTCGGCGTCGTTTATCGAGCCGGCGACGCCGCCCGCATAGCTTGCCGAAGCGGTTATCGTAGCGGCGGGGGCGTTGTAGAAGCGCGTTATCTTCACTATGGCGCCCACCTCGGCAATACCGACAAGCCCGCCGACATAGCTTGCGCCCCGAACAGTACCGTAGTTGGCCGCCCTTGTGATGATTAATTTCGGAATATTCGAAGTGCCCGTGCCCACATAACCCAGTATACCACCGACGTTGTTGCCGTTCGAAGTAATCTCACCGTGGTTGTAGTATTGGCCGCTGGTAAGTCCGTCTATGCTGGTAGACCCATTTGTGTAAGCGGTCAGCTCGCCCGCGATGCCGCCGACGCTGCCCGAGCCCGAGACCTTGCCGTGGTTGGTATATATATATGATGCGCTAATCCCACCCCAGTTTATCGCACCGTAAATCCCGCCCACGCGCGTGGCCGTGCCTGCTATTTCCATATAATTGGTGGCATTGCTGTTCAAAGAGCCGCCGTAGCCCCTGCCGTAGATGCCGCCGACCTCGGTGGCGCCCTGTATTTTGGCGGAGGTGCCGCTATCGCCGTTTTGAAGAGGAACGTTAACGGTGCAATCCTGGGCACGCCCGAATATGCCGCCTACGTTGCCCGCGCCGATCGCGGTGATATTGGCGGTGTTTTTAAGCAGCGCGCCCGACAAAGTTACTCTTTGTATATAGCCAAAAATCCCGCCGATGAGTGCTTCGGGTTCAGAGGATTGAGAGGTTATCGCGCCACTGTTAAGAAGCGTAATACCTGTCAACGTTACATTGTTGTTATAATAAGTTCCCGAAATTTCTCTGCTTGCTATTCTTCCGACGATACCGCCGACGTTCATTTGCGAATGTAAAATCGCGCCTGTTTTAGTAAAGCTGGATATAATTGTCAGCGAGCTTACCGCTCCCGCTGCGCTTACTTCCATCGAGCCGACTATGCCGCCGACGTAGCTCTTGCCGTGCATCGGCCGCGAAATTCCGGTGACGGAGGCGGGAAGCGACAGCGAGGACGCCACCATACGCCCGACATAGCCGCCGACGTAGTTGAAGTAGGTGTCGGTGTCGGCGTAGCTCGAGGTGTTGCAGCCCGCGATGGTGTCGCTCGACAGCACCGAGGTCGTCGAAACGGCGGAGCTTAAAAGGTAACCGGCGATGCCGCCGACGTAGCCGTCTTCCGAAGTGCCGCCCATGCCGCGTATGATGCCGTTGGTGAGTTCGCAAGCGGTAATCTGGACGTTTTCGCCCTTACCCACTATGCCGCCGACGTAGTGCGCGCCCACGATAAAGTCGCTCTTTTTGCAGTTGTCGATTTTGACGGTGTAGCCGCCGAGCGAGGCGCCGCCCGCTTCCACGGTGCCGACTATGCCGCCCGCGCCCTGCGAATTTGCGCCCGTCCTCGTCTGCGACGACGATGTGCAGAACTTGACGGTGACGTCGATTTTATCGAGGGAGGTCGCCGCGATGTAGCCGACTATGCCGCCCACGCCGTGGAACAGTCCGCTGTTGGCGTTGTTGGCGGTTACGCCGGAGTTGAGCACGCGCTTGGTATCGCTGCCGCCGCCGATGTAGACGCTGACTTTGTTGGTTGTGCCGGTGCCTTCGGCGATATAGCCGACTATGCCGCCCACGCCCGTCGCCGATGTCGTCGGCGTCACGGTGTTGATGTTGCCGGAGTTGGAAACGTAATAATTTGTGGAAAGCGAGCTGGGGTCGCCGACGTAAAGAATGCCAGTGGCGCTGCCGCTCGCTGTAATTCTGCCGATAATGCCGCCGACGGCGGTGCCTGCCGCGCTCGTCAGCCTGACGGCGCCGATATTGCACACCGATCTTATCATAGTGTTGGCGGAGCTCGAGAGCGAATATTCGCCGATTATGCCGCCGACATAGTTGCCGCCGAGAATGGCGCCGGTGTTGGTGTAGTAGGATGTGCCGCCGGCGTAGGCGCCGGTCAGCGAACCGCCTATCATTAGCCCGACTATGCCGCCGACATAGCTTCCCGTTGCGGTTATCGCGGCAGCGTTGGAGTTGCCCGAAATCGAAACGCCGGCAAGAAGCCTTCCCACGATGCCCGCGACATAGCTTCCGCCGTTGACCGCGCCGCTCGAAGTGTTGATTGAATCGTTTACCGGCAATTTGGAATAGCCGGTTATGCCGCCGACGTAGTCATTGTAGGATGCCGAAGTGCTCTGAATGTAGCCGCTGTTGGTGCAAGAAGTGATGTTATGGCTCAGTTGATAACCCGTAATGCCGCCCGCGAAGCTGCCGACAAGGTTTTCGGCCTCGCCGTTGGTGACATAACTCGTCGCCGTCACCGAGCCGCCGTTGGTGCAGCTTTCGATGGCCCCCTGCGACCTTCCCGAAATGCCGCCGACATAATATAGCCCGACAACGTTGCCCGAAGCCATATTAGTGGCGTTTTTAATCGTCTTGTCGGAAAAGCCGAATATGCCGCCCACCGAATTGCCGCTGCCGGTGATCGAACCCGAGTTGCGGAAGGTGCCGTAAGCGGAAGTATCAGCGGGATTATAGAAGTTGCAGTGCGTCCTACCGCCTACGCCGCCCACGAAGCTGCCGCCCGAAATGTTGCCCGAGTTGGTCAGGTTTCCGTAGAGATAGACGTTGGCGGAAACCGCGTAGCCGACTATGCCGCCGGTATACGACGAAGTGCCCGTTACGGCGGCGGCGTTGGTGAGGTTATAAAGTTCGCAGTTTTCGGCATAGCCGACTATGCCCGCGGTGGCTAAGCCCGCCGGAGTGGTCACGCCGCTCACCGCTCCTTGGACTGTTAGGTCGTGAATCTTGGTCCTGACCGAAGCGCTCTCGCCTGTTACATAGCCGAACAGCCCCGCAAAGGTATTCAAATTTATTGTCTTACCGGTGCCGTTGAAGTCGGCGCGGAAGGTGTAGGTCGCATCACTGCCTATCGGCATCATTGAGCCGGATGATACCGTGATGTTTTGAGAAACCTCGAAGAAGGAGCCGGCGAAGGTGCGCGAGCTTGCCTGCACGCCCGAGGACGCGATGGTGAAGCCGTTGCCCGTCCAGTTGCCGCTGACGCTGTTGAGCGGCTGGCGGACATTGTTGACTATGTTGGAAAGATTGACAAGATGCAGCGCGCTGTCAATCATATAGGGGTTGGTAGCCGAGCCCCATTTGCCCGTGCCGCCCGCCTTGGTGCCAAAGTCGCTGTTGATGATTTGGAAATTGACGGCAAGCTGGCCGCAGACGATGCCTGCGGTATCTTTATATTGCAGATATATCGTGTAATCAGTGCCCTCGGCAGGATAGTTGCCCGCCGACATCACTTGTTCGGGATTGACATAGCCGCCGAAGGTGGAACCTATCGACGCCGAAGTCGTAGAATACCCCGCGCTGATTGAGCCGCTGACGCCGATATTTATTCCCCTCCCCGAGTCCAGCGTTTTGAAATCGCTCCTCAAAATGTAGAGCGTTTGGCCGGTATAAGTCGAGCTGGTATAGCTGACGCCGTTGAACCAGAATGAAATTTGTGCAAAGGTAGCGGTGTAGGTGCCGTTGGGAATATAGTTCGGTTGTTTGTTGGGCGTGCCGTCGTAATAGGTGCGCATCGCTATTGTGCGGGTGTGCGCAACCGCGGTGCTAGACTGCGTCCAGTAGAGGAAGTAATATCCGGCGTTGGGAGTGGCCGCCGAGGTGATGGAGGTTTCCACGGTGTAGCTCGAGTTGTTCGCGGCGTAGGATGTCGGGTTTACCGAACCGTTGCCCGCGGAGTCAAAGTAAGTTGCGGCGGAGTTGAATATCTCAATCTTGGGATTATAAATCCAGCCATCGAAGTGGTTGAACCAGCCGCCGTCCCATTTAACGAAGACGCCGACGCGGATGGTGTTGTAGTTTTGGCTGCCTTGAGGTATCGTTATCGACGCCGATAGATTGCCGCCCGCCGTGGCCGCCGAGCCGTGGGAAATCGTATCGTTTATAAAACTGTAGAAGTTGCCGTTGCCCGAATAGCCTCCCGCAATAAAGGGATAGAGTGTAGTGCTGCCGGAGCCGCCGGAATTGCATGAAAACGTTAAAGAGATAGCTCCTTTTGAAAGCGCGGCCTTGAGATTGTCGCCGATAGACAAATCCATCCAGAACATTCCGTAGCGCGGGTCGACGACCATAACTACTCCGGTGTCGTAGCCTATTGCGTTATCAGGAGCTTCGCCTTGGGCGCCTTGTGTATATGTGCCTCTTTCAAGTTCGTTACTGGCGCATTGATAAAAGAATACACCCCAGCGGCGGTAGGTTTCGTTGCTGTTGCCGAGATTGGTGGTGTGTGTGGCACCGTCATAATTTAAATAAGTTTCGCCGTGCAGATATCGCGGTTCGTTGCCCTGTGTCAAATTTAAGTTGGAAGGAATGCCGGAAGGGCCGTAATTGATGTTGCCCGTCCCCAGCCAATAGCCGTAGAGTATGGTGGAAATACCCGAAAATGCGTTGGTATTGTGGTTTGCGCCCAAGCCGTATTGAGAGGAATATCCCGGCAGCGAGGATGTCGTCCAGCCCTGCAATGTGGCGCGGTCGCGCGAAAAGCCCGAGCCGTTGTAGTAGCTGTTGGCGGTCGAGGATGTGCTCTTATAATAGTCGTAATAGCCCGTCTGACCGCCCGAGCCTATACCGGCGTTGTAGGCGATACGGTAACGCCAGATGGCGTAGAGCGAGGTTGCATCCGTGCTCGTCCAGTTATTAATTAAAACGGCCGAGGTATTGGTCATGGCGTTGCTAATAATCGACGAGCCCGTGGTGTTGTTTTCAAGCGAATAGCCGTAAAACTCGTATTTGGTCAAGTTGGATAAGACGGGAAAACTGCTGGCGCCCGTGCCGTCGGCATTCAAATAAACGTTTTTGCTGTCGAACCTGACATAGCGCGTATATGTGCTGCCCCAGCTTTCGCCGTAATAGAGCGTAACCTGAATGTAATTCGCCGACCACTGCGCGTAGAAGTTCAGCGTCGCGCCGTTAGTCGTCGTGAGATTATTAACCGATTGCCCATTAGTGTAGGTGGTGCCCGAGCCGTTAGCCGCGGTGTTCCAGTTTTGGAAGGTATAACCCGGCAAGGAATAGCCGTTCATAGTCAAGTTTTGCGCGATGCCGTAGACGTGACTACTGCTGGTAGTCGAACCCGATATCGCAGTGCTGGCCGAAGCAGGCTTGTTGCTGTTGTAGACAATGGTATATGTGATGGGGCTCCAGACCGCTGTGATTACCGTCATCGAGCTATTGGTCGATGACATATTAACGGCATATAGCGTTGTTGTGCTGTAGGCGTTGAGGCCGTTGGCAACCGAGCTGTTGGTGCTGAAGCCGGTAGGATATGCCGTCGCCGCAAGCTGCGTGCTCATGCCGCCCGACGATGTTCCCCAGTAGAATGTCGAGGTGCTATAAGTGCCGGTAACGCGCCAGCCGACAAAATTATAGCCCGTCCGCGCCAGCGTCCGCGCCAGCGTCACGGTGACATCGGAAGCAATTGCCGAAGTCGAGGCGCCGTTTGCGATGGTGGTTCCGTTTACCGTGACCGAGCCCGATGTCGAGCCGCCGTAGTTGACTTGAATTTGATAGGTATTGGCGCGCCACACCGCGTAGAGATTGTAGGTTCCGCCGTGGCCGGTCAAAATGTTGTTGACCGACTGGCTGTTTGTGTAAGTAGTGCCGCCTGCGTCGGTGAGATTTTGAACGGCCGTCGTGACGGCGTTGGTGCTCCAGCCTAAAAAGGTGTAGCCGGCTAAGGCATATGCGTTGCTCCTGAGGTTTTGCGCCGTGTCGTAGACGTGGAGCGTGTTGGCCATCGAGCCCGTCACCGAGGAGCGCGCCGCCGAAGGTTTGTTGGCGCCGTAGGTGACGGTGTAGCTGTTATATTGCCAGACCGCATATAAAGTCAAAGTGGCGCCCGGTGTAGCGCCTTCAACCATCAGAGAATATTGTGTGGAAGCCAAAAACCGCGATGTGCCGTTGGCCGACCAGCTTCCGTCATGGGCTACGTAGCCCGATGTTCGGCTCCAGCCCAAAAATCGGTAGCCGTTTCGCGAAAGACTGCCGCCTATCGTGTAGGCCGAGCCGTTGGTGACAATCTGATTTGACGGCACCGTCCCGCTTACCGACGAAGTGTCCGGCGAAGTGTTGGCGTTGTAAGTCAGAGTATAGGTGAACATCCACTTGGCGTAGAGCGTTATCGTCATGTTGTCGGAGGTCACCGTCGTGAAATTAAAGTTTATCTGTTGCTGATTGGAATAGTTGGTGCCGCTTCCGTCGGCCGCCGTGTTCCAGCCAGCGAAGGAATAGCCACCCGTTCTCGAAAACGCATTGGCGGTCAGCGTGTAGCTTCTTTCCGTCAGGCACTGCATGTTGGACATCGAGCCGCTGGTGGCGCCGTTGCCGTTGAAGGCGATTTGGAACCTTCTAGGAATAGTGCGCGAGTCGTAGGCGGTGCGGCCGACGTTGTCGGTAATAGTGAAGTTGTAAGCCCCGCCTATGTTGGTAGAGAATGTGGCGGTCTTGCGATCGGCCGAATAGCTGAGCGAAGCGCTCTGGGAGCTTCCGCCGTCGCGAGTGTAGGTGACGGTATCAATGCCGGCGCCGGCGTCGTAGAAAGTGATGACCGAGTTGGTTCCGTAAGTGGTTGCTATCGAGGTGTCGGAGATGTAGGGGTTGGTTGAGTCGGTGGTGGTGAGCCGCGCCGTCATGTCGTTGGTTTCGGCGGGGTTTAGGAAGGACGCCGACACGATGGTGCGGAAGCGCAGATGGCTGTAGGCGAAGGAAGTCGGAATGGTGGTCGCCGAAGAAGTATAGGTGCCCTCGGACTTATTCGACATGTTAAGGCCCCAGCTCGAGGCGTTGTCGAAAGAAACGCCCCATTGCTGGTTATTGGACGAGGGGTTGGAAATTCGGTAGGAAAGTGTTATTTGAATGACGCCGTTCTTAATGGCGTAAATGTGATTTTGGGAGAGCGTAACGTTGCCGCTGGTCGTTGTTTCGTTGCCCGTGCCGCCGCTAGTTTCATTTTGAGCATAGATGGTGTAGGTGGTGTTGAGGTTGGGCATGGAGGAAGTCTGCTGCGGGCCGCATCCGGCTTCGGCAACCTGAACGCTTCCGTTCTCGGGAGCGCCGTCGTCGATGGAGTCGATTATCTCATTGACCATGTTCGAGACCGGATTGGTTCCGCCCGAAGTCAAGGA
>DAOTKC010000043.1:0-12132 GCA_035449045.1 Eubacteriales bacterium
CCCGACGCGCCCTATACCGAGGTCGTAAACACCGAAGGCTATAAGAAGGTTGCCGCGACCGCGCCCGCCAAGAAGGCTCCCGCCGCCGCCAAACCGCAACCCGCTCCCGCCGCCGAATCGGGCGACGACGACCTGATGGCACAGCTTCAAAAGCTTCTGGCCGGCGGTTAATAAGAGTTACTTAAGGGAAAGCCTTAGGCCAATTCCCCTTAAATAATGCATTCAACCACCTTGCCGGTGGTTGAATGTTTTGTTTTCTTAAGGAAGGAACAAGATGAACAGAATCGAAATCAACAAAAACGCTTGCAAGGGCTGCGGGCTTTGCGTCGCGGCCTGTCCCAAAAAAATTCTCGAGCTCTCCAAAACCGAGAGCAACGACAAGGGTTACTTCGTCGCCGCCGTCGCCGAACCGTCCCAATGCATAGCCTGCGCCTTTTGCGCCGAGATGTGCCCCGACTGCGCGATAACGGTGTTCAAAGACAAAGCTTAGGAGAATACTATGGCCGACAAAGCATTGATGAAAGGCAACGAAGCGATTGCGGAGGCCGCCGTTTTAGGCGGTTGCCGCTGCTATTTCGGCTATCCCATCACGCCGCAAAACGAAATTCCCGAATATATGTCCAAGCGGCTCCCCGAAGTGGGCGGCAAGTTTTTGCAGGCCGAAAGCGAGATAGCCGCCATTAATATGGTTTACGGCGCGGCGGCTTGCGGCGTGCGCGCCATGACGTCGTCGTCCAGCCCCGGCATCAGCTTAAAGCAGGAAGGGATTTCCTATCTCGCCGGCGCCGAACTGCCCGCCGTCATAGTCAACATGATGCGCTGCGGCCCCGGCCTCGGCGGCATCCAGCCCGCTCAAGGCGACTATTTTCAGGCGGTCAAGGGGGGCGGCCACGGCGACTACCGCATGTTGGTCTACGCGCCTTCCACTGTTCAGGAATGCGTCGACATCATTTACAACGCCTTCGATAAGGCCGAAAAGTATCGCCTTCCCGTCATGATTTTGGGCGACGGCATGTTGGGCCAAATTATGGAAGCGGTTCAACTCCCAAAGATGCGCGACATATCCGAGATAAAGAAGCCGGAGTGGGCGGTAACGGGAGAGAATAAGGGCGAATCGAGAAAAATCATCAACTCGCTCTACATAGAGCCCGACGAGCTTGAGACGGTCAATTTGAGGCTGGCGGCCCGCTACGCCGAAATGAAGAAAAACGAAACGGCGTGGGAAAGCTATTTGACGGACGACGCCGAGATAGTGCTCGCCGCCTACGGCACGGTGGGACGCATAGCGAAATCCGCCGTCGGCATTCTCAGGAGCAAGGGAATTAAGGCCGGCCTACTCCGTCCTATTACACTCTATCCCTTCCCCTCAGAGGTGTTTTTAAAGCTTGCCGAGTTTTCTCACGTCAAAAAGTTTATTACCGTCGAGCTTTCTTTAGGCCAGATGGTCGAGGACGTCCGGCTTGCGGTGGAAGGCAAAAAGCCCGTGCTGCTTCTCGGACGTGCGGGCGGCAACGTCGTGACGCCCGAGGATATCGCGGCCTTTGCCGAAAAGGAGGGTATATAGCATGGCGATCGTCTTTAAGAAAACCGATATGCTGACGGACAACCCTACCCATTACTGCCCGGGTTGCGGCCACGGCATAGCCCACCGCCTCCTCGCCGAGGCTACTGAACCTTATTCGGGCAACGTCGTGGGGATCGCGCCGGTAGGTTGCGCCGTCTTCGCTTACAACTATTTCAACTGCGACATGATTGAGGCCGCCCACGGCCGCGCGCCCGCCGTCGCGACCGGCGTCAGAGCCGCGCTCCCCGATAAGACGGTGTTCGTCTATCAAGGCGACGGCGATTTGGCGAGCATCGGCCTCGGCGAAATCGTCCACGCCGCGGCGCGGGGAATTAATATCACTGTCATTTTCATTAACAACGCGATTTACGGCATGACGGGCGGCCAGATGGCGCCCACCACGCTCGCGGGACAAAAGGCGACGACCTGCCAAGGCGGAAGAACGCCCGCCGAGGCGGGCAACCCGATTAAGGTTTGCGAGATGCTGGCGACGCTTGACGGCCCCTCGTTTATTGCGCGCTGCGCGCTTGATTCCGTCAAAAACGTCCGTGCCGCCGCCGCTGCCATTAAAAAGGCGTTTTCATATCAGGCGCAGAACAAGGGCTTTTCCTTTGTCGAGCTGCTTTCGTCCTGTCCCACCAACTGGCACCTAAATCCTGTCGAGGCGCTCAAGTTCGTTTCGGAGAAGATGACAAAAACCTTCCCCTTAGGCATTTTCAAAGACATCGGAGAAAACTAGTATGGAAAAATTGATTATATCGGGCTTTGGCGGACAAGGCGTCTTAAGTTTGGGACAAATTATAGCATACGCCGCGATGGGCGAAGGGCTGGAAGTGACGTGGCTTCCCTCCTACGGACCGGAAATGCGCGGCGGCACCGCCAACTGCAGCGTCGTTATCGATAAAACGACGGTAGCCTCGCCCGTCATCGCCGTTCCCGACACGCTGATTGCCATGAACAAGCCCAGCCTCACCAAATTTGAAAGCAAAGTAAGGTCGGGCGGAAAAATTTTGATTAACAGCTCGCTCATTTCGGAAAAGCCGAGCCGCTCCGACATCGAAGCCTACTGCATTCCCGCCAACGACATAGCGCATTCGGCGGGTAACGACAAGGCGGCGAGTTTGGTTATGATGGGGGCGTATCTCGCGCTTTCGGGCTTTTTGAGCTATGACGCGGCAAAAGCCGCGATATCGAAATATTTCAGCGCAAAGCCCGCCTTCATCGCGTCCAACCTCGCGGCGTTCGAGGCAGGCTATAACTTATTCTCGGATAAATAGAGCTTTGCGGCCGCCAAAACCTTAAAGCCTTTTAAGTTTTATAAGGCAATCAAATAACCGCAAAACAACTACAAAATTATAACAATCTCAAAGTATAATTCAATCATTAAAGATTAAGTATTTTCAGTCGCCGCGGGGTATGCCGCGGCGATTTTTTATAAAGCAAATGCAACGCAAAAAGTAATAAATATATACAACATATTGTGGGTTATTTTCAAAACTGCAAATATGTTGTAGTTTTTTGAGAGAATTTCCAAAAATCAAGCCTTTTTAATTTGACGAAAAACCAAACATTTTGTATAATAAACTCAAGCTTTAGGTGTTTTGGTGCTCAAAGCTCGAAAAAAATGTTATCAGAAATACTAAAGAACACAAAAAATACCTAAGCAATACCGACGAGCGCAAGCGAAAAACAAAAGTAAGACCTAAGAAGAACAAAGGAAAAACAAAGGTTTCGGTAGTTTTTTTCAAGATTAAATCACTAAAGAAATACCGCTCGAAAAAATCAAAAGACACAAAAGAAATACAAAAGACACAAAAGAAATACAAAAGATACAAAAGAAATACAAAAGATACAAAAGAAATACAAAAGACACAAAAGAAATACAAAAGATAAAGCAGAGAGCCGCCGAAAGGCGGCTCTCTGCTTATTTTGTTGTTCCGAAAATTATAAGCCTATGTTCGTGCAATCCTATACCTTAATTATAAATAGGCAAGCCTTTTTTGGACTTTTTCGATAAATTCCACCGTCTGCATGGCGGCGCAGCCGATATAGTTCTTGGGATTTAGGGCGGCGGCGGCCGAGTCGGCGTATGGCGCGAAGGCGGGGTCAGCTAGGAGCCTTTCAATAAAGTCGTTGGCTCCGCCGCCCCGAACGTTGAGCGCGGCGGCCATGGCGTGCGTCCTTATGACCTCGTGAAGCGTCTGGCGGTCGCCGCCCGCCTTGACCGCTTCCATCAGAAGGTTTTCGCTCGCCATGAAGGGGAGCTCCTCGTTTATATATTTTTCAATCACTTTTTCGTAGACGTTGAGGCCGGCCGTGATTTTTTCCAAAATAATTAAGATGGCGTCGGCGGTAAGGAAGGCCTGTGAATTGACGATTCTGCGGTTGGCCGAGTCGTCCAGCGTCCGCTCGAACCATTGCGTCGCCTCGGTCACGGCGGCGTTTACGGGAAGGCTCATAAGATAGCGCGAAAGCGAGCAGACACGCTCCGACATCATGGGATTTCGCTTATATGCCATCGCCGAGCTTCCCACCTGATTTTTGCCGAAGGGCTCCTCCATCTCCTTACGGCTCTGAAGCAGCCTTAAGTCGGTGGCGAATTTGGAGGCGCTCTGCGCTATCCCCGACAGCGCGGAAAGCACAAAATAGTCGAATTTCCTTGTGTAAGTCTGGCCGCTGACGTCGAAGACCCGGGGAAAGCCCATCTTTTTGGCGACCGCTTTATCGAGCGCCTTGACTTTTTCGTAGTCGCCCGAGAACAATTCGAGAAAGCTCGCCTGTGTGCCCGTCGTGCCCTTGGCGCCGCGCAGGCGGTAGCCCTCGAGAACAGAGGCCAAATTCTCCAGGTCGAGCATGAAGTCCTGAATATAGAGGGTGAACCGCTTTCCCACCGTGGTAAGCTGCGCCGCTTGATAGTGGGTGAGCCCCAGCGCGGGAAGGTCCTTATATTTTAAGGCGAGAGCGGCGAGGTTTTTTATGACGGCTTTGAGCCTAGCCGAAAGGATGGTGAGTCCCTCGTGCATTTGAATGAGCTCGGAGTTGTCGGTGACGAAGCAGCTCGTCGCGCCGAGATGTATTATGGGTTTTGCGGCGGGGCAGGCCAGCCCCAGCGTGTAGATGTGTGCCATGACGTCGTGGCGCACCTCGGCTTCACGCGCCGCCGCCGCCTCAAAGTCGATGTTGTCGAGATTTGCCCTTATTTCGGCCAGCTGCTCCTCGGTTATGGGAAGTCCCAGCTCCTTCTGGCACTCGGCGAGCGCCAGCCACAGCCTGCGCCACAGCCCGATTCGGTGCTGCTCCGAGAAAATTTTGAGCATTTCGGCACTTGCGTATCTTTCGGAAAGCGGATTGGAATATTTATCGTTCTGCATATTGCTCCTTAGGCGCCAAGGCGCGGAAGAGTTTTTTCCTTAACGATTATAACACAATTTTTTTTAATTTTGTTGAATTTGCGTTTTTTTAACTCTTTTTATCTTGGTCGAATTTTTTCTCTAAAATCAAATTTTTAAGATATATATTTATTGTATCAGCTCTTATAGGTTTATCAAGCACGGATTATTCGGCTGACTCGGCCGCGGCCGCCTTTGCTTTTCCTATTCCGTTGAAGGCGCGGTCAATAAGCTCCTGTTTGGGCGGCTTGGTAAACAGGCTGACGACGATAGTAATGAGCAGCGAGAATATCATGGAAGAGACGCCGATAATAGGGCTCTTGCCGATTCCGCCCTTGATGACGGCAACAGCGCCGCTGAAGTTGGGTTCGGGATAGAGGAAGCCGAACAGCGCGATGAGGCCTATTGTGAGGACGACAGAACCGATTATGGACGACCAAGCCGCCGCCGCTGTCACCCGCTTGCTGTAAAGGCCGAGGACGTAGGGGCCCATGAAGCAGCCCGCGATAAGCCCCCAGCTCAAGCTCATCATGGTGACGATGGCGTCGATTCTGAAGTAAGCGAGGATTGCCGAGACTGCCACGAACACTATGCAGAGCACGCGCATAAGAATGCTGGTCTCTTTATCGGAGGCGTTCTTGCGGACGAATGCCTTGTAAAAATCGACCGAAACGGTGGAGGCGCTAGTAAGTGAAAGCGCGGCCAGCGTCGAGATGCTTGCCGAAAGAAGCAATACGACGACGAGGCCGAGCAGCGCGCCGGGCAGCGCCTCGTTTATCATGGTGGGAACAAGCGAGTCAAAGCCCGTGAATTCGGCGGGAGATACGAAGCGCGTCACTAAACTGCCGGTAAAATAGGCGCCGCCGCCCACGACGAAGGAAAACACAGTGCTGATAATGAGGCCCTTTTTGATGGCGGCCCTGTCCTTTATGGCGTAAAACTTATGAATGGATTGGGGAAGCGCCCAAATTCCGAACGAAGTCAGCATGATTATGATAATCCAGTTAAAGAGCGGGCTGGTGATGAGATTATCGCCCGCTGGCGGGAAGAGCCCGAACTTTTCGCTTGAAAAGAGCGCCGACAATCCCTCGCCCCAGTTGACCTCGGGGCTCTTAAGAAGGAACATAATCATTGTGATTGTGCCGAACACCATAATAAGCCCTTGGAAAAAGTCGGCAATCGAAGATGCGAGATAGCCGCCGAAAAAGAGGTAAACCGCGGTGATGCCGGCTAAAATTAAAACACACCAAATAAAATCGAGCCCGAAAGTCAACTCAAATATCGCGCCCAAACCTTGGTAGACCGAGGCGCTGTAAGGAACCAGAAATATAAAGATGACGAGCGAACCCGCGATTTTAAGCTTTTTGTCGCCGAAGCGTTTGGCTAAAAAATCGGGCATAGTCTTGGTGTCAAGGTTGCGGCTGATCATGCGCGTGCGGTCGGCGAGCACCAGCCAAGCGACCAGCGTCCCCAAAACGGCGTTAGTGATGCCGACCCAAGTCGCCGCCAGCCCCCAGCTCCAGCCGAACTTGCCGCCGAAGCCGACAAAGACGACCGCCGAAAAATAGGTCGCGCCGTAGGCGAACGCCGAAAGCCAGCCGTTCATATTGCGGTTGGCGAGCAGAAACTCGTCGATAGAATTCTTTTTAACTTTTTTTATGATGGCGATGAGCGCGAGCACCAATATGTAGGCGCCGAGCGTGAGGTATTTTGCCACTTCGGAGCCTACGGCCGCCGCAATCAACTGACTTTTCATTTTTTCTCCTTAAAAGGTTTAGATTACCCCGTATAAAAATCCGCGCGAAAACAACATTATTCGCCCGCGCGCAATATTTATGCATTTGAGCGTTGGAATTATTCTAAAGTAGTCGACCGAAAAAAGCAAACGATTTTTCCCTTAATTGTTTTAAAACAGGCCGCTCGGGCAATAATCATGGCGTGCGTAAGCTGATTATATTTGTTTTGCTGCTTTTAATCTCGGCGATTCTCGTGGGATATTACTCCAAGCGGGAGTTTTATTCTTTTGCCGCCGAGCTGGGCGGCGAATATATAGCTTATACCACCGAGGAGCAGGGCGAAGCGGTCTTTGCCGTGCTCGGCACCGGCGTCTATATCTCCGACAAAAAAACCGCGGCGACGGTGGGCGAGGAGATAGTGCTGACTCCCGTAAAAAGACTGGAGGAGCTTTTACTTCGGTTTGTGGTTGTCAGCTACCATATTCAGGAGTTCGACGGCTTGACCTTGGTCACCGGCCACAGCAACGTTTTGGATGGCGGCGGCAACAACATTCAAATAGCCCTCTCGGAAGAGAAAATAAAGATTGGCCATCCCGCGCTTTTGGGCGGCTATTAAGGCTTAATCGCAAAAAAAGAGGTTAATAATCTCGATACATATGTATAAAGTCCTGATTTAGGTAAATAATCAGGCTACGGAGGAACATTTTTCATGAGTAAATTTAAAGAAAGCACATCTAAAATCGGCGCCTTTTTCAAGAAGAATATCTATCTTATTTTGATTATCTTCTCGGTTGCCGTCATAGCCACCCTTGTCGGACTCGCCTTGGGCGGAGTTTTCGACCAGAAGGAGCCGCCCATCAATTTCGAGGATCCCAACGACAACGATCCGGCCGACACCGACCCCAACGATAACGACCCGACCGATAATCCCGACGATGACGAGCCCGTCGTAACGCCTGTGGTGTTCACCATGCCCGTCGAAGGGGCGACCGAAGGCAACGGCTACAACGAAACGCCTGTCGTCTACTATTCCGCCGCCAAAGAATATAAGACGCACCTCGGCCTCGACTTCATAGCACCCGAGGGCAGTGAGGTTTCGGCGGCATATAAGGGCACCGTTACCGCTGTCACGACCGAGGTCTACCACGGCACCACAATCACCATCACCCACGCCGACGGCCTGACCACGGTATACTCCTCGCTGTCGCCCGACGTCAAGGTGGCTGTGGGCGATATCGTCGCCGCGGGACAGCTCATCGGCTACGTCTCCGATTCAATGGACATCGAATCGGGGCTGGGGACGCACCTGCACTTCGAGGTTTTAGAGGACGGCGTCCACGTCGACCCCATGACCTACCTTGTCGTCGACGAAAAGTAACGATTAACTTAAGCAAAACCAAAAGCCCGAAAAAATATTATAGCCGCCTTGAATAAAAAGCTCGGCTTGGCTAATAATATCAACGAAAAGCTTATATCGCCTATATCACAAAAGATATAATCTCCCCCCTTAGCACGCCTGCCCGCGTTTAATAACGCGGGCAGGCGTGTTTTTAGCTTTTTATGCCTCGCAACAAGCCGCAGATCGTTCGGCAACGCGGACAGGCGTGTTATCAAAACTCGTTTTTGCCGTTGAATTGTTATTCTTCCACCTTTGCTCATGATGCCTACATTTGACTTTTCGTTCTTTCAATAACTTAAACAAAAAGGATATTTTGCAAAAAAACCTCTTTAGTTAAATAAAAACTAAGGTTGACTATTAAACAGAGGTATATTATAATCTATGCTATGGATATTTATCAGTCGTTATTCGGATTTATGGACGGCTATTCCGAGGAGGCCGGCGACGTCGCGCTCGCCTATCGCGGCAAGCACATCTCGCGCCGCCGTTTTTATTCCGAAATCGACCGGATTGCCGCCGCGCTCCAGGCGGAAGGCATAAAAAAGGGCGACAGCGTCGCGCTTTGCCTGCCCAACGTCCCCGAGGCGGCGATTGCTTTTTACGCCATCAACAAGGCCGGCGCCATCGTCAACGCCATTCACCCTAAAACTCATCCCCTCAAGCTCCGCGCCATTTTGGAAACCACTCAAACAAAGCTGATTTTCGCATACGCGCCGCTTTTTCTAAAGCTGAAGGAGGCCTTCAGCGGCATCAAAGTCGTGCTTTGCGGCGAGCTTCAGCGGGCGCTTAGTATTTTTCCCAACACCACACCCTTTTACAGACTTAAAGGCCAAAAACCATCGCCGGTTTCTGTCGGCGGCGAGGATATTGCCGTCTATATTCACAGCGGCGGCACCATGGGCGTGCCCAAGACCGTCATGCTGCCCAACCGCGCCATCAACGCGCTTGTCAAAAACATGCTGGGCACGGTCGGAAAAATTTATTCATCCAAGCACGCAATGCTCGCCGTGCTGCCCATCTTTCACGCCTTCGGGATGGCCGTCACCTATCACGCCGCGCTCTCAACCCGCGCCAAGCTGGTGATGGTGCCTGTCTTCAAGGCCAAAAAGATGTATCCCTTGATTAAACGCGAGAGAGTGACCGCAATAGCCGGCATTCCGCGCATGTTTGAAAAGATGCTCCGCGCTAAAAACTTTAAGGGCGAAGGGCTGGCGTCGCTCGAGGATATCTATTGCGGCGGCGACTACATGCGCCCCGCGCTCAAGGACGAATTTGAAAAAAGGATGCGCGACGGCGGCGCTTTCGCCCGCTTCTGCCAGGGCTACGGCCTTTCCGAGACGGCTTCCGTCTGCGTTTTAAACCTCGATAACACGCCGCTTTCCATCGGAAAGCCGCTCGACGGCGTGGAGATAAAAATCACCGACGAAAACGGCAAGCCCGCCAAGAAAGGGCTGCTTTGGGTGTCGTCGGAGCAATGCATGAGCGGCTATCTCGGCGACGCCGAGGCCACCGCCGCCTCCCTCAAAACCGAGGACGGCAAGCTGTGGCTTTCCACCGGCGATTTGGTTGAAACCGACGAGCGGGGCAACCTCTTTTTCTGCGACCGCGCGAAAAGGCTCATAAAAATCAGCGGAATAAACGTATTTCCTTCCGAAATAGAGCGCACCGTCAACGAGCTTCCCACCGTCGTGGAGTCTTGCGCCGTCGAAAAGCGGATTGACGGCAAACCCTACCTCGTCCTCTTTGTCGTGCTGGCGGGCAGCGACGAGAACGCCGAAAAACTCATCGTCACTTATCTTAAGAGCAAGCTCAACCGCTGGTTTATCCCCTCCCGCGTCGTCATCTTAGGCTCGCTTCCTTTGACCAAGCTCGGCAAGACCGACGTCAAGCTTTTGGAGCGGCTGGCCGATAATGTCGTATTTAGCGCTTTTCGTCAAAAGAAGGCCTTTTTCATACTGTTTTGAATTAATAAACAACCGAATTTGCACATAAGTTTATTTATCGGATAAGATTTATCAATATTGTAAGGGCTGGGTTATGAAGAACAAAAGTTTAAAAGAGATTGTCAAGGCGGTTAAGAAGGTTTCGCCCGACTTTTCGGTTTCGCTGGAGCGGAACTGCGTCGTATTAAGGGGTGAGACCGATAGCTGGGACAAAGTGATCGAAGCCGGACAAGCGGCGGTTTCCAAGCGCTTTTTGGGCGTTATCAACGACATCAAGCTCAAGAATTTCACCCAAATCGTCCGCGCGCCCAAGATATCCGATAACGCGCTCGAAGGGCGTTCGCCCGACGTTCTCATTATCGGCGCCGGCATAGTTGGAGCGGCGATAGCGCGCGAAATTGCAAGATATAAGCTCTCGGCGCTTATTGTCGACAAGGGCTACGACGTGGCGACGGCGGCGTCTTCGAGAAACGACGGCTGCGTTCACGTCGGAATAGATTTACATAAAGGCCAGCAAAAGCTCTATTACAACGGTCGGGGCAACAAGCTCTTTCCTAAGCTTACGGCCGAGCTCGGTGTCGATTTCGAGCAGAGGGGCCACGTTCTCCTTCTTTACAAAAAAGCCGAAAAGCTGTTCGCGCCGCTCTTTAAGCTCCGCGCCAAGCAGAACGGAATCGAGGGCGTCAGATATATGAGCCGCGACGAGCTTCTTGCGGTGGAGCCCAAGCTTCCGTCGTGGTGCAGCGGCGGAATCTATATGCCGTCGGGCGGCATCGTATCGCCCTATAAGCTGACGGTGGCGCTCGCCGAAAACGCGGTGGAGAACGGCGTCGAGCTGTCCTTGAACACCGTAGTAAAAAGTATGGAAGTCCGTGACGGCGAGATTAAATCTGTTTTAACCAACCGCGGAAGGGTTTACCCCAAGCTCGTCATTAACGCGGCGGGTGTATATTCCGACATAATCGCGGATATGGCGGGCGACCGCACATTCACCGTTCACCCGAGGAAGGGCACCAATATTATTTTAGATAAAAAAGCGGCGGGCTACGTCAGGACATCCATGGCGAAGTCGCCCTTTTCCTTTGTTCCCGACGCCGTGGAAAACCTCAACAAAAGCACTTTCAAAAACTTTCTCGCCGCGGCGACTTCCAAAAGCCACACAAAGGGCGGCGGTGTAGTCCACACCATCGACAACAACGTGCTTGTCGGGCCGACCGCGACCGAAGTTCCCGACCGCGAGGACTACGGAACCGACAAGGCTGACATCGACATGATTATGGCCAAGCAGAAAGTGACGGCGCAGTCGATGAATTACGGCGACGTCATCACTTATTTCTCGGGCACGCGCGCCGCGACTTACGAAGAGGATTTTGTCGTCCGAAAGGGCATTTTCACCAAAAATATCATTGAAGCTGCGGGCATTCAGTCGCCCGGCATAACGGCGGCACCCGCCATCGGCGTGGAAACTGCGGCGTGGGCGGCAGAAATGCTGGGAGCCGGCAAAAAAGAAAACTTCAATCCCATAAGAAAGCCAATTCCGCACCTCGCATCCATGAGCTTTTCGGAGCGCGACGAGTTCATTAAAAACAACCCCGACTACGGCGTAATCGTCTGCCGCTGCGAAGAGGTGTCGCGCGGTGAAATCATCGACGCGCTTAACTCGCCCGTGCCGGTTGACAGCATCGACGCCATCAAGCGTCGTGTGCGGCCGGGCATGGGACGCTGTCAGGGCGGCTTCTGCTCGCCCCTTGTCGCGGGCATAATTTCCGAAGTAAAGAATATTCCGCTTACCGAAGTCAAAAAGGGGGGCGAGCAGTCGGAAATTCTGATTAGCTCGACCAAGTGAGGCGCATATGAGATACGACGTCACGGTAATTGGAGGCGGCCCGGCGGGCATGGCGGCGGCAATCGCCGCCGAAAAGAAAGGCGCAAAGACGCTTTTAATCGAGCGCGAGGCGAGGATAGGCGGCATACTGAAGCAGTGCGTCCACGACGGCTTCGGGCTCATCGAGTTCGGTGAAAAGCTGACGGGCACCGAATATGCCGAACGCTTCGCCGACCAGCTTCAAAAGACGACAACCGAGATAAGGACGCTGACCTT
>DAOTKC010000044.1:0-11841 GCA_035449045.1 Eubacteriales bacterium
TTCAGCTACAATATCAGCCTCTTTTTGGTGCAACTTGGCGTTCAAAACATTGTGGGGAATCTGCTTTCGCTTGAGCCGCTCGGAAAGCTCTTCGGATTTTTCCACCGACACCGTGCCGACGAGGACGGGACGCTTGGATTTATAGCACTGCTCGATATCTTTGACTATGGCGTCGAGCTTGCCTTCCATGCTGACATAAATCTGGTCGTTGTTGTCGTGACGCCGAGAGGGAAGATTGGTGGGGAGCACTACGACGTCGAGCTTGTAGATGTCTCTGAACTCCTGCTCCTCGGTCTTGGCGGTTCCCGTCATGCCCGACAGCTTTTTATACATTCTGAAGAAGTTTTGATAGGTAATGGTGGCGATGGTGCGGTTTTCGCTCTTGATGTGGACGCCTTCCTTGGCCTCAATTGCCTGATGCAGCCCGTCGCTGTAACGCCTGCCGATCATGGTGCGGCCGGTGAACTCGTCGACGATGATTATCTCGCCGTCCGACACGATATAGTTGTCGTCGCGGCGCATGATGTGGTGCGCCTTGAGCGCCGTCACTATGTGGTGGGTAAGGTCGGTGTGCTCGATGTCGGAGAGGTTTTCGATTTTAAAATAGCGCTCCGCCCTGGCAATACCGCTCTCGGTCAAAAGCACAGTCTTTTCCTTTTCTTCGATGGTGAAGTCCTCGTCTCTTTTGAGCGTTCTGGCGAAAGCGTCGGCGGTCTTATAGACTTCGCTCGACTTTTTGCCCGCGCCCGAAATAATCAAAGGCGTTCTCGCCTCGTCCACCAAAATGCTGTCGACCTCGTCGACGATGGCGAAGTTGAGCTTTCGCTGCATCTTGTCGGACTTTCTGACCGCCATATTATCGCGGAGGAAGTCAAAGCCGAGCTCGGTGTTGGTGCAGTAGGTTATGTCGGCGTTATAGGCGTCGCGCTTGGCGTCGGGCGTCATCTGAGGCACAACCACGCCGACCGAAAGCCCTAAAAAACGATAGATTTTGCCCATCCATTCGGCGTCGCGGCGGGCAAGATAATCGTTGACCGTCACGATGTGGACGCCTTCGCCGGTAAGCGCGTTGAGATATGCCGGCAACGTCGCCACCAGCGTCTTGCCTTCGCCCGTCGCCATCTCGGCTATACGCCCCTGATGCAGCGCGATGCCGCCCATCAGCTGAACGAAATAGTGCCTTAGGTTAATGACGCGCTCCGACGCTTCGCGGACGGCGGCAAAGGCGTCGGGCATGACGTCCTCCGGCTTTTCGCCCTTTTCCAGACGCTCTTTCAAAGCGGGCGTCACGGCGCGGAGCTCATCGTCGGACATTGACTTATACTTTGGCGCCAGCGCGTCTATTTTTGCGGCGGCGCGCCTGAGTTTTCTTATTTCACCGCTTTCGATGCCGAATAATCCCATCTTTACCTCGCATTCTTTATCTGTTTTATCTTGTCTTTTATTTATATGCTAATTAATAACTATACTATTTTTGCCGCCCTTTGTCAATATCGCCTTTTAGGGCTTATGTTTATTCGCTTTTACATCGCCTTTCTTGTCGCTCCGATCTGTGTTAGCGGGCTCGAAATAGAGCTTAGTTTGAGTGACGGCGAAAGTCAGCGACTCCACCGACTTGGCGCCGGCGCCGAGCAGCGCTTTGGCGCAGGCGTGGACGGTGGCGCCCGTCGTGAAAACGTCGTCGACGACGAGAACGCGCTTCCCCTTTGCCTCCGACGACGCCGAAAAAGCGCCCTTCAGGTTTTCGGCGCGTTCCAAAAAGCCCAGCTCCTTTTGGAACTTTGTTTCGCGCGACTTTTTCAGAGCGTCAACTATCGGCAGGTTTAGCCGCTTGGAAAGCGCGGCGGCGAGAAGCTCGGCCTGATTGAAGCCGCGCTGTCTTTTCTCCTTCCCCGTCATCGGGACGTAGGTTATTATATCGCTCGAAAAACCCTCCGCTATGTAGGTGTCGGCCATCATGGCGGACATCGGCGCGGCGAGATATTTTTTGCCGCCGTATTTTAAGCCGACGACGAAATCCTTGCCGAACCCTTCGTAATGGACGGGCGAGCGGTTTTTTTCGGCCGCGTTCTCCGTCTTCATGCAGCGCAGGCAATAGTCCCCCTCGCCGCCCGGCGCGGCGCCGCAGACCAAACACTTGCTTTCGCCGACAAAGGGCATTTTCCCCAAGCACGCCGAGCAAAGATTGTAGCGGGATGGCGCAATGAGCTCGGCGCCGCAGAGGTCGCAGGTGACGCCCTCGGGGAACACCGCCGAAAAAAACCGCGTCTTAAGCTTTTCAAAAAACGCCGTCTTCACGGTATTCCTCCAAAATGAACTGCTTCAAAAGGCTGAACCGCTTGGCGGTGTAGTTGTTTTTTATCATTCTCATAAAGAGCTGCTTGGGCCCGATTAAAACCACCGCTTTCTTGGCGCGCGTCACCGCGGTGTATAAAAGGTTCCTTGTGAGCAGCATAGGCGGCCCGCCCGATACGGGAATGAGCGCGGCGTCAAACTCCGAACCCTGGCTTTTATGGACGCTGACGGCATAGGACAAAATGATTTGATCAAGGTCGGAAAATGAATAAACCGACACTTTATTGTCATCAAAGCGTATGGTAAACTCCATGTTCTGCAAGTTAATGCGCTCAATCACGCCGATGTCGCCGTTAAAGACGCCCACGCCCATTTCGATTTTCAAGCCGTCGGCGGCCGCCCATTCCTGCTGGTAATTGTTGACAATCTGCATCACCTTATCCCCTTCCCTAAAGATTTGGTCGCCGTAGCGCATTTCTTTCTTAGCGGGATTTTTGGGGTTTATTCTATCTTGCAGGCGGGCGTTAATGTTGATGGCGCCCGCTATCCCCTTTTTCATGGGGCAGAGCACCTGAATGTCTAGGGGGCTGACGCCCAAAAAGCCGGGGAGGCGGTCGACGCACATGCTTAGCGTCGTTTCCAGCGTTTCTTCGGGCGTCGCGGTTTCTTTATAGAAAAAGTCGGTGGAATCGGACGATACCGTAAAGAACTTGCCTTTGTTTATTCTGTGGGCGTTCTCAACTATGAGGCTGTTTTTCTCTTGGCGGTAAATTTCGGTGAGATAGGTGACGTCGAACTTGGACGAGGCGATTAAATCGGCGAGCACGTTGCCGGCGCCCACCGAGGGGAGCTGGTCTTTATCTCCGACTAAAATCAAGCGCGTCCCCTTATAGAGCGCCTTGATAAAGGAATAAAAGACGTATTCGTCAACCATGCTGACCTCGTCGATGATGGCGACGTCGGTCTCTAATTTGGTATATTCGTTGTAGGTGAAATAGCCCTTGCCGCTCTTGAAATCGAGGTCTAAAATGCGGTGGATGGTGCGGGCATCCTCGCCTGTCGCTTCCGAAAGACGCTTTGCGGCGCGGCCTGTCGGCGCGGCTAAAACGAAGCGGAGCTTCATGTTTTTGAGAACGGAGATGATACCCTTAATAATTGTCGTCTTGCCCGTTCCCGGCCCGCCCGTGATGATGGCAACGCCGTTTGTTATTGCATTCTTTATGGCGTTTTTCTGGTTTTGATGAAGAATGAGGCTGTTGGCGCGCTCGTATGCCGCTATATCGTGCTCGAGGTCGTCCTCAATTAAAAAGCTCTGCATCTCAAGCTCGGCAATTTTTTTGGCTATGCCGCGTTCAATCGAGTAATTTTTCTTGAGCATGACCGCCTTGTGCTCGGCGGTATCAAGAACCTGAAGCTCGGAAAGAAAGCCCATGTCCTCGATATTGGCCTCAATCAGAGAGGAAATATCCTCCTCGGGGCGAAGAAGCTCGGAAACTGCTTTGACAAGCTCGCCCAGCGGAAGATAGGTGTGGCCGGCTACCGACGACGCTTCCTTCAATGTGTGGATGATTGCCGCCGAAATTCTGGCGTTGCTGTTGGTGTCGATGCCGAGCTCGCGCGCGATTTTGTCGGCGGTGATAAAGCCCACGCCCTCGATATCGTCGACAAGGCGGTAGGGGTTGTCGCGGACGAGCTCCTCCGTCTTATTTTGATAGACGCGGTAAATTTTGAGCGCTAAATTAATGGAAATGCCGTATTTTTGAAGAAATATGATGGCGTCCTGCATTCCCTTGATTTTTTGGAACTCCAGCCCGAATTCGGTCGCTTTTTTAAGGCTTATGCCCTTGACCTTGGCGAGCTTCATGGGATAGTTCATGACCTCGAAGGAATCGGAACCATAAGTGTTGACGATGGCGGCCGCCGTCACCTCGCCCAAGCCCTTGATGAGCCCGCTCGAAAGATATTTTTTAATGTTCTCTATTTTGGATGGAAGGTTGACGGTAACATCGGTCACGGCAAACTGGCGGCCGTAACCCTTGTGATTTTCAAAATCGCCGGTAAGCTCGACTATCTCACCCTCGTGAACGGGCGGAAAAATGCCAACAGCGGTGATGGTCACACCGCTGTTGAAAATTTCAACGACCGAGTAGCCATTCAAGGAATTAACGTAGATTATTTCCTTGACTTCTCCCGATATCTTCATTATTTCAAATCCTTGACCGCACGCAAAAGCTCCTCGACCTTATCGGTTTTTTCCCATGGGAAAGAATTTCTTCCGAAATGGCCGTAGTTGGCCGTTGCGCGGAAAATCGGCTCTTTAAGCCCTAAATTCTTTATTATCGAATAGGGCCTTAAATCAAAAACTTTGTGGACGAGCTCAACGAGCTTCTCGTCGGAAATCTTACCCGTGCCGAAAGTGTTGACCGTCAAAGACACGGGACGGGCGCAGCCTATGGCGTAGGCTACTTCGAGCTCGGCTCTCTTGCAGAGGCCGGCCGCGACGAGGTTTTTGCAGATGTATCGCGCCATGTAGATGCCGCTTCGATCGACCTTGGTGGCGTCTTTACCCGACATCGCGCCGCCGCCGTGCGGGCAGTAGCCGCCGTAGGTATCGACGATGATTTTTCTGCCGGTGACGCCGCTGTCGCCGTGCGGACCGCCCTTGACGAAACGGCCGGTGGGGTTGATGTAATATTTGGTGTTCTCGTCCAAAAGGGCGCCGTCAATAGCGCTGAAAACCACGTGTTTTTTAATGTCCGCTTGAAGCGTCTCGTAATCCACTCCTTCATCGTGTTGAGCGGATATCACAACGGCGTCCACTCTCTTGGGCGCACCGTCAACGTATTCAACCGTAACCTGCGCCTTGCCGTCGGGACGAAGGTAAGGAAGAAGGCCGCTCTTTCTGACTTCGGCGAGCTTTCTCGTCAGCGCGTGGGCGAGCATAATCGGCATGGGCATAAGCTCGGGCGTCTCGTCGGTGGCGCAGCCGAACATCATTCCTTGGTCGCCCGCGCCCACTTTATCGGCGATGTCGCCCTGATATTCGCGGGCGCAATCGACGCCCTGCGCTATGTCTGGCGACTGCTCGTTGATGGAAGTCAAAACGGCACAGGTCTTATAGTCAAAGCCCATGTCGCTGCTGGTGTAGCCTATGTCCTTGATGACGTCGCGGACCACTTTGGGAATATCGACGTAGCCCGAAGTCGTCATCTCGCCGATAACCAGCACCATTCCCGTCGTGGCGCAAACCTCGCAAGCCACGCGCGACCCGGCGTCCTGCGAAAGGGCGTTGTCGAGTATGGCGTCGGCTATCTGGTCGCAGACCTTGTCGGGATGGCCTTCGGTGACGCTTTCCGATGTAAAAAGCCTTCTATTCTTCATCTTCCTCGGGGTTAAACTCCTCGTAATCCTCAAAGCCTTCGTTGAAATAGCCGTCGGGCTCGTCGACGTTGACATAGGGCACGATGGTGTCGTCCTCGGCGTTGGCCGAAACGGTAGTGATATTCTTATAAATCTTCATGCCGGTGCCCGCCGGAATCAGCTTGCCGATGATGACGTTTTCTTTAAGCCCGATGAGCGGGTCAATCTTGTTCTTGATGGCGGCCTCAGTCAAAACTCTCGCCGTCTCTTGGAAGGACGCCGCCGAGAGGAAGGATTCGGTGGCGAGCGAGGCCTTGGTTATTCCGAGCAGCGTGCGCTTGGCGGTAGCGGGAATGCCGCCTGCCTCCAGCGCCTTTTCGTTTTGCTCTTCATAGTCGAAGATGTCGACGAGAACGCCGGGCAGCATACCGGTGGAACCTTGGTTTTCGATTCTCACCTTTCTCAGCATCTGCCGCACTATGACCTCGATGTGCTTGTCGTTGATTTCGACGCCCGACAGACGGTAGGCCGCCTGAACTTCTTTGGTGAGGTAGTCCTGCACGCCCTTGACGCCCTTCGCCCTCAACATATCTTGAGGATTGATGGAGCCCTGAGTCAACACGTCGCCGGGTTCGACCACGTCGCCGTTGTTGACCTTGAGCTTGGCGCCGAAAGGTATGGCGTAGCTCTTCTGGTCGCCTTCTTTGGAAGTTATGATTATTTCGCGCTTGGTCGCCTCGTCAAAGGATACCACGCCCGAGGTCTCGGCTATGACGGCTTGGCCCTTGGGCTTCCTCGCCTCAAAGAGCTCCTCGACGCGGGGAAGACCTTGCGTGATGTCGTCGGAGGTGGCGACGCCGCCGGTGTGGAACGTTCTCATGGTGAGCTGGGTGCCCGGCTCGCCTATCGACTGGGCAGCAATGATACCGACCGCCTCGCCCAGCTTGACGGGATTGCCGCTCGACATGTTCTTGCCGTAGCAGACGGAGCAGACGCCGTAGCGCGTCTTGCAGGTCAGAACGCTTCTGATTTGAACGCTCTTGATGCCCGCCGCCTCGATTGCCTTGGCTTGGTCGTCCGATATCATATCGCCGGCCTTGACGATGACTTCGCCGGTGGCGGGGTTTTCGACGTCGGCTATTGCGTAACGGCCGATTATGCGGTCGGACAGCGGCTCGATGAGAGTGCCGCCCTCGCCGATTATGGCGGTGACGGATACGCCCTTGGTGTCGCCGCAGTCCTGCTCGCGGACGATGACGTTGTGGGAGACGTCGACAAGCCTTCTCGTAAGATAGCCCGAGTCGGCCGTCTTGAGCGCGGTGTCGGCCAAGCCCTTTCTGCCGCCGTGCGAGGAGATAAAGTATTCCAGAACGGAGAGGCCTTCGCGGAAGGATGAGCGGACGGGAACCTCGATGGTCTTGCCCGTCGGGTCGGCCATCAGGCCGCGCATGCCGGCAAGCTGACGAATCTGACCCATATTGCCGCGCGCGCCCGAGTTCGCCATCATCCAAATGGGATTGAAGTCGTCGAGGTTGTCGCGGAGCGCGCGTTCAACCTTTTCGGTTGCCTCTTTCCACGTCTTGATGACGGCGTTATAGCGCTCGTCCTCGCTCAAAAAGCCGCGACGGTATTTTTTTTCTATCTCAATAACGTCGCTTTCGGCCTTGCTTACTATCTCCTTCTTCTCGGGAGGTATGTGCATGTCAAAGACGCTTGCCGTAATGGCGCCGAGCGTGCTGTATTTAAAGCCCAGATCCTTGATTTTGTCGAGCACTTCGGCAGTCGCTGTGGCGCCGTGGTATTTGAAGCAGGCGTCGACTATCATCGAAAGCTGCTTTTTGCCGACCGCGCCCGCTCTGCCGCCCAAGATTCCCTCGACTTCGAGGCTCAGCATATCCTCGGGCGTGTTTCTCGGCACGAAGTGCAAGTCCTGCGGAATGGATTCGTTGAAGATATATCTGCCCACCGTGGTATGCAGCCGCTTGGAAACGACGGTGCCGTCAGCCAATGTTCTTGTGACGCGGATAAAGCACTTCGCCTGAAGCGCGAGGTCGCCCGCGTTGTAGGCCATGATCGCCTCGTTGGGCGAACTGAAAGCCTTGCCCTCGCCCTTGGCTCCCGGTCTGATGATGGTGAGGTAGTAAGAGCCGATAACCATGTCCTGCGTCGGCGAAACAATAGGCCGGCCGTCGGAAAGCTTCAAAATGTTGTTGGTCGACAGCATTAAAATTCTCGCCTCTACCTGCGCCTCGATGGACAGCGGCACGTGCACCGCCATTTGGTCGCCGTCGAAGTCGGCGTTGAAGGCCGAACACACCAGCGGGTGAATCTTAAGGGCGCGTCCTTCGACGAGCACGGGCTCGAAGGCCTGAATGCCCAGTCTGTGGAGTGTGGGCGCGCGGTTTAAAAGCACGGGGTGGTCCTTTATGACCTCCTCCAAAATATCCCAAACCTGATTTTTGCCGTTTTCGACGAAGCGCTTGGCGCTCTTGATGTTGTGGCAAATGCCCTGCTCGACCAGCTTTTTCATGACGAAGGGCTTGAAGAGCTCGAGCGCCATCTCTTTGGGCAGACCGCACTGATAAAGTTTAAGTTCGGGTCCTACCACGATAACGGAACGTCCCGAATAGTCGACGCGCTTGCCGAGAAGATTTTGACGGAATCTGCCCTGCTTGCCGCGCAACATGCCCGAAAGCGATTTAAGCTCGCGGTTGCCCGGGCCGGTTACCGCCTTGCCGCGCCTGCCGTTGTCGATGAGCGCGTCCACAGCTTCCTGAAGCATACGTTTTTCGTTTCTCACTATGATGTCGGGCGCGTTCAGTTCCTTTAAGCGCTTTAAGCGGTTGTTTCTGTTTATGACGCGGCGGTAAAGGTCGTTTAAGTCGCTCGTCGCGTATCTGCCGCCGTCCAACTGCACCATAGGACGAAGCTCAGGCGGAATGACGGGAAGGACGTCCAAAATCATCCATTCGGGGCGGTTGCCCGAAATTCTGAACGACTCGATAATCTCCAGCCTTTTGACCGCTTTTAAGCGTTTTTGGCCTTGCGCATTGGCGATTGTGTCCTTGAGCTCCTGCGATTCTTTTTCGAGGTCGACCTCAATCAAAAGCTCCTTGACGGCCTCGGCGCCCATGCCGGCGCGGAAAGACTTGGCGCCGAACTGCTCGACGGCCTCGCGGTATTCGCGGTCGTTGATGACCTGCTTTTTGGCAAAGTTGGTGGTGCCGGGGTCGAGCACGACGAACCAAACGAAGTATAAAACCTGCTCTAGGTCCTTGGGCGACATGTCGAGAATAAGGCTTATTCTCGAAGGCTCGCCCCTGAAATACCAAATGTGGGAGACGGGCGCGGCAAGCTCGATATGACCCATGCGCTCGCGCCGCACCTTGCTTCTCGTCACCTCGACGCCGCACTTTTCGCAGATGACGCCGCGGTATCTTATGCGCTTGTATCTGCCGCAATGGCATTCCCAGTCGCGGGTGGGCCCGAAAATCCTCTCGCAGAACAGTCCGTCGCGTTCGGGCTTTTGCGTTCTGTAGTTGATGGTTTCGGGCTTGGTGACCTCGCCGTAGGACCATTCGCGGATTTTTTCGGGTGAGGCTATTCCTATTTGAATCGAGTCAAAGTTTGAAAGTTCGTACATCTATGTTATCCTCCGAGATTTGGGAAAGAAAGCTTGTTTTGTTGGCTTAAGCGTCGTCGTCGGTGTCGAACAGCCCGCCCGAGCCGAACAGCCCGTCCTCGCTGTCGTCGCTTGCGACGTCAAAGACGCCGTCGCCCCTAAAGAAGTCGCCCCCGCCGCCGCGGCCGCCGAATAAGTCGTCGGACATGATGTCGATTTCCTTAAGCTCGGCCTCCTTCTTGACGGCGGCAATTTCGAACTCGCTGTCGTCGTCGATGAAGTCGCGGATGCTGATTTCATCGTGCTCTTCCGTCAAAACCTTGACGTCGAGCGAGAGCGACTGAAGCTCTTTAATCAGCACCTTGAAGGACTCGGGTATGCCGGGCTCGGAGATGCTGTTGCCCTTGACGATGGATTCGTAGGTCTTGACTCTGCCGACGACGTCGTCCGATTTGACCGTCAAAATCTCCTGCAGGATGTTGGCGGCGCCGTAAGCCTCGAGCGCCCAAACTTCCATTTCGCCGAAGCGCTGGCCGCCGAACTGCGCCTTGCCGCCCAGAGGTTGCTGTGTAACAAGCGAGTAGGGGCCGGTGCTTCTGGCGTGAATCTTGTCGTCGACAAGGTGGGCGAGCTTTAACATATACATATATCCCACGGTGACGGGATTTTCAAACGGTTCGCCGGTGCGTCCGTCGTAGAGCTGGATTTTGCCGTTTTGGGGCAGGCCGTGCTCGGCGAACAGCGCCTTGATGTCCTTTTCGTTGGCGCCGTCGAAAACGGGCGTCGCCACCTTCCAGTTGAGCGCTTTGGCGACCAATCCCAAGTGGACCTCGAGGACTTGGCCGATGTTCATACGCGAGGGAACGCCCAGCGGATTTAAGACGATTTGAAGCGGCGTGCCGTCTTCCATGAAAGGCATGTCTTCCTGCGGCAAGACGCGGGAGATGACGCCTTTGTTGCCGTGGCGTCCCGCCATTTTGTCGCCGACCGATATCTTTCTCTTTTGGGCGATATAGACGCGCACCAGTTTGTTGACGCCGGGCGAAAGCTCGTCGCGGTTCTTTCTGGTGAAGGTTTTGACGTCGACGACTATGCCGCCTTCGCCGTGCGGCACGCGCAGCGAGGTGTCGCGGACTTCTCTCGCCTTCTCGCCGAATATGGCGCGGAGCAGCCTTTCTTCGGGAGTGAGCTCGGTTTCGCCCTTGGGCGTTACTTTGCCGACCAAAATGTCGCCCGAGTGAACCTCGGCGCCCACCATGATGATGCCGTCCTCGTCGAGATACTTCAAAGCGTCGTCGCTGAGGTTGGGTATGTCGCGCGTTATCTGCTCTTCGCCGAGCTTAGTGTCGCGCGCTTCGATTTCGTATTCTTCAATGTGAATGGATGTAAAGACGTCGTCTTTGACAAGCTCCTCGCTGATAAGGATGGCGTCCTCGTAGTTGTAGCCCTCCCAGCTCATGAAGCCCACTAAGATATTGCGTCCCAGCGCCAGTTCGCCGTTGCTGGTGGCAGGCCCGTCGGCCAGCACCATGCCGCGTTTGACGCGTTCGCCCTTCGCCACTATGGAATGCTGGTTGACGCAGGTGGACTGGTTGCTACGCTGGAACTTCATCAGCGTGTATTCGTCGTATTTCTCTTCCTCGGAAGGATAGGAGTCGCGGCGGACTATGATTTTGTCGGCGTCGAGATATTCGACGACGCCGTCGTTTTTGGCAATCACCATGACGCCGCTGTCGTAGGCGACCTTGTGCTCCATGCCCGTCGCGATAATGGGCGCTTCGAGGCAAAGGAGGGGGACGGCCTGGCGCTGCATGTTGGAGCCCATCAGCGCGCGGTTGGTGTCGTCGTTCTCGAGGAAGGGAATGAGCGCGGTAGCGACCGACACCAGCATCTTGGGGCTGACGTCCATATAGTCGACTTCGCCGCGGTTGTATTCCTTTATATCGGCCTTGAAGCGGCAGTTGACGCGCTCGTTTATGAAGCGGTCAAACTCGTCCAAGGGCTCGTTAGCTTCGGCGACGACGTATTTATCTTCTTCGTCGGCCGTCATGTAGACGACTTCGTCGGTCACTCTGCCGGTGGCGCGGTCAACCTTGCGGTAAGGCGCCTCGATAAAACCGTATTCGTTGACGCGGGCGTAGGTCGAAATAGAGGAAATCAAACCGATGTTCTGGCCTTCCGGCGTCTCTATCGGGCACATGCGCCCGTAGTGGCTGTGGTGGACGTCGCGGACTTCGAAGCCGGCGCGCTCGCGGTTGAGGCCGCCTCTGCCCAGTGCCGACAGCTTGCGCTTGTGCGTCAGCTCGGCGATAGGGTTGGGCTGGTCCATGAACTGCGAAAGTTGGGAGCTTCCGAAGAACTCCTTGACGGCGCTGGTCACGGGACGGATATTGATGAGCGACTGCGGCGTCACTTCGGCGTGCTCCTGCACAACCGACATACGCTCTTTAATGACGCGCTCGAGGCGGGATACGCCTATTCTGAACTGGTTTTGAAGCAGCTCGCCCACTGCGCGGACGCGGCGGTTACTGAGGTGGTCGATGTCGTCGGTGGTGCCGAAGCCG
>DAOTKC010000045.1:0-10536 GCA_035449045.1 Eubacteriales bacterium
GTCCATTTTCATTGTCCAATAATCATATCTTCTTAATGTCTGTATGGTTAAAATCCCGCTTTAGGGGTAATTGACATATTACAAGGAATTTCTGATAATGTAGTTATCAGAAAAATCGAAAAAGCGGGGGACGGCTATAAGCTCTATTTAGTGGGGCGGGACGGTATATCGGAGGAAGAAACGGCATCCATTGTGCTCGCTACCGGCTGCAGGGAGAGAACGGCGCGGCAGGTGTTCATTCAAGGGACGCGGCCGGCCGGCATATTCACGGCGGGCACCGCACAAAATTTCGTCAACCTTCAAGGCAAAATGCCCACCAAGCGCTGCGTCATTCTGGGAAGCGGCGACATCGGCCTCATCATGGCGCGCCGGCTGACGCTGGAAGGCGCCGAGGTCGAGGGCGTCTACGAAGTCAAGTCCACTCCTTCGGGGCTGACGAGAAACCTGCACCAGTGCCTTAAAGACTTCAACATCCCGCTTCATCTTTCCACCACCGTTACGCGCGTTTTCGGCGAGGATCGCCTGAGCGCCGTCGAAGTCGCCGAGGTGGATGACAAAATGCGCCCGATAGCGGGAACGGAGCGGATTATCGAATGCGACGCCCTCATCCTTTCGGTGGGATTGATACCCGAAAACGAGCTTGCCGAAACGCTTGCCGCCGCGCTCGACAAAAAGACCAAAGGGCCGCTCGTCGACCAGACCTTCATGACAACGGCCGAAGGCATATTCTCTGCGGGCAACGCGCTTCACGTCAACGACCTCGTCGACTACGTGACGGAGAGCGCGCGGCTTGCGGGCGGATTCGCCGCCGAATACAGGCCATCGGAGCGAAAACTTGTTGAAATCAAGGCCGATAAAAATTTCCTCTACGTCGTGCCGCAGTATATCGATTTGAATAAAGATATCACTAAAACAGTCGTCTATTTCAGGTCGGCCTCGGATATGTCGGGGCGGTTTTCCATCGAGCTCGGCGGGCAGGAAGTATTTTCCAAAAAATACCGCGCGCTGCGTCCGCCCGAGATGGAGCGGCTTGAGCTCGACTTCGAAAAGCTGGGGCTCAAGAGGGACGAGCCTCAAAACGTGGAATTTAAGCTGGAGGTGATAAAATGACAAATTTAGTTTGCATAGTCTGCCCCAACAGCTGCAAATTGGAGATTGACGAAAACCTCAACGTCAAGGGCGCGCTCTGCAAGCGCGGCGAGGCGTTTGCCAAGACCGAGCTGACGGCGCCTATGCGCACGGTGACGACCACCGTCAAGACCGACAGCGCCGTTATGCCGGTGCTGCCGGTTAAAACCGACGGCGAAATTCCCAAGTCGAAAATTTTCGAGCTGATGCGCGCCGCCGCCTCGGTGACGGCCAAAGGCGCCGTTAAGATGGGCGATATAATAATCAGAAACGCGGCGGGCACCGGCGTCAACCTTGTCGCCGCGGCCTCGGTTCCAAAAGAATAAATTCCAAGTTAAGTTTTAGGGAGGGTTATTATGAGTGAAAAAAACGTCTTAGCAATCGATTTCGGGACGCAGAGCGTCCGTGCAATCATCTTCGACAAGACGGGCGAAATCAAGGGGAAGTGCAAGGTGGCGTTCGAGCCCTATTTCTCGCTTGCCAACGGCTTTGCCGAACAGCATCCCGAATATTACTTCGAGAACTTAGTCAGGGCCATCAAGGGCGTAAAAAAGGAAAACCCCGAAGAATTCAAAAAAGTAGCGGGCGTCGGCGTCACCACCATCCGCGACACCATCACTTTCGTCGACAAGGATTTAAAGCCGCTCCGGCCTTTCCTTCTTTGGCTGGACGAGCGCGAGTGCAAGCGCGTCGAGGAGGCGTTCCCGCTGAGCTATCGCATTCTTTTCAAGCTTCTCGGCATCTACGAAATGGTGATGATGCAGCGCCGCGTCACCAAGCTCAACTGGGTTAACGAGAACGAGCCCGAGATTTGGAATAAAACTCACAAAATCATCCAGCTTTCGGGCTACATCACCTATATGCTGACGGGCAACCTCGTCGATTCGGTGGCCAGTCAGATAGGGCATCTACCCTTTGACTACAAGACCAAAACGTGGCAGAACGAAAAGTCGCTGACGCGCTTTTTGGTGGACTGCACCTCCGCTATGATGGTCGACTTAAAAAAGCCGGGCGAAGTTTTGGGCTATATCACGAGCGAGGCCGCCAAAGCGACGGGCCTTGCCGAAGGGCTTCCCGTCATAGCCTGCGGCTCCGACAAGGGCTGTGAAACTTTCGGCACGGGCACGCTCAAGGACGACGCCGCCTCGCTGAGCTTCGGCACGACGGCCACCGTCCAACTGATGACCGACAAATACGTTGAGCCGCAGACCTTTCTTCCCGCCTATCCCGCCGTCGTCGAAGGTAAATACAACCCCGAGGGGCAGATTTTTAGGGGCTATTGGATGGTGACTTGGTTCAAGAACCAATTCGGCTCCGAGGAAGTCAGGCGCGCCGCCGAAACCGGCCGCTCCGCCGAAGAGCTTTTGGACGAGCTCTTAGATAAGGCGCCTCCGGGCTGTGAAGGACTGGTGCTCCAGCCTTACTGGTCGCCCGGCATTAAGACGCCGTTCGCCAAAGGCTCCATAGTCGGCTTTTCCGACGTCCACACCAAGGAGCACCTATACCGCGCCATCATCGAGGGTATCGGGCTGGGGCTTTACGACAACCTTAAATCGCTGGAGAAGCGCAGCGGCCACAACGTCAAGCGCGTCATGGTGTCGGGCGGCGGCTCGGTCAGCGACCGCGTCTGTCAGATAACCGCCGATATATCGGGGCTTCCCGTCCAGAAAATCCAGACTTACGAAACCTGCTCGCTGGGCGCCGCCATGCTGACCTATATCGGGCTTAACGAGTTCAAGTCACCCGAGGACGCCATAGCTAATATGGTGCATATCGGCAAGACCTATCAGCCCGATATGAAGGTGCACGAGCTCTATATGGATCTCTACAACATGGTCTTCAAAAAGGTATTCCCCTGCGTCAAGAACGTCTGCAAGGGCGTCCGCGAGTTCAATAAAAAATACCCCGTCAAAAAATAAGTAATAAGAATATTTAAGGAGAATATTATGGCAAAACCTTATAAGGGCTTTTCACCCGAATGGTATAAAGAGGAATCACCCGCGGGCTCCTACCGCTCCATCTTCAAATGGGGCGACCCCAAAGCCTACAAGATACCCAGCGAAGGCTTGTATAAGCTCATCAAGGAAAAGTTTCACCTCGATGACGAATTCTTCAAGGCCAACAAGCAGTTCGGGCTGGAGAAGGTAGATTATGAAATCGAGTCGGCATTGACCGCGGAGGAAATAAAATCGCTGTTGGCGTTTTGCGGCGGCGACGGCACCGAGGATAAATACGCGCGGCTTACGGTAGCCTACGGCCAGACGATGATCGATCTCATGCGGCTTAGACGCGGCATTGTCGAAAACGTGCCCGACCTCGTTCTTTACCCTTCCAACACCGAGGAAGTCAAAAAAATCGTCGAATACTGCAACGACAAAAAAATCGCGGTCTACGTCTACGGCGGCGGCTCCAGCGTGACGCGCGGCGTCGAGCCCATGGTCAAGCGCGCGATAACGCTCGATACCAGAAAGAATTTAAACAAGGTTTTGTCGTTCAACAAAATCAATCAGACGGTGACCGTCCAGCCCGGCATGTATGGGCCGGCGCTCGAAAAATATTTAAACGACCCCGCCAACTTCGAAACAGGCGAAGCCTACACAATCGGACATTTTCCGCAGTCTTTCGAGTATTCCTGCGTGGGCGGATGGGTTGTGACGCGCGGCGCGGGACAAAATTCGACTTACTACGGCAAAATCGAGGACATCGTGCTCAATCAGACTTACGTGACGCCCGTCGGCACCTTCACCACCGACTCGACGCCGAGAAAGGCGACCGGCCCCAATATCGACGACATAATGATGGGCAGCGAGGGTGCCTACGGCATTTTGACCGAGGTCACGCTCAAAGTCTTCAAAAAATCCAAAAAGCACATCAAGTTCAGCTATATGTTCCCGAGCTGGGAAAACGGCATGGCGGCGATGCGCGAGGTCATGCAGGCCGAGGCGGGCTACCCATCGGTGTTCAGGCTGTCCGACCCCGAGGAAACCGAGGTCATGATTCATATGTATGGCATAGTGGGGACGCCGCTCGAAAAGCTGCTCGCCCTCAAGGGAATGGTGGCGGGCGAGATGTGCCTTATGCTCGGTTTCACCGACGGCGCGCCGTCCTATCAGAAAAGTGTTATTAAGAAAGTCAAAAGCACAGCAAAAAAATACGGCGGCATGAGTTTGACCGGCTACGTCACGACGCGCTGGGAGCACGGCCGCTTCTCCGACCCCTACCTCCGCGACAACATTCAGGACTTCGGCATTATTATCGACACCTTAGAATGCGCCGTCAACTGGGACAATATGCCCTATGTCCATCAATATGTCAGAAAATTCGTCAAATCCCGCCCCGACACCATCTGCACCACCCACATTTCGCACAGCTACCCGCAGGGCGCCAACCTCTATTTCATCTTCATTATGAAGGAAGACGGGCTGGAAGACTTCAGGCAGTTCCACGCCGGCATTTTGAACGCCATAGCTGAATCGGGCGCCGCCATGAGCCACCACCACGGCATAGGCAAGCTCTTTGCGCCCTACAACGCCCGAATCCTCGGCAAGGAGCAGATGGATATTTTAAAAGCGTTAAAGAAGCACTTCGACCCCAACAACATCATGAACCCGGGCGGCACATTAGCTCTCTAAAAGGCGATAGTAATCCAAGATAGCTCGGGGCGCTAAAAACGCGCACGCCTAGTTGTCTAAATAAAAAACAAGTTATTGAAAATAAGCGCGGCTTTGATGCCGCGCTTATTTATCACAAACAATAAGTTGAAAAAGTAAATTAGGAATCTTTAATGATTTCAATCAGCCACTCGTTGGGCGTGAATGAGACCGAAGTTTCGAGGTTGCCCCATTTTTCAAGAATGCTTTCAAGCGTGTCGAATTTGGTGACCACGTTGGCCGAGGTGCGGCTTTCCGCGGTATAGAGCCCCCACGAGCTGTCCTTGCCAAAGGCCTTATAGGTCCAGACTGCCCAGCTACAGCCGCGCTCCTTGAAAAACGCCAGCCCGTAAGCCCATGAGTCGGGATTGTTGAAGAAGGTGAATTCGCCGATATAGACGGGAACGTCGTAGTCGCAGGCGTTGTCGATGATGAGCTTTAGGCCGAGAAAATATTCCTGCGAGGCCAGGCTGTCGCTGTCCTCCCACTGATAAAAGTGAAGCTCATAAGCGACGTTGGTCCAGCCGTAGACTTCGGGCGCGGGAAGGTTGAACAATTCCCAAACCGCTTCAATGAAGATGAGGTGGTTAGTGTCGACGTTGCGGACGGACTTATAGAGGCGGTCGTAATATGCCCAATGCGGCGTAGCCTCTGACATAGTGCCGCCCGGCACGCCCTCGGGCTCGTTCAAAAGGTCGTAGCCCGCCACCCACTTGTTGTTTTTATAGCGGTTGGCGACGCGCACCCAAAGCGCTTCCGTCCGCGCCATATTCTCCTCGTCGGAGTAGAGGGCGCCGCCCGTTCTCGTATCGCCCGAGTGGTGTTTGCCGTTTTGAGAGCCGTGCGCGCCGTGAAGGTCCAAAACAACGTAAAGCCCGCGTCCCGCGGCGTTTTCGATAAACCAATCTATGTAGTAAAACGCCTCGGCGTCGGGCTTTAAGGTGCCGTCGGTGTTCTCAAGGTCGCGCCAACTGAAGGGCAGCCGAATTGAGTTGAGGCCGAGCGCCTTGACGTTGTCGAAGTCCGCCTCCGTCCACCACTTGGCGCGGTATAGCTCGAAAGCCTCCTCGGTAGCCTCGGCGCCGAGCGAGCTTTCAAGCGCGTCCCAAAGCTCGAACATACCGCTTTCTTCGGCAAGGTCGCCCTCAAGCGAGGTCGGGCACATCCAGTCCTCGGTGACCAGCCATCCGCCCGCATTGACTCCTCTTAAGAGGATTTTTTCGCCGCCCGAAGCCGCGGTGTATATGTCCTTTCCCACTGCCGTGATAAAGCCGTCGGGCTCATCAAGCCCGCCGCTTATTTTAGCGCAGCCCGACAAGCTCAAAGCCGCCGCCGCCAAAAAGACAAAAATCAATAAAAACGCAATCTTTCGCATAACCAAATTAATTAAATTTAAATATAAAACTAATATGATGGCGGTTTCAATCAGCCCGAGTTTTCAAGCTGCTTGCAACGGCGGTATATGTGAGCTTGCCGCCTAATCTTTCCGATTTCATAAGTTCTACCGAGCGGACGGCAAACGCGGTTTCGGCGGCCTTGGGCGGGACGAACCCCGCCTTGAGCTTTGCTTCGCGGCAAAGCGTGATATGGGGCGAATAATCGCGGCTTTCCAAAGAAAAACCGGCGGCGGTGAGCCGCCTCGATACCTCGGCTTGAAGGGCGTCGAGCGCGGTGCTCTTTTTAAGCCCGCACCACCAGACGTCGCCGCCCCCGCGCCTAAAACGGCCGCACTCCCCTAAGGAAAGCGTAAAGGGCTCGAAAACGAGGCTCTCAACCGCTCGTGCGGCGAGCTCAAATTCAATCTTACCGCATTCGCCGAGGAAAGCGAGCGTGAGATGTAAATTCGGGTCGGCGGTAAAATTGCCCGAAACGGAATTCCTTCTTATGGTTTCCCTAATTTCGATAAGCCGCGCCCTTACTTCGGCGGGGAAATTAATCGCAACAAAAAGCCTCATAAATTCATTATATCCCGTCGATTGAAAAATGCAAAGAAAGCGGATAACATTGTTAAAAATCGGCTTATACCCCGGGGGAAAAGCTTTGGCGTGATTTAAAATATATTTATAGTGAATTGAAAGGTTGAAAAGTTGTCCCAAAAGACCGCGTAAAGCCGAGAAAAAGTATTTCAAGGGCAACTTAGGCCTTAAAGACATCAATACGTCATCGACTACGCTCGCTTTACGGCCGAATTGGATAAATTACAACCGCGCGCACTAAATAAAAGTTATTTAGCAAAAGGAGCAACACTGTAGCTCCTTTCATAGATTTTGGTGCGTCCGACAGGAGTCGAACCTGCGGCCTTCAGAATCGGAATCTGATGCTCTATCCAGCTGAGCTACGGGCGCGTATTTTAGATTGGTTTCGGCCACTTAGCCGCGGAGCTATTTTAATCTTTTCTTTAGGTTTTGTCAAGCCGCGTAAACTTTTAGTAATTATCGCTAAATAGGGAGAAAGTAAAAAACTACGGTTTGACTAAAAGGTGATATGAGTTTATAATTAAGGAATATTTTGCGATAGCGTATCATTGATACAGTATTTTTAAATAGGCTTGGCAGGAAGATATGAAGTCCGTGATTTGTGTATATTATTATCACCATAATAACACCGAGAAAATAGCGAACGCAATCGCGGTGATATTCGACGCCGAGATTAAAAACCCCCACGAACTTGAGCCCGAAAATTTAACGGCATACGACCTAATCCCTTTGCCGAAAGATTAAAGCAATCTGATTAAACTAAGAGAGGATGAAGATGAATAAGGACATAAGCTGGCTTAAGGAAGCGCCCATCATCGCGCACCGCGGCTACACCGGCGGGGGCGCGCCCGAAAACTCGCTGCCCGCTTTTAAAGAGGCCGCCGAGCGGGGGCTGCCCATCGAACTCGACGTGCATTGCTTGAAAGACGGCGAAATTGCGGTGTTTCACGACTTTGACCTTTTGAGAATGTGCGGGCTGCCGCTTCTGCTTTTCAGAAGAAAAAGCGAGGACCTTAAAAAATTCCGGCTCAAGGGCACTCAAAACACGATACCGCTCTTAAAAGACGTCTTAAAACTCGTCGACGGCAGGGTGGGGCTTTTGATTGAGCTCAAGGTGTTCGTCCGATATAAGCGGCTTTGCAACAACCTCATTAGAACGCTTGCGGATTATTCGGGGCCGGTCGCGCTTCAGGGCTTTTCCTGCACCGCCCTTCGCTATCTCGCTTCCAAATGCGACTATCCCTTGGGCATAATAGGAATGAATTATAAAAAGGCGGGCTTCTTCGGCCTCATCGGGACGCGGCTCAACCGCATGCCTTATTTCGAGGAGATTAACCCGCAGTTTTTGAATTATCTTTTCCGGCACATCCCTTCGCCCGCATCCGAAAAATGCCGCGCGCGCAACATGGTGATTTTGGGCTGGACGGTCAAGACGCATAAAGATTTGGAAGACGCGCGAAAGGTTTGCGACGTAGCCATCGCCGATACATACATAATAAAGGATGACTACAAGGCTAAAGAGCCGAAGGAAGCGGTGGCGGTAAAGTGAAATTTGCGGCTTCGCCGCAAGTGAAGTCGCACTTCGCGCAGTGAACCATCCGCTAATGCGGATAGTGAAATCGCCTTGCAGATGCAAAGCGGTTGTGGAAGGATTTCTCGCGGGCTCGGAATAAAATAAAACTCGAGAATGGCAAAGAAGGTTTTTGGGGTAAAAAAAATTGGCAAAGAAGAGAGTAGTGGTTGGAATGAGCGGAGGGGTTGACAGCTCGGTTGCGGCGGCGATGCTTCTCGAAGAGGGCTTTGACGTCGTCGGCCTGTTCATGAAAAACTGGGCTGAAACCGACGAAAACGGCTGCTGCACCGCCGAGTCCGATTTTTCCGACGTCGCCGAGGTTGCCGGACTGCTGGGCATCCGCCACTACACCATTGATTTTTCCAAGGAATATTTAGACAAAGTTTTCAAGCTTTTTCTCTCCGAATACAAAAAAGGCAGAACGCCCAATCCCGACGTCCTTTGCAACCGCGAGATAAAATTCGGGCGGTTTTTGGATTTCGCCAAGGATTTGGGAGCCGACTTCATCGCGACCGGCCACTATTGCAACTTAGATCGGCGCGGCAATATTAATTATTTGACGCGCGCGCGCGATGAGGACAAGGATCAGACCTATTTTTTAAACCAACTCGAGAACCGTCAACTTGACAACGTGCTGTTCCCGGTAGGCGATATGATAAAGAGCGAGGTGCGCGCCTACGCCAAAGCCAAGGGGCTTCCTACGGCGGCTAAAAAGGACAGCACCGGCATCTGCTTTATCGGCGAGCGCGACTTTCGGCGTTTTTTGGCTTCCTACATCCCGATGAAGGCAGGCGACATGGTGGATCTTTCGGGCAAGGTTGTGGGCAGGCATAACGGCGTCTTTTACTACACCGAAGGCCAACGCCACGGTTTGGGGTTGGGCGGGCCGGGCGAGCCATGGTTTGTCGTCCGAAAGGACGTCGAAAAAAATATCTTGACGGTAAGCCGCGGCGAATGCGCCGAGCTCTTTTCCTCGGGGCTTATCACCGAAGGCTTTAACTTTATTTCGGGCGCGCCCGAATCTTCAGAGTTTAAGTGTATGGCGCGAATCCGCCACCGCCAGCCGCTTCAATCTGCCACCGCCTTTATTGAAGGGGACGGCGTGCGCGTTGTCTTCGATAAAAGCCAGCGCGCGGTTAGCCCGGGGCAGTATTGCGTGCTGTATAGCGACAGAGTATGCTTAGGCGGAGGAGTGATTGCGGAAGCCTTGAGGTAGGCTTCAGGCTTGGTATTTTCAATGAATCGGCAGGTGTTTTCGGAGTAATCGCGCAGGGCGCGATTTTTTTAACCTCTTTAGAAGTTTGGGCATAATATGATAGGTAAGGGTGTGAAAAATTTTTATATTTACCCCCATTGCGATTGACAAAATTCGCGGCTTTTGATATAAAATAATCCGCTCCCGAACTTTTTTGTTCGGGGCAAAAAACCGCACCTTGGCGCGACCAAAAAAAGGTCGAGAGGAAATTAAAAATCTTAATAAAAACCGAAAAAATCGAGTCAAAAACTCTTGACACCGCGTCTAGGCTGTGGTATTCTATTGAAGCTGTCGCTCAAAAGGGCAGCGCGAACCTTGAAAATTGAACAGACAGGAAAAGCGAAGTGAAATTTGTAGAATTATCAAAAATCATAACGCGTCAAAACCTTTTATTACAGTAAAACGGAAGCGAAGCGTTTAAGTCAAGATTGAACTCAAGAGTTTGATCCTGGCTCAGGACGAACGCTGGCGGCATGCCTAATACATGCAAGTCGAACGGGTATACCCGCAAGGGTGTATCAGTGGCGAACGGGTGAGTAATGTATGAGCAACCTGCCCTATTCAACGGGATAGCGGTTGGAAACGACCGGTAATACCGTATAAGACCACACCGCCGCATGGCGGAGCGGTCAAAGCGATTTAGCGGAATAGGATGGGCTCATATCCCATTAGCTAGTTGGTGAGATAACAGCCCACCAAGGCTACGATGGGTAGCCGACTTGAGAGAGTGATCGGCCACACTGGAACTGAGACACGGTCCAGACTCCTACGGGAGGCAGCAGTAAGGAATATTGGGCAATGGAGGAAACTCTGACCCAGCAATGCCGCGTGAGTGAAGAAGGTCTTCGGATTGTAAAGCTCTTTTATCGGGAACGAAAAAAATGACGGTACCCGATGAATAAGCCCCGGCTAACTACGTGCCAGCAGCCGCGGTAATACGTAGGGGGCAAGCGT
>DAOTKC010000046.1:0-10493 GCA_035449045.1 Eubacteriales bacterium
CGCGTCCCCGCTTTTTGTCGGCGCCGGTAACCACTAAATCAACCTTGAAGCTTTGAACAAGCTTATGCAGCACCGCCGCCGAAAATTCGGGATTTCCCAAAAAAACAATCTTCATTTATCCTTATTTCCCGACTATGTTATTATTGCCGCGGACTCGGGTTAAAACACCTGTTACGAATTAACGATTATTGCGATTCAAAAAAATATTATTATTAATTTTCAGTTGCTTTGATAGTTAAAAAATCCGCTAATCCTCGTCGTCCTCGCCCTCGGGCTTGTATTCGGAATAAAAGCGGTCGGTGAAGAGAATGCCGTCGAGGTGGTCTATCTCGTGGCAACAGGCGCGCGCGATATAGCCCTCAACCTCGATTTCAAACTGTTTGCCGAATCTGTCGAAGGCCTTCAGCTTCAGTTTGGCGGGCCGCGCCACGTTGCAGTTGTAGTTTTCCACCGAAAGGCAGCCTTCGATGCCGATTTGCTCGCCTTCCCTTTCAACTATTTCGGGATTGACCATTTCCAAATAGAAATCGCCGACCTCGACGACGGCGACGCGCTTTAAAATTCCCACTTGAGGGGCGGCGAGCCCCACGCCCTCGGCGTCGCGCATTGTTTCTTTCATATCGTCCAAAAGAACGCACAGCTTGTCGTCGAACGACTCAACAGGCCTGCATTTCTTTCTTAAAATCTCGTCGGGTTCCTTAACTATTCTTCTAAGCGCCATATGTGCTCCTAAACCAAGCTCTGCGGATTGATTTCGACAAAGCAAAACACCCTTTTTCGGCGTATGCCGTCGGTGATATTATATATTGTTTTTATGATTTCGTCAAAATATAGGTTCTTAATCCTCATTAAAATTTGATACCTAAATCGCCTCTCAATCCGCTTAACGGGTGATTTCATTGCCTGCATGTAGTAAAACGGCTCGCTGCCCAGCATTTTTATTTCGGTGTAGGCGGCCTTGGTTGCCGAAACGGCTTCCTCGTCGTCTTCGGATGTTATAAGCATGCGGACTATTTTGGAAAAAGGCGGAAAATGGGTGACCTCGCGCGCGTTGCGCTCTTTTTTGTAAAACCCCGAGTAGTCGTAGGTCTTGGCATATCTGAAGACATAATGCCTCGGCGAATAAGTCTGAAGCAGCACCCGCCCGCCTTTGTCCGCCCTGCCGGCGCGGCCGGCCACCTGCGTCACCAATTGGAAGACGCGCTCGGGGCTTCGGTAATCGGCGAAATAGAGCGAAAAGTCGGCGTCAAGTATGACCACCAGCGTCACGCCCGAAAAGTCGTGGCCTTTGGCAATCATCTGCGTGCCCACCAGAATATCGGCGGCGCCGCCGCCGAACGCGCTCAAAATCTTGTAGTGCGCATCTTTGCCCGAGGTGGTGTCGTTGTCCATTCTAAGGACGCGCGCCTTGGGAAAAAGCCGTTTGAGCTCCTCGACAATTTGCTCGGTGCCCGTCCGTCCCAGCCTTAGTGAAGTTCCGCCGCACTCGGGGCATCTGTCTATCATAGCGACACGGCGGCCGCAGTAGTGGCATTTTAATCGGTTTTCCGATTTATGATAGGTGAGCGATATGTCGCAGTCCTCGCATTTGGCGAGATGTCCGCAGCTTCGGCAGACGACGAAAGAGGAATAGCCGCGCCGATTTAAAAACACCATCGCCTGCTCGCCGCGAGCAAGAACGTTTTCGAGCGCGTCCTTGGCCGCTGACGAAAATATGCCGGGGTTGCCCAGCCTAAACTCCTCCGCCATGTCTACTATCTCCATGACGGGCATGCCCTCTTCTGATATTCTCTCGGGCAACTCAAGCAGCTCGATTTCGCCCCTTTCGGCCTTGTAATATGTTTCGATGTCGGGCGTGGCGCTGCCGAAAACAAGGCAGGCGCCCTCGTTTTTGGCGCGGAACAGCGCGGCCTCGCGCGCGTCGTAGCGCGGGTTGCTCTCGCTTATGTAGCTGGGGTCATGCTCCTCGTCGATGACGATGAGCCCGAGGTCATCAAGCGGCGCAAACAGCGCCGACCGCGCGCCGACCGCTATTTTCGCCTCGCCCCTGTAAAGCCGCATCCACTCGTCCAGCCTTTCGCCCGCCGACAGGCCGCTGTGCAGAATCGCCACTTTATCGGAGAATTTCGAGCGCATTAACCTTAGAATTTGTGGAGTGAGCGATATTTCGGGCACCAGCATAATCGCGGTTTTTCCGAGCGCAAGCGCCTTCTCAACCGCCGACATATAGACGAAGGTCTTGCCGCTGCCCGTCACGCCGTGCAGTAAAAACACCTCGGGCGCGCGCTTGGGGTGCTCTATGGCAAGGTTAATTCTGTCTATTGCGGCAGACTGTGTCGGCGTCGGAATATGGTCGGGCTCGCCGCCCGCGACCTCCGCCAAGGGAACGCGGCTTTTTTTGGAAACATCCTGAAGAAGCAAGCCTTTCTCGACTAGGGCGTTTATCGCAGCGTTGCCGAACATATTGTTCAAGGCCGCCCTTTCGGCACGACCTTCGGAGCGCAAGTAAGCGACAGCGGCAATCTGTTTTGCCGCGTTTTTTCTCAAGGTTTTTAAAATGTCACTGTCGGAAAGCCCGGGGTTAATATAAAGGAATTTTTTTTCGATTTCGCCGACTTTGCCGCCCCTCAGACCGACGGGGAAAAAGAGCCGAAGGGCGTCGACCGTCCTAATATTATATTTATCGCAGAGAAAACGGCAAAGCTCAAGCAGCGCGGGCTTGATGCCGCCCGAAAGAATCTTTTTAATTGGCTTTAGGTTTTCAATAGGGGATGAGTCTTTGACGCCGACGACGAAGCCCTCTTTTAAGGCTTTCCCGAATTCCACCAACACCCTGCTGCCCGGCCGCGCATCTCCCTCGTAATCGAAAACTTTATCAAGCGAATCGGAGGATAAATCGACGACGACTTCTAAAATCACAGCTTAAGCACCCAGTCCAAAATTATGTCGGCGAGCTCGGTTTTTTTCATTATTGGTAAATCTTCGTTTCTATCGCGGCTTATCAAACTTGCGATGTTGGTATCTAAATTAAACCCCGCGCCCTCCTTGGTGACGTCGTTGGCGACAACCATGTCGGCGTTTTTTGAAATCATTTTTTTAACGGCGTTGTCGCGGAGGTTTTCGGTTTCGGCGGAAAATATGACAAGCTTTCTATCGCCCTTTATTTCGCCGACAGCCTTGGCTATGTCGTCGTTTTTGAGGAAAGAAAGCGTAATTTTCTCATCTTTTAATTTAGCTTTCGAAAAGCTTTCGCTGCGGTAATCGGCGGGCGCGGCGGCCATTATGATGCAGTCGGCCTCCGCTATATTGGCTAAAACGGCTTCCTTCATCTCGGCCGTGGTGCTGACGGCAATCGAAGCCGCCGCCGATTTGGGAACCGACACCGACAGCTTGCCGTGGACGAATATTACTTTGGCGCCGCGCTCGGCGGCCGCCTCGGCGATGGCAACGCCCATTTTGCCGCTGCTGCGGTTGGTCAGATATCTCACGCCGTCAATGGGCTCCTCGGTAGGTCCGGCGGTGACCAAGACCGTTTTTCCCGCGAAGTCGTTATCGGGCATTAAAAGTTTTTCGATGAAAGCGGCTATATCTGCGGGCTCCGCCATTCTGCCGCGGCCTATGTCGCCGCATGCAAGACGGCCGCAACCGGGCTCGATAATGTGAACGCCGCGGCTAATCAGCTTTTCAATGTTTTCGATGGTGTTTTCGTTATCCAGCATGCCCGTGTTCATGGCGGGACAGACGACTTTGGGCGCTTTTGAGGCGAGGAAGGTCGTCGAAAGCATGTCGTCGGCTATGCCGTGGGCGAATTTTGCGATGGAATTGGCGGTGGCGGGCGCCACGATGAAGACGTCGGCCTTTTTGGCAAGCGAAACGTGCTCGGCCTCATAGACGAAGTTGCGGTCGAACATATCTACGACCGTCCGCCGCCCCGACAGCGTCTCAAAGGACAGCGGGCCGACGAACTCGGCGGCGCTCTTGGTCATAATGACGTCTACGCCCATGCCCAGCTTGACAAGACGGCTGACAAGATCGCACGCTTTATAGGCGGCGATGCAGCCGGTGACGCCGAGCACGGCGTTCTTGCCGTAAAGCATTATTCCCTCGTGATTTTCTGCTTGCCGTCGTAAATTTCCTTGCAGGCAAGCGTTATCGGCTTCATGCCCGATTTTTCAAGATACGACGACTCCTGCGAGAGGAGGACGCGCGCGCGCTTGGCGGCGGCGCAGGTCAGAGCGTAGCGGCATTCGGCTTTCTTTATCAATTTATCGATAGGCGGGTCAATCAACATATTTGCCTCCGTTAAGTATTGAACTTTTTAAATCGCATAAGCGTTTGGTGCGGCGGTTTTCGGCGCGCATTATTGCCAGAATATCCTCGGCGCAGCGGTCGATGTCGTCGTTTATGACGGCGTAATCGTAGCTCTCGATGTATTCGATTTCCTTTTTATATTGCTCGATTCGAAGCGCTATCGACTCGGGCGTCTCGGAACCGCGCTGAAGAAGCCTGTTCTTCACGGCTTCGAGCGAGGGCGCAGTCAAAAAAATGGTAACGGCGTCGGGATAGATTTTCTTTAAGTTGACGGCGCCTATGACGTCGAGCTCCAAAACGACATCCTCGCCGCGCTCCGTCGAACCCAATATCTGGGCTTTGGGCGTGCCGTAATAGTTGCCGTAAGTTTTAGTATACTCCAAAAACTCGTCTTTTTCTATCATTTGGCGGAACGTTTCTTCCGACACGAAAAAGTAGTCCTTGCCTTCGGTCTCCGTCTTTCTCGGCGCGCGGCTGGTGGCCGACACCGAAAACCTGAGCTTGGGGGCGAGCTTTAAGACTTTGGCGAGCACGGTGCCCTTTCCCGAACCCGAAAACCCCGATATGACGAATAAAATACCTTTTTTCATTGGCTCACTCGATATTTTGAATTTGCTCGCGCATCTTTTCAATGTTGTTTTTAATGACTAATACGAGCCGCGTCACCTTGGCGTCGTTGCACTTGCTGCCAATGGTGTTTGTTTCGCGGTAAAGCTCCTGAATTAAAAAGTCAAGTTTCCGCCCCTGCGGCCCTTCCTCGTCTATAAGCTCGCGCATATGTTCGATGTGCGCCGTAAGCCGCGAAATCTCCTCGTCGACCGCCACTCTGTCGGCGTATATGGCGAGCTCGGTCATGAGGCGGTTCTCGTCTATGGCGGCGTCGGCTATGACCTCTTTAATTCTCTCTTTAAGCTTGACGGCGAAGTCCGCCGCCGCGCCAGCCGCCAGTTTTTTTATCTTGGCGGTGTCGTCTTCGATAAGCTTTAGATAAGCCGCAAGGTCGCTCTTTATTGCCGCGCCCTCTTTCTCCCTCATCTCTTTCAGGCTTTCGGATGCAGGCCTCAGCGCCGTCAGCGCGACAAAGCTGATTTTTTCGCGGCAGATCTCGGCGTTCTTGACGTCGACGACCTCGGGCGCCTTTAAAAGGCACGACACCGTGAAATCGTTGTCAAGCCCGAATTTTTCCGAGAGCTTTGACGCCGCTTCGACATAAGCCGCGGCCCTAAGAAAGTCTATCTCGGCCTCAATGCTCCCCTCGCTCTTGTCCTCGAAGGCGAGGTAGACGTCGATGTGCCCGCGCGTGAAATATTTGCCGAGCTCGCGGCGAACGGAATCCTCCAAAAACGAAAGATTTTTGGGGAACCTCATCGAAATGTCCAAAAACCGGTGGTTGACGGATTTGAGCTCGAAGGACGCCTTTATGCCGTCCGCCTCAAACTCGCCCTTGCCGAAACCGGTCATGCTAACCATATCTGCCGCCTTTTCGCGAATCCGCGGTTTTTTATTTTTGCTGTATAGCCAGCAACGGTTTTTTAATTTGGCGCGAATCGGGGTTTAAATAACTTAATCGGCCGTTAATCGCGCGTTTTCGTCATTAAACTTAGGCGGCGAGCTTTTCGAGCACCGCTATCCGCACGCAGTTTATTAAGACCTTCATAGCCGTTTCCAGCTCGCTGATGGGCGGAACGCTGGGCGCAAGCCTAATGTTGGCGTCCTTGTCGTCGAGCCCGAGAGGGTAGGTGGCGCCCGCTTCGGTGAGCTTGACTCCCGCTTCGGCGGCGAACTGGACGACGCGCTTGGCGCAGCCGGGAACAACGTTGAGGCTGACAAAATAGCCGCCGCGCGGACGGGTGAAGGTGCAAAGTCCGTCGGCCGCAAGCTCTTCAAGCATTTTTACGACAAGCTCAAACTTGGGACGCAGTATGTCGGCGTGCTTTTCCATAATCGACTTGACGCAATCTTTATTCTTCAAAAACCTTGCGTGAATTAGCTGATTGATTTTGTTGGGGCCTATCGTCTCGAACATGATTCTGCTCTTGTATTCGGCGAGGTTTTCCTTAGAAGACGCCAACGCCGCTACGCCCGCGCCCGCAAAAGTGATTTTGGACGTCGAAGTGAATGCGAAGACGCGGTTGGGGTTGCCCGCCTTTTTGCAGCAGTCGAAGATGTTTTTGAGCTTGTCCTCGCCGTAGAGCGCGTGGACTATGTAGGCGTTATCCCAAAAGACACGGAAGTCGGCAGCGGCTTTCATCGAGGCTATCCGCTCCACCACTTTGTCGGAATAAATGATGCCCGTCGGGTTGCTGTATTTGGGGACGCACCACATGCCCTTCACCGACTCGTCGGCGGCGAGGGCTTCGACGACCGCCATATCCGGTCCGTTTTCGTCGGTGGGGACGGAAATCATCTCGATGCCGAAGTGCTTGCAGATGTTGAAGTGGCGGTCATAGCCCGGAGTGGGGCAAATGAACTTGACCTTGGCAAGTTTATTCCATGGTGTCGCTCCCAAAAAACCGAACTGCTTGCCGTGCTGGACGAGCTTATACATGATGGCGAGGCTGCTGCCGTCGCCCGCAATTACTTCGTCGGGCGAAACGTCAAATAGCTCGGCGAAGATTTCGCGCATTTCGGGAATGCCGTCGAGGCCGCCGTAGTTTCTTGCGTCGATGCCTGCGGTTTTAAAATCAAAATTATCATCGCCCAGCATTTTCAGCATGGGAAGGGCGATGTCGAGCTGAGCCTTTTCAGGCTTGCCGCGCGTCATGTCGAGCGCCAGCTTCTGCTTTTTGAAAGCGGCGTAATTCTTTTGTTCGTTTGCCAAAATCGCAGCCAAATCTTCTTTCGTTTTATCGGTGTAAACCATAGTAGCCTCCAAGTTACAAAATAATAGCATAACGGCTAAAATTTGGCAACAATTTTAAGCTCATGCCCTCTATCGGACAACGCTCTTTGGGCTTGATAATATACTCATATTTGCTTCAGTCGAGCAGTGGCGTTTTGTTCGCAAAAGGCTATCGGCGATGACAAAAAATATTGTTTTTATCTCGGTATCTTTTAAGCGTCGTAGCGCTTGCGCTCTCTAAAAAAAAGCTTTATAGGTGTGCCCGAGAAGTCAAAGCTCTTTCTGATCGAGTTTTCGAGATACCGCTCGTAGGAGAAATGAACTAAAGTGGGGTCGTTGACGAAAATGGCGAAGGCGGGCGGCGGCGCGGCTACCTGCGACATAAACAGAATTTTCAGTTGCCTGCCGTTTCTCGCCGGCGGCGGATTGACGCTGACCGCCTCGCCCAAAACATCGTTGAGAAGTCCTGTCGTTATGCGGCGGTTGGCGTTTGCGAACACTTTTTTGACGTTTTCGAGGACGTTTCCCACTCTTTGGCCGGTCTTTGCCGAGATGTAGAGCGGCACGAAATATTCCATAAACTTCAAGTCCTCGGCAAGCTTGCGGTTGAACTTGTTGACGGTGGACGAGTCCTTTTCGACAAGGTCCCACTTATTCATTATAATGAGCGAGGGCTTGCCCTGCTCGTGTGCGTAGCCCGCTATCCTCACGTCCTGCTCGGATATGCCGTCGAAAGCGTCGACAACGATAAGCACGACGTCGGCGCGCCTGATGGCGCCGAGAGCGCGCATGACGCTGTAACTTTCCAAGGTATCGGTGATGTTCTTTTTCTTGCGGATGCCCGCCGTGTCGATGAGAATAAATTTTTGGCCGTCATACTCAAGCTCGGTGTCGATGGCGTCGCGCGTCGTGCCCGCTATATCGCTCACTATGACGCGGGGATAGCCGAGGAGCTTATTGACAAGCGAGCTTTTGCCGGCGTTGGGCTTGCCCACCACCGCGATTTTTATCGCGGATTCTTCCTCGGGAATGCTTTCGTCGCAAGGCAAGTGCTCGATTATGGCGTCGAGAAGCTCGGTCAAACCTTTGCCCTGCTCCGCCGAAATCGCGAAGGGATCGCCCATGCCGAGCGAGTAAAAATCGTAGGCTAGGTGCTGTTCGTTGTTGTCGATTTTATTGACGACCAAAAGCGCGGGCTTGCCCGACCTCTTAAGATAAGTCGCGACGCGCTCGTCGTCGAGAAGCGGGCCGGTCTTGGCGTCGACGATAAAAAGAATCAAATCGGCGGTTGCGACGGCGGCCTCCGCCTGAAGGCGGATATTCTGCCACATCTCGTCCTCGCTCTTAAGCTCCAGCCCGCCGGTATCGACAAGGGTAAACTCGCGGCCGCACCATTCGGCGTCGGCATAGAGGCGGTCGCGGGTGACGCCGGGCGTGTTTTCGACAATGGAAAGCCGCTTCCCCGTTATGCGGTTGAAGAAGGTCGATTTGCCGACATTCGGCTTTCCCACTATGGCTACTACCGGTTTCATTTTTTCCCGCGCTCTTAATCTTTTTGCTTAAAGCAAAATTTAAGCGCATTCCTTATTATTCCGAATAATTCAAATCAGTTTTTTCGAGGCCGCTCGGTATTGCATTCAAACCCCGTCCGCACTCGGCTATCCAGCAACGTTTCTATCAGGTCGGAGCCGTCGGCCGCCGCGACGCGCACCGGCATACCCAATTCATTCTCCAGCTCTTTAAGTCCGACATCGTCCAAAAAGACGTCGCCGAATTCTTTAAGCATACAGCGCGGCACTACGGCGAAATCGGCACTGCGCCCTTTTAGCTCTCTTATGATGTCGCCCGCCGTCACAAGGCCGGCCACGGTTACGGTTTCACCGAAAAAGCTGTTCGTTACGCCGATTACTTCTAGTTTAGAAGTGGAGCCGAGTTTTTTCAAAATCGCGGCCGCCGCCTCTTTTAGGCGCGCTTCGAAGGATTTGCCCGTCACCAAAACGGCATTTACTCTTTTATCGGAGGGCGTCAGGTTGCTTAAGGATTCCTCAAATTTCTTTTCGAAGTCCCTCACCATGCCGACGCCGTTTTCAATCTGAGGAAAACTTCCGTAGCGGTCATAGTCGGGAAGCCGGCGCCCCGCTATCATATACATCTCGTCGGCGCACCACAAAAAGTTTGGCCGCGCCGCCGCGAACTCCTCCGCCATCGCGATTATCTTTCCCGCGTTCTCTTTCGTTATCGGCTTGACCTCGGCGAGGCCGTCGCGGAACTTCGTCAGTCCGACGGGCACCAGCGCCAAGCTTTCAACGGCGGGATAGAGCTTATAAAGCTCCTCCACCGTTTCTCTCAAAATCTCGCCGTCGTTGAGATTTTCGCAGACAACGACCTGGGTGTGCATCTTTATGCCTGCCTCGGCGAATCGGCGCATAATCTCAAAAAGCGAGGTTGTGGCCTTGTTTTTGAGCATATAAACCCGCGTTTTTGTGTCGAACGCGTGCACCGAGATATAGAGCGGCGAAAGTTTTAGACGAATTATCCGCGCTATATCCTCTTCCGAAAGGTTGGTCAGCGTGATGTAGCTTCCGCTTATAAATGACAGTCTGTAATCGTCGTCTTTGACGTAGACGGAGCGGCGCATCCCCTTGGGAAGCTGGCTGACGAAACAGAAGACGCAGTTGTTGCGGCAGTGTTTTATCTCGAGTTCGTCGGAAAACTCCAGCCCCAGCGTTTCTTCGGGCTGCTTTCTCACCGTCAGGCGCTTTTCCTTGCCGCGGCGAAGGACGACCGCCGCAAATTCGCTTTCGGCGTCGTAGTAGCAGTAGTCTAAAATATCGGTCGCCTTAAAGCCGCCCAAAGATAGAAGCTCGTCGCCGCGCTTAAATCCCTGCTTTTTAGCTAGCTTATTAAGGGCTTCAATCTTCATCTTTTTTTGCCGACGCCGCGAGTGCGGAAATGATTTTAACAAGCGCGCCTTCGGCGGAGGGCTTTATAAAGGACTCCGCGGCATCTTTTTGCCTTTCCTTAAAGTCGCTCTGGAGTATGTTGTAGAGCCCGATAACCGTTTCGGGCAGCGTCTTGGCGTAGTAAATCAGCCCTTTTTCGGCCAAATACTCCAAATCGGCGGTCTCGACGTCGTTCTCCGGCCCGAAGACAATAACCGGCTTATTTAAAAGTATCGACTTATAAATAAGCTCGGCGTCGTATATCGTGCAAACGATGTCGGACGCCAAAAAGTAGTCGGAATCGGGCTCGCTCGAAGAAAGCAACTTGACGTTGCCCGACGCCTTGGCGTCGGCGGCGCGGTGCAGGCTCTTGGTCGCCTTTTTGTTCTCGGAGGCGG
>DAOTKC010000047.1:0-7307 GCA_035449045.1 Eubacteriales bacterium
GCGCGCAGTTGGACTGTAAGACGTGGAGTGCGCCGTTTTCACCCTTATAGACGGCGCGCTTGGCGCCGCGGTGCCAGACGATACCGCCGGTTCCCGGCTTAAGGGATGCCGAGGTTCGAAGCGGCGGCAGTATCGGGCGGATAACTAAGTTGTTGACGACGGAAAGGAGGTTTTTGACCACCGACACGCTGAAAATGCTACGGTCGGGGCTGAACAGCTCTCTGAATTTGTTTTCCTTGCCATCCATGATATCGGCGATAAGCTCGCCGCAAACGGCGGAATTCGCCATGCCCCACTTGTTGAAGCCAGTTATCACATAGGCGCGGCGCGTAGTTCTGGCATATTCGCCTACAAAAGGCATGCCGTCGAAGGTAACGCAGTCGTTGGCCGACCATCTTCCCGCAAACTCGGCGTTGGGATAAAGTCGCTTCGCCCTCTCCTCAAGGCGTTCAAACTTCCCTTCGGCGTCAACGCGGCCGGTGCGGTGGTCAAGCCCGCCGACAATCAACATATCTTTATAGCCGCGGTAAGTGAAGCCGTTTTCGGCGGTGCTTTGATAGTTTCCTTCAAAGTTCTCGCCGATTTTGTAGGCGGCGGCATAGGACGACGAGCGATACATTCTGATAAAATACCAGCCCGGGATGTCCTTAGTCGGGAAGTTGGTGGCGATTATAACGGTTTTTGCGCGGATTTTGCCGCCGTGGAAATAGAGGGTGTTGGAATCGAAGTCTATTCTCAAAATCCGCGTATCCTCGTAGATTTCAAAGTTTTTGGGAATGGCGGAAAGAAACTCAATCGGGTTGAACTGCGCCTGTCCCGCAAGTTTTATCGCGGGCGCGCGCTCGCCGAAAAACTCTAGGTTGTCCAGCCACTCGGGCTCGGCGCCTATTATTTTCAAAACCTCGTATTCCTGTTTCAGCGTTTCAAGGTCCTCGTGTGACGCCGCAAAAACATGGCTGGGCGTTCGCTTAAAGCCGCAGTCTATCGAGTGCTTTTTCACTATTTCCTCAATGAGCTCGATGCCGCGGCTCTGCGACTCGAAAAACAGCGCGGCCTTCTTGGCGCTCCGACGCGCCAAGCTTGAATATTTAAGCCCTTGAATCGCCTCGATATGCGCCGTAGTGAGGCCGGTTACGCCCGAAAAAAGCTTGTCCGCCTCGACAAGCGTAACCTCTTTACCCCGCTCGGCAAGGTTATAGGCCGCCATTATGCCCGCGATTCCGCCGCCGACCACCACGATGTCGCGCTCGATGTCCTCTTGGAGTCTGGGATATTTAAACTCAAGCGGCGCGTTTTTCCAAAAATTCATATACTTACCTCGTATTTTTCCGATTAAACCTAGGTTTTTAGCTTGTGCTTTACTTCTCTCTTATAATTTGTAATCTTAAAATAATTATTAAAGGCAGAGTTAAGCTTCTGGGCGCGTGACTGTGTTTACTGTCTTCGGGGCAATGCGGTCACGCATTATCTATACGCTCCCTGTTGCCCCTCGCCGAGCCTCGTTCCGCTTCCCGTATCTTAATTCCGCGCCTATTTTAAGAGAGTAATATTAATTGAGAAAAAGCTAAAAACTGAAACCAAAAGTAGGTTTGCGAGGCCGTAATCAGACAAAATCAGAATTTAATTTGCGCCTTGATATGCAAAAATGTATAAAAATTGACTAATACTTGTATAGATGCCCCGATTATTAAATTTTTTTGGATTTTATGAAAAAAAATTTATTCGCTTTTGAAAAAAATATGATATTATTTTTTTAATTTAGGAGTGCACTTATGAATAAATACATTACCGATGTTTTGGAAGAGCTATACCGTAAAAACGATAAGCAGCCCGAGTTTATTCAGGCGGCTACCGAGGTGCTCCTGTCGCTGGAACCCGTCATCGACCGCCACCCCGAATATCGCGACACCGCGCTTTTGGAGCGGATAACCGAGCCCGAGCGCGTCATTATCTTCCGCGTTCCTTGGATTGACGACCACAACAACGTGCGCGTCAACCGCGGCTACCGCGTCCAGTTCAATAGCGCAATCGGCCCTTATAAAGGCGGGCTTCGCTTCCACAGCTCGGTCAACCTTTCGATAATGAAGTTTTTGGGCTTCGAGCAAATTTTCAAAAACTCGCTGACAGGCACCAACATCGGCGGTGCCAAGGGCGGCGCCGACTTCGACCCCAAGGGCAAGTCGGAGTTCGAGGCTATGCGCTTCTGCCACAGCTTTATGTCGGAGCTCTTCCGCCATATCGGCGCCGACAGCGACGTGCCCGCCGGCGATATCGGCGTGGGCAGCCGCGAAATCGGCTATCTTTTCGGCTACTACAAAAAACTCGCCAACGAGCACTCGGGCGTCTTGACCGGCCGCAATTTGACCTACGGCGGCTCCTACGTCAGAATGGAAGCGACAGGCTACGGCCTCATCTTCCTTCTCCGCGAGATGCTGAAAGCCAACGGCATAGATCTTAAAGGCAAAAACGTCGTTATATCGGGCTCGGGCAATGTCGCCATTTACGCCCACGAGAAAGCGACGCAGTTCGGCGCCAAGGTTATTGCGATGAGCGACTCCGACGGCTACGTCTACGATAAAGACGGCATCGACCTCGCCCTCGTCAAGAAGCTTAAGGAAACGGAAAGGAAGCGGATTTCGGAATATTTGAACTACCATCCGAACGCCGTCTACGGCGCGGGCTGCAAAAATATCTGGAATATCCCCTGTGATATCGCGCTGCCTTGCGCCACCCAAAACGAGCTCGACTTTGAGGCGGCCAAGACTCTCCACAAAAACGGCTGCGTAGCGGTCGCCGAGGGCGCCAATATGCCCTGCACCGTGGAGGCCGTCGCCTATTTTGAGGAAAACGGCATCCATTACGCACCGGGCAAGGCCGCCAACGCCGGCGGCGTCGCGACGAGCGCGCTCGAGATGGCTCAGGCCAGCCAGAGAATGTTCTGGAGCTTTGAGGAAGTCGAGAAGAAGTTGGAGCAAATCATGGTCAACATCTTCAAGAGCATCGACAAGGCGGCGAGAGATTACGGCGCGCCCGGCAACTACCAGATGGGCGCCAATATAGCGGGCTTCCTCCGGGTCGCCGAAGCTATGATGTCGCAAGGTATAGTGTAAAAGCGAGCCGCCCTCGGGCGGCTTTTTTTATGGTTTTCGACCGACCGAAAACCCGGCAACGATTGATCTGCCGCCGCAAAAACCGTTGTAAATCTTAGTTAAACGCTACCGCTTGCTAATGCGATATTTTGAGCTTGCGAAAAGGCGCGATTCATTATATAATTAATGTAAATTCATTAGGAGGAAATAAAAATGGAGAAGAAATTTTACATCTGCCAATATTGCGGCAACATAATAGGCATGATTAACGACTCGGGAATTCCCGTCGTCTGCTGCGGCGAGGATATGCAACTTCTAGAGCCAAATACCGTCGACGCCAGCTATGAAAAGCATATACCCGTCGTCGAAATCGCGGGCGGCCTCGTCACGGTTTTGGTTGGCTCCGCTCCTCACCCCATGCTTCCCGAGCACTACATCGACTGGGTTTACTTAGAGACCGAACAAGGCGGCCAACGCAAAAACTGCAAAGGCGAGCCCAAAGCGGTGTTCGCGCTCACTCCCGACGACAAGGTGATTGCGGCATACGCTTATTGCAACCTGCACGGCCTTTGGAAAAAGGCGCTCTAAGCCGAATTAGCCGAAAGCACCTAAGGCGAGCTAGAGTTAGAATATTTGCCAGATAAGTAATGCAAATACAACCGATAATAAAAAATCCCCGAAACGGGGATTTTATTATTTGATGACATTTTTAATCTTAATAGTTTTAAGCGGGAAAAACAAACTATTCGCCGCTTTTTTCTTCAAGCTCGGGCGAGCTTTCGGCCTCTGAGTTCTCGTTTTCGGCGGGTATGGCGGCGTCCATCTTCGCCTCGGCGAGCTTTATTTGCGCTTTTTGCAGCGCGAAGACGATGGCGGGCACGATGGCGACGTAGGCGGCGGCCTCAACGACGGTGTTGACGGCGACTATGGCGCCGAGCAGCCAAGAAAAGTTGACGGTGGTCGGGCCGTAAGTCCTGCCGAAGGCAAAGGCGAGAAACATCGAAAGAAATAAAACGGTGTTGGTTAAAACGCCCGAAAGCGCCGATACAGCCGAGTTAAGCCCGCCTCTCGCCGCGCTCTGGCAGCGCCGCGACATGGCCGAATAAACCAAACCCGCAATCAAGCCCGACATCACTCTCGGAAACACCGAGACAAGCGGATTGATGGCAATCGCGAACATCGGCACGGCGGCGGCGCGAATGACGGCTATTACAAGGCTGGTCAGCCCGAAAGCAAGCCCGCCGAGCGCGCCCATCTTTGCGCCCTTGATTTGGGCAAGCACTAAAACGGGAATGAGGCCGAGAGCAAGGCTTATCGCCATGCCGAAAAGCTGAATGACCTCGGCTATCGCCTGCAAAACTATGATGAGGGCGATAAACACGCCCAAAACCGCTATATCGCCGCTTCTGCTTTTTTTCATTTCTTCGCCTATTCTTTGTAAAAATTTTAAAAACTATCTGCCGCCGTTTCCCCGCGGCTTTTGAATGATAGCACAAAAGAGGGCGCCTGTTAAGGGTTTTCGCCACATTTTGGAAAATTTGTATTAAATTTTTTGTCAGGAATATTTTTTAATGATTTTTTCCATTTCGGGCATCGCCCTTTCCATGTCCGCAACCAGCTTAAACTGATTTTTGGCGCGGACAAGGTTGTGCTCGGGATAAGCCGTCCTGAAATAAGTGTCGCCCGAAAGGTAATCGGCTAAAAACCTTATGCCGCATTCATAAGTCATGAGCAGCGCCGAAAAAGCGAGATTTTCGCGCTCCGACTCCTCGATTTTTCCGATGTGTTTCAAAAAGCCTTCGGCGTAAACTTCGAAAAGGTCGAGGCGGAAGGCGACCTTTGTTAAGTCGGCCTCGTCTTCTTTGGCCGAGCTCGCGCCGAATCGAATGGCGTCGCCGAAGTCGTAGAGGAGTGAGCCCGGCATTATGGTGTCGAAGTCGATGACGACGCCCTCGCCGCTTATATTGTCGATGAGCACGTTGTTGAGTTTGGTGTCGTTGTGCGTCACTCTAAGCGGAATTTCCCCCGATTTAAGTGCGCCGGTGATTTTTGCGGTTATCCCCTCTCTTTTCAGCGCGAAATCAATTTCCGGAGAAGCCTTTTTCAGCCTTTCGGGAATGCCCCATGCAATCGCCGCCTTAAAATCAAAAAACCGCTTTACGGTGTCGTGAAAGCCGGGCAAAACCTCGGTGAGCTTGGCGGCGTCAAAATCACCGAGCATTCTTTGGAATTTGGCAAACGCCGCAGCGGCGGCGAAAAAATGCGCGGGATTTTCCACCGTCTGATAGGAAACGGAATTATCAATGAAATCGTAAACTCTGAAATACCCCTCGCCGTCGAAAAAGTAGCTTCCGCCCTCCGCCGTTCTTATATATTGAAGGTGCCGCCCGCCCTTTTTTGCGAGGTGGTCAATGACGGCGGCGATGTTTTTCATGAGCGCGGCAACATCTTTGAATATGCGGTTGTTAATTTTTTGGACTATGTATTTTTGTCCGTCTTCCAAAACGAGAAGAAAGGTGCGGTTGATGTGCCCCTCGCCGTAAGGCGCAAAATAGTCCGCGCCAAAGGAAAGTCCGAACGCCTTTATAATTTCGTTTACCTTAACTTTTGTATCTTCAACCATCTAGCATTCCACAGTTATTTTTTTCGTTCGCCGCTTGCGCCGCGCTCCGCCGTTTTTCGTTTTTAGTTTTTCGTTTTTCGTTCGGCGCTTGCGTCGCTCTCCGCTTGCGCCGCTCCCGCCATTATTCATTATTAATTATTAATTATTAATTCGGAAAAAGCTTCAGCTTTTTCCGAAAAGCTCGGTAAATATCTCTCGCATGGCTTCAAGCGCGGAGGGAATGCAGGGTATGTCAAGGTGTCCCTTGCATTCATCCAGAAGATAGACGTTTTCGGCGTCGTAGTCCATGCCCGCCGTCGCCGAAAAGGCCGGCACAATGCCGTCGCCGAAGAGCGAAAAGCCAACGTCGGCCTTTTTCTCGATGAGCCCGCTTTCGGGGTCAATCCTAATGGCGATTGCTGTCGCGATGTCTTTTCCCGCTATATATCTGGTGTCGACGAGCGCGGTAACGTGAACGAGCTCGCCATCCTCGCTAACAAAAAAGTGGGAGTCATGATATTCCTTTATGCGGCTTATTATCGGCCAAACCTCGCCCTTGGAATTTTTAATCCAGTCGTAGTCTTTCGCCAGCATAAACTCGACAAGCTCGGAAACCGTGGCCGTTTCGTCGCCGATGTAAAGATGGCTTTCCCAGCCGTTTGGCATATCGGGGTCTAAAATGAACTCGTCAAAAGTCAAAAGTTGATAGACGGGCGCCATATGCCTTGCCGAGATTTGGAAGGCCTCCTGCCCTAAAAGTATGGGGAGGATATCGGTGCCGGCGACGCCTTTTTCAATGCTTCCGAAAAGGTTGACGAGCGCAGACGGCGAGCCTAAAAAGGGCGCCGAAATGGGCACGAACAGCTCGGTGCGCGCGCGGTTTTCCGGCTTTTTCAGATAGTCCGCCACCACTATGCCGCCCATGCTGTGCGTTATGAACGCCACTTTTTCATAGCGGTTGACCTTGATGTATTCTTCAAGCTCTCCGGCCGAAACGTCATTGTCCTGCCGCCAGTCGTATTGCCACACCGTAAGGTCGTAGGATGTGCCGAACTCCTCTTGCAGGTCCTCCAAAATAAAATAAATATCTTTGAAAATCGTAAACAGCGAATATTTGATGCCCTCGGCGTCGTTCATATTGCCGACGCGCATTTTCCAGCTCGGCGTCATATCGTCCTCGACTGCCATGAGGTCGAGCGTATACTGCGGAATGTTGGCAAGGACGTAGTTTAAAGTATCCGTTTCCAAGCTCCAGATTTCATTGCCCGTCGCGAGGTCGTAAAGCGCGCTGCCCTCAAGACCGGGCAGCATCAGCACCGCCTTTTTACCGGGAATGGGCGTGTAATCTGGCTCGGCGTTACTCTTAGAGCAACCCCAAAAGCCCGCTAAGCAGCTTCCGAGAGTCAAAGCCGCAACCGCCAAACCCGCCAAAATCCTCAACTTTCTCATATCCAACCCACCATTTTCCTTACTCAACATATAATCCGCAAATTTTTCGTTGTTCGTTATTCGTTTTTCGTTCGCGCTTCAGCGCCGCCCCCACCGTTTTTCGTTGTTCGTTTTCGTTTTTCGTTCGCGCTTCAGCGCCGCCCCCACCGTTTTTCGTTGTTCGTTTT
>DAOTKC010000047.1:7407-10043 GCA_035449045.1 Eubacteriales bacterium
CGTTTTTCGTTCGCGCTTCAGCGCCGCCCCCACCGTTATTCATTATTAATTATTAATTATTAATTTATTTTAAAGCGCCAGCTTTAAAATGTTTAATATATCGTTTTTATCAAGCGCAACGAAATTGCCGATAGTGCCGGTGTCGGGCCTTTTGGCTGTCGCGGCCGCCAAGGCGGCGATGTCGTTTTCGGTGGCGCCAAGCTCGGAAAGCGAGGTTTTAAGTCCCAAGTTTTTCAAAAACTGACGGAATGACGCTATGCCGTCCAGGGCGTTTTCCAAAAAATCGTTATAGTCGTAGGGAATGGAAAACACCTGCCGCGCAAATCTTGCGAACCGCCTAACGTCGTGATTCACCGTGTATCCCATCCATGCGGGAAGCACGACTGCAAGCGCTTCGCCGTGCGCCGTGCCAAAGACGGTCGAGAGCTCGTGCGCTATTTTGTGGGACGCCCAGTCCTCCTCGCGCCCCATGCCGAGTATGCCGTTGTGGGCGATTGACGCCGCCCACATGATCTCCGCCATGGCATCGTAACCCGAGGGGTTCTTGACGGCTTCCGGCCCGTTAAAGACGACGGAGCGCATGACCGCCTCCGACATCATATCGGAAAGGTGAACGTTTTTAGTATTGGTGAAATAGCGCTCGATTATATGCGCCATCATATCGGAGACGCCGCAGGCGACCTGATGGGGGCTGAGCGTGGCCGCGTTTTCGGGGTTTAAAACGGAAAAGAGCGGGCGGAGTGCGTCGCCCGAGGTGCTTCGCTTGAGCATGCCGTCCTCGTTGGTTATGACGCAGCTGTTGCTGGTCTCGCTGCCCGCGGCGGCAATAGTGAGAATTGTGCCCACGGCAAGCGACTTTTTAGGTTTAGCCTTGGCATCAAGCCCGAAGAAATCCCAAACCGGACCGTCGTATAAGGCGCCGATTCCGATTGCCTTGGCGGTGTCGATGACGCTGCCGCCGCCGACCGCCAAAATGAATTTTATATCTTTATTACGGACTAATTCGATTCCATCCTTGACCTTGCCGAGCAGGGGATTGGGCTGAACTCCCTCTAAAACGAAAAACTCCACGCCCGCCTCTTTGAGCGAGGCCGTGACCTTGTCAAGTAGCCCGCTTTTCTTGACGCTGCCCTGCCCGATGACGACGAGCGCAGAAGAATAGCCGTAACTTTTAATGATGGCGCCCGATTTTTCTTCGTAACCGCGCCCAAAATAGACCTTTGTCGGCAAACTGAACTCAAAATTTTCCATAGCTAAAGTATATAATAACCTTGTCCTTTTTTCAAGTTAATAAAATTTTTAATTTTAGCGAAAAAAGCCGCGCTCTCGCGGCTTTTTCAGGCTTTTTGCTATTTAATAATATTTAAGTGTGTTATATTTTCCTGGTAATTTAGTTTTGGCAAGCCTACAGTAAAATGCAGATTACGCCGCCGCGGCCTTCGTTTATAATTCTGCCCAGCGTCCTTCTGAGTTTGACGCGCGCTTCCTCGGGCATGGCGTTGAGCTTGGCGGTCATGCCGTCGTTGACGAGCACGGAAAGCGACTTGCCGAAGATGTTGGTGTCCCAAATGGCCTTGCTGTCGCCCTCGAACTGGTCGATGATGCTTTTGACGAGTTCCTCGCCCTGCTGCTCGGTGCCGACTATGGGGCAGACCTCGGTGTCGACGTCGACTCGAAGGATGTGAAGGGAGGGCGCGGATGCTCTAAGGCGCACGCCGAACTGGCCGTTCTGTTTGACTATTTCGGGCTCCTCGAGTTCCATCTCCTCCATCGTCGGCATGACTACGCCGTAGCCGGTGTCCTCGACGTCGTCGAGCGCCGCCTTGATTTTGTCGTAGCTGTCCTTGGCTATGCGGAGGCGCTTTAGGCTGGTCAAAAGCTTGAGCTCGTCGGTGACGTCGATTCCGCACTCCTCGGAGGCGACTTGATAGAACAGCCCGTCGGCGGGCTCCAGCGTGATGTCGATGTGGCCTACCGCGGTGTCCATTGTGCCGACGGCCGGCCGCTTGAAGAACTTAAAGTCTTCGAACTTCTCGGCGATTTTGTCGGTATCGCGCATCTTGACGACGTTTTCGGCGATGTCGGATAAAATTTTAATGAGCTCTTTTATTATGTCGCAGCCGACATCGAGCGCCTTCATCCACTCGGGCGTAATGCCGTTGATGAGCTTTACCGGAAACTCAAGCAGCACGCTTTCCATAATTTCGGTAATATCATCCTCCGTCATATTGAGAACGTCTTTTATAACGACGGGCGCGTCGTATTTTTCGTTGAGCGCGGCGGCGAGCGCCTTGGCGTTATCGGAGGACGGCTCGCGCGTGTTCAGGACGATGGCAAACGGCTTGCCGATTTCTTTTAATTCCTTCACCACCCTCGCTTCGGCCTCGAGATAGGCGCCCCGCTCGATGTTGGTCACCGTGCCGTCGGTCGTCACAAGTATCCCTATTGTGGAGTGCTGCTTGATGACCTTTTCGGTGCCGATTTCGGCGGCTTTGGAAAAGGGGATTTCCTCCTCGAACCACGGCGTTCGAACCAGCCGCTCCTTGCCGCCCTCGGCGACGCCCAGCGCGCCGTCCACCATATAGCCGACGCAGTCAATCAGCCTTAAGTTGACGTCGAGGTTTTCGCGGAAGCTG
>DAOTKC010000048.1:0-9661 GCA_035449045.1 Eubacteriales bacterium
TTCATGACGGTGATATATTCTTCCTCGGGCACATTTTTCCTCTTGCGTCTGCGCTCGATTACGTTGGTGATTTTTCTGTTCTTCCTCGATATTTTGGAAGATTCCCGCGCCGAAATATAGCTGGTCTTTCTGTTTTCGTGCCTTTTAAAAAGCTTTTGGACTTTGGCGGCGAATCCCTTTTTCGTTTCGTTTTCCGACATAACCCGCCTCCTACCGTTTCATTTTGGGGTCAAACGCGTCGCGAAGACCGTCGCCCACGAAGTTAAATGCGATAACCGTGAGGCAGATAAGCACGCCTACGGGTATCCATATATAAGTGTAAGCTACCATTGCGGATGCAGTGCTGACGGCGTTTATCATGGCGCCCCATGTCGCCAGCGGATATTTGGCGCCGAGTCCCAAGAATGACAGCGTCGATTCGGTGATGATGATGCCGCCCAATCCCATCGTCGCGTTGACGATAAGCTGGGGCATGACGTTGGGCACGAGGTGTCTGAATATTCTTCTCGACGCCCTGATGCCGGTCGCCTCGGCCGCTATCATGAATTCCTGCTCGCGAAGCGACAGAATCTGACCTCTGACCAGCCTCGCTATGCCCGACCAGCCCAGCACGCCCAAAATGACCATGAGATACATAATTCTGGTGTAAGGCTCGAGCTGGAGCTCGTCAAACAGCGCGCCCATGATTATCAAGATAGGCAAAGTCGGAATACAGTTGAAGATGTCGACCAGTCTCATGATAATGTTGTCTATCCACTTACCGAAGTATCCGGCAATTCCGCCCAAAATAACGCCGATTATCATCGATAAAATTATGACGATGAAGCCGACCATGAGCGAAATCCTGCCGCCGAACATTATGCGCGTGAGAACATCCATGCCGTTGGCGTCGGTGCCGAGTAGATGGTCTTTTGACGGCGGTGAGTAGATATCAATCAAAAGTTTTTCCTGCAAATTAGTCAAAACAAAACTTTCGAGCTTGCGTTCGAGGACGAAGTCGGCTTCACCGTATACCGGTTCGCCATTTTCGTCGAGCATCTCATTTCCTTCTTCATCCAAGAGGACGGTGTAGTAGGTAAATTCAGATATCGTTATGTCCTCGTCCTTCATTTCCAGAACTTTATGGAGCAGTTGATTTTTAAACTCAATCGAGAGAGTATCTTCGCCGTTATAGCGGCGCACCACAAATGTGGACATATTGGCAAAGTTTATGCGTTGGCCGCTTGTTACGTCGTAGATAACTTTCAAGCCTTCGTCGTCTTCATCTATTTCATAGCTTTTGCCGTCGAAATCAAAGCTGCCGGAGCCGTAGACGGCTTTGTATGCTGCGATTTTGAATTCGGAAGACAGAGCCGGCCCCGATGTGTCATAGCGGTCAAAGACATAAGTCGAAGTATATAACGCATCCTGAATGCCGTGGTCTTGCGTAATACGATAGCTACCGTCCTCTTGCTGGCTGATTGAATAATCACCTCCGTCAAACGAGAAGGTAGGATTGGATAAATTGGCTTTTACCGCCGCCTCAAAGCCTGCGGCGGGCGGCTCGCTGCTGTAGGTAAATGTGCCGTCGTCAACAATCTTGAAAATATTGTTTATTTTGGCGACGGCCGGCATAATGATATAACTTTCTCCGCCGTAAACAAAAGAACCGGAGGGAAGGTTCAATTCGACCTGCGCGTTGAAAACGGTGAGATTATCTATAGTTTGTCCCGATTCCAATTCGGTCGTGGCGAGATTTTGTTTGTATTTTGCAAAAAGAACTCTGTCGGAATAAACCGCCGTTTCCTCAATGTAATCGAATTCAAGCTTGAATATCTTGTCGCCGAGTTTTTTGACTGTATACTGTTTGCCGTTGTTGTCTGTAACGTTTTTGACACTTTGGCTCGAAGCTTCCATCTCAATAATGAATGAATTCATCATATTTCTGACGGAATAGTGAATTTCGCTTTGCGGCACAATATAATAGTTGAAATATTCCGTCCTTTCGATGGAGGATGCATAAGGGAACATGATGTTGTCGTATTTAAGAAATGTCTGTTCCTGCCGATAAGGTATTATTAGTCCGCCCAAAAAACAGAAAGCGAACATAAACACAAGAATGAACAAGCCGACCATGGCGAGCTTGTTTCTGAAAAATCTCTTGGCTACCAGCACCGAGGGCGAAATGACCTTGACGCGGCGGGTATCGTCGAGCGCCTGCTGCGGAAAATCGACGGGCGGTTTTTCGTCTATTTCGGGCGCGTTTACAACTTTGTTGATGTCGTTCAAATCTTCTTCCCGGATATTTTCGGGATTAGTCATATCTCTCTTCATAGCGCCCTCCTTAATTAATCCTGACGCGCGGGTCGACCACGGCATAGAGAATATCCGCGATGAGTGTGCCGAGCAACGTCAGGATTGCCATAAATGAAAGATAAAACATCGTAAAAGGTATATCGCCCGCTATCATGGCGTGGTAGGACGCATAGCCTATGCCTTCGATAGCGAACAGAGTTTCTGTTATGAGCGCGCCGGCAAAAAGGCCGGGTAACGAGCCTCCCAAAATGGTGACAATGGGAATTAATGTATTTCTAAAGGCATGGCGGTTGATGACCTTTCTTTCGGGAAGGCCTTTGGCGCGCGCCGTCCTAATATAGTCGGAATTTAAAACTTCGAGCATATTGGTGCGGGTATAGCGCATCATTCCGCCTATGCTTATTACCGTCAAAGTAATAATGGGCATAATGAAGTGTTTGGCAACGTCAAAGAATTGTTGAATCTCCGTCATATTGATATAGTCGCGGCTGCGCATGCCGGAAATATCGAACCAGCCCAGCTTGACCGCAAAAATCAATTTGAGAACGGTGGCGACGAAGAATGTCGGCAGCGAAATTCCTACGAGCGAAACGACGGTAACGGAATAATCCGTCGCGCTATACTGCTTCCTTGCCGCAACTACGCCGAGCGGAATCGCTATAAAAATTTCCAAAATAAAGGATGCGACGCCGAGATAAAAGCTGTTCCAAATGACCTTGGAAAACTCTTCGGTAACAGGTATGCTGTAATACCAGCTATCGCCGAAATTTCCTTGAATTGCTTGTCCGAGCCAAGTTAAAAAGCCCTCAAAAACGTTTTTATCCATGCCGTATTGCGCGTTGAGTTCGGCCAGCCATTGCGCCGCGCTTTTCTGACTGCCGGGCTTGGTGGCAAGCTCGCGCGCCATGGTTTCGACATAGCTCGACGGCAGCGAATACATGACGGTATATATTAAAAACATTACAAAAAAGAGGATTACCGCAGACAGTAATAGTCTTTTTATTATAAATTTCAGCATGTTTTAACCTTAGTTTAGTTTATTGTTTGCTTTTTGCACGATTGTTATTTAATACCACATAATAATACTGTTTTAAAGTTGGCGGGGGCTTACTAAGAAGCCCCCGTCCTTTCTTTAAAACTTATTAAGTTTATTTCATTTCGAGGTTTTCGATGTCGTTCATCCAGCCCCAGAAAGTGGTGATGTCGGGGGTGACGGTTTCCATATTAACGCGAGTGTTGTTGAACAAAATGGCATTCTTCCTCTGATAATAAGGAACTTCGACCGCCCAGTCCATAATTATTTCAAAGCAGTCCTTGTAAGTCGCCTTTCTGAACGAGTTGTCATCGCTCTTTCTGGCAGCCATAATCAGCTCGTCGAGAGTGGCGTCCTGAATGCCGTAATGGTTGCTGTCGGTGCCGCCGAGGCCTACCACGTTGGTGCTGTAATAGACCTGATACATATCGGGGTCGATGGTGGCGCCCCAAGCGGCGCACCACATCTCGGCTTCGCCGGCTTCAAGAGCGGTCCAAAGCACGTTGCTGTTGGCGGGGTCATTGATTTCGAGCGTTATGCCGATAGTGGCAAGAGCCGCTTTAACCGCAGTGAGAATGGCAAACGAGGGGTGGTCACCTATGCTGTCGCCCGGTATGATAACTTCATAGACGAGCTTGGCGCCGTCGGGAGCAGCAGTAAACTTGCCTTGTGCCTCGTTCCAAGTGTAGCCTGCCTCGATAAAGAAACCTTTTGCGGCGTTTAAAGCCTTAGCCCACTTTTGGGCATCCGAGTCGTCAACGTCATAGATAGGATTGCCTTCTACATCCTTGGAGTAAGCAATTTGATAGTCCTCATCGGTGGGGATGGGGGCCGCCCAAGAGGTGTTGGAAATCGGGTAGTTGATGACCGTTGCAAGGTCGCCGTAATAGGAGTTGACGGCATACTCGCGATAGATTGCAAACAGCGTGGCGAAAGCCCTTCTCAAGTTTTTGGATTCATCCGATTTCTTATCGGTGCCGACCTTGACGTTATCGGCGTTGATGCCGATATAGCCGTAGCCGAGGTTCTCGACGATGCTGGTAACCAGTTTATCGCCGGAAAGTTGACCGTTGGTGTTCTCAGTCTTGATCGCAGCTACCGCTTCGGCGTTAAAGCTGGGATCGGTGACGTCGAACGTGGTGCCTGCAACGCCGGGAACTTTATCGGCGTCCGCGGTCTCTTTGAAGATGATGTTGGTCAGTTTGGGGCAGCCTTTGAAGTAGTAGGGGTTCCTTTCAAAAGTTACGGAACCCATTTCAAAGCTCACAAACTTATAGGGGCCTGCGCCCATAGGCTCGGTGGTCTTCGCCTTTACGCCCGAAAGATCGCCCTTGGTAAAGCCGAATTTGTTTTCGGTATACTTATAGGCGGATCTGCTTCCGTAGTAGTGAAGCGGAGCTACGGATATGCCGAGCTGATAAATGGTGGTGACATCGAATTCGGTGGTAGTGACCGTCATCGAGTAGTTGCCGGTCTTCTTAATGCCTTCGATGCTGTTGATAGCTTTGCCCTGCATTGCGGGATCCTTGGGGCCTTCGATTTTGATAAATTCCTCCGCTACCAAATCTCTTATGCTGGAGCCGGCAGATTCATAGTTGATTCCGTCATCGGAGAGATCGTAGCCGTAGGACTCGAGTATGTTCGTCCAATAATCCTCTACGGTGGGGAAAGTCGTTTCGAAGTCGTAGACATTGTCGAGAGCGTCCACAAAATCGCCGTTGGGCACCGCAACGTATCTGTCGCCGGAATAGGGGGCTACCAAATATGCGGGGTTGTTCGTGGTGATATAGAACAGGTCTTCGTCTTCGGTAGCGGCGACGGCTGCTTTGTAGAAGCCGGCGTAATCCCCGGTTAAAACCTGGAACGCCTTGTCTGCCTCGGCGCAGGGAGTATAGAGCGACTTATAGACATCGCCCACAAGTCCTAACGTGCCTTCGTCATCTTTCTCATAGTCGTTGAGCCAGCTGCCGAATCCCCACATTCTCATACCGTAGGCGATTTGAAGCGCTTCGTTGCCGGTTATTTCTTGAACGCTATATTTGCCCATGTAACCTTCATAAGCAGCGTTATTGTAGTTGGCGAAAACGTAATCGATAATTTCCTGCGTAAACTTAAGGCCCGCATTATTGAGAGCTTCGCCCCAATATGTATCAAATTGGCCTTGCGTGAAGTCTTCGAGTGTGGGAGTTTCGCTGTATCCGGCTTCGAGAAGGTCAGCGGCGATGGCAACGTATTTTTCGTAGACATCGGGGGTGACGCCCGTTCTGTATTCCTTTATGCCCTTAATCGGTGAGGCATAGAGCGTCGAGCTGCCGTCATAGCTGGGATCGCAGAGAACATACATCGAGAAAATGACATCGTCGATCGTCATGTGGACGCCGTCGCTGAAGAACAGATCATCTCTGATCGTTATCTTGTAGTCCGCCGGGCCGGTTTCGCCGCTTCTCACTATTTCGAAGTCCGCAATACCTTGATAGAGATATTCAGTCCCGTTATACTCGGTTGTCTCGCCATCGATGCCATTCAAAATGAGGTTGCCGAGACGGTCTATCGTGAGCAGGCTGACCTGCGTCATCGCGGCGACATCCTGGTCATAACCGGTCTTGGAAAAGAACGGGCTGAACTTATTGCTGAAATAGCTGTAACCCGCGACCAGAGTATCAGGACCGTTATAGCTGGGATAAACCGGAGTCGGCGGAGTCTTTGTAACGACCTCATCCAGATTGGGACCTGTCGGCGTATTATCCTTCTTCTTATTCTTGTTGCAGGCGGCGAAAGCCACAACGGTAACAAGAACGAGAATCAAGATAAGTATTTTTGATAACAGATTCTTTTTCATACTTTTTTACTCCTCCTATAAATTTAACAGACGCCTGGGCGCCGATGCTATGATAAGGAGAATTATACCTTAACAAGCTAGTTGCGTCAACGATATTTTATTTTTACGCTCATTTTTATGCAATTAAAGCGCGAAAATCGTTGTAAAAGCAACCTAATTTTAACCCCGATTCAGGGATTGGCGCTTTTTTTCTAAACTGATTTAATTTAGAATAGTATAATTGACTGCCTTTTGTGAGCGTTTTTGCGCTCTTTTGAAAATCCAAATTATGGTTTTTAAGACACTTGACAAATTTTGCAAATTTTTTTGCTTTCAAGCTAGGACTGCAGGGAAAAGAAGGATAAATTAATGCCTACGCGTATATCTCAAACATGTTTTGGATTGCTTGAAACAAATCAGAAGTTTTAGTGAGCAAAACAATATGGGATTGAGCAAAGAATTGGGCAAAAAAATACCCGGGGATTGTGTTTAAGACCTTTCCGCGAGTCTTGGAAAGTTTGAAAAGGCGGCTCACGGAAAATGCCGGAAAAGGCAATCGACCGGGTATCTCGGTTTAGTTATATCGCGTATTGAGAGTTGAAGATTTCGGCGTAGAAGCCTCCTTTCCTCAAAAGTTCGTCGTGGCGGCCGGTTTCGACTATATCGCCGTCGTTTATCACTAAAATCAAATCGGCGTTGACGATGGTAGACAAGCGGTGGGCGATGACGAAGCAGGTCTTGCCCGCCATGAGCTTGTCCATCGCCTTCTGAATTAAAATCTCCGTCCTTGTATCGACGTTTGAGGTCGCCTCGTCCAAAATCAAGAGCGCTCTGTCGGTCAAAAAGGCGCGCGCAATCGTGAGAAGCTGCTTCTGCCCGCTCGAAATGTTAGCGGAGGACTCGTCGATTTCGGTATCGTAGCCCTGCGGCAGCGTCAGAATGAAATGGTGGGCGTAGGCGCTTTTTGCGGCTTCCTCGACCTCCTCCCTCGTCACTTTTTCCTTGCCGTAGGCGATGTTATCAAAGACGCTGCCCTTAAACAGCCATGTATCCTGAAGCACCATCGAAAACATATTCCTGACGCTCTCGCGGCTGACCTTGCTTATATCGCAGCCGTCGATTAAAATACTGCCGCCGGTGAGGTCGTAAAACCGCATTAAGAGGTTGACTATAGTCGTCTTGCCGGCGCCGGTAGGCCCGACGATGGCGATTTTCTGGCCGCTTTTGACCGAAATATTGAGGTCGCGAATCAGCGGACGGTCGGGGCTGTAGCTGAACTTGACGTGGTCGAAGTCGACGTCGCCCCGAATGGTCTCGGGCATTTCTCCTTCAAGCTTTTCCATTTCGGGCTCGTCCAGCATGCCGTAGACGCGCTTAGACGCCGCGCGGATGCGCTGGAGGCTGGAAAGCCCCTCGGCGATTTGCTCGAGCGGAGCCGAGAACTGACGGGCATACAGCACGATGGCGACGACGCCGCCCACCGAGAGCAGCTTGCTTATGGCAAAATATCCGCCTAAAAGGCAAATAAGGACGTAGGCCGCGGCGTTTGCGAAAGCGATGATGGGCTGGACTATCGAGGAAAGAAAGATGCCCTTGACTTCGGCCTCTTTAATCTTTTCGTTGATTTCCTCGTGCGTCTGCTCGCGCGCCTTTTCAAGGTTATAGGCCTTGATTGTCATATATCCGCCGTAGGTTTCCTCGACGCAGGAATAATGCTTGCCGCCGTGCTCGAACAAGCGGTCGAAGTGCTTGCCGCTGCGCTTGCCCAGCTTAAAGGAAGCGAGCATCGACAGCGGCACGATTGCCGCGACGATGAGCGCCAGCTCCCAGTTGTAAGTGAACATAAGCGCGGTGATGGCGAGAATCTGCAAAAATCCCGTTACTATGATTTCGGCGGCGACGTGGACGCTGTGCCCCATTATCGAGACGTCGTTAGTCATTCTCGACAGCACTTCGCCCGGCTGTGTCTTGTCGACGAAGGCGACGGGCAGGCGCGCTATTTTGTCGGACATATCTACTCTGAGGGCGCAGGTGAAGTGCCGTGACACCACGTTGTTCATGACGAACATTCTAAGATAAGAAAACACCGACTGTAACACCGCGACGAAGATAAGGATTATCAAGCTGTCGGTCAGCGAAGTTAAGAGCCCGCCCGACACCGTGCCCGCCTGCTTCAAAAGATAGTATTTGTTAAGTTCGTCCAACACCCTGCCTAAATAAGCGGGAGCGGCGAGCGCGCAGGCGACGGAGGCGGCCGCCAGAAGCGAGCCCGCCGTCATGCCGAATCTTATGCGCTTTGTCTCGAGAAGCAGCCTCTTTATTAAGCCGTCCTTTTCTTTAACTTTTTTTGCCTTTTTGCCTTTTTCCTTTGCTTCGGATTTTTCGGCTACTGCCTCGGTGTTTTCGGCAACGATGGAAGCGGCGGCGGCCTTTTCTTCGGCGTCGATTATTGCTTCGTTTTTATTTAAATTTTTATTATTAAGCTTTAATTTTTTCATTTGATTTCGCCTCCCGTCTGAGAGACATAAATTTCGCGGTAAAGCGGGCAGCTGTTGATAAGCTCCTTATGCTTGCCCGAAGCGATGATGGCGCCTTTGTCCAGGACGAATATCTGGTCGCAGGACATCGCGCTCGCCACGCGCTGCGTGACGTAGATTTGCGTTTTACCCTTTAACCGCTCGTTGAGCTTTTTTCTGATTTTGAGTTCGGTCATGAAGTCGAGCGCCGAGAAGGTGTCGTCGAAAACGTAGACGGACGCCTTTTTCAAAAGGGCGCGCGCCAGCGCTATTCTCTGTTTCTGACCGCCCGAGACGTTTGTGCCGCCCGGCTGAAGCTCGTGAAGTATTCCTTTTTCGAGCTCGGCGAGATAACCGCCCAGTCCTGCGTCGGCGGCCGCGGCCTCCACTTCTTCGTCGCTTGCCGACTCGTCCGACATCTTGATGTTGCTCTTTATCGTGCCCTCGAATATCGAGGTCTTTTGCAGCGCGCAGCTAATATTCTGCCTGACGCGCGCCGCGCTGAGCTCCGTCATCGGAATGTTGTCGAAATAGATTTCGCCTTCGGTCGGTCTAAGAAAGGCCAGAAGGAGCTGGACGACCGTCGATTTGCCCGCGCCCGTTCCGCCGATAAAGGCCACTTTTTCGCCTTTCTTTATCTCGAAATTGAGAGAGGACGCCGCGGCTTCGGCCGCGCCTTCGTAGCGGAAAGAGACGTTCTCAAAGCGGATATCGCCCGAGAGAGGCGGTTCGTTCAAATCATGCGCCTCGGGCAGGCTTTCGGCGTCAAGCACCTCGAAAATGCGCCGCGTGTTGACTCGGACGCGTGGAATCAGCGCGATGGCGAACGACATCGACATTATTCCCGTCATGACCAGCGTCACATACTGGACAACCGCTATGATATCGCCCGCCGAGAGTATGCCGGCAGGATTCTCCATAGTCGCCGCGCCCACCGCCACGATGGCGATGACGATGAGGTCTAAAAGCAGCACCGACAGCGGGTTAATCAGCCCCATG
>DAOTKC010000049.1:0-8684 GCA_035449045.1 Eubacteriales bacterium
CGAGAATAAACACGATGTGCTCGGGCGGCTCCTCCAACGTCTTTAAAAGGGCGTTGAATGCCGAGGCGGTCAGCATGTGCACCTCGTCGATGATATAGACGCGCTTATTCGCTATGGCGGAGCGGTAGTTTATCCTCTCTTTAAGTTCGCGGATTTCGTCCACGCCGTTGTTGGATGCGGCGTCGATTTCGATTATGTCGACGTTGGGGCGCGCAAGCTCGACGCAGGGCACGCATTCGCCGCAGGGCGAGCCGTCGACGGGATGCAGGCAGTTTAACGCCCGCGCGAAAATCTTGGCGGTAGAAGTTTTGCCCGTGCCGCGCGTGCCGCAGAAAAGATAGGCATGGCCGACCTTGCCCCGCTTAATCTGGTTTTTCAGCGTGCGCACGATATGGTCTTGCCCGATAACTTTATCAAAGGTGTCGGGACGGTATTTTCTGTAAAGCGAATTAATTTCCATAACTTAAGTATATATCGGAGATGCCGATATAACGAATTAATATTATCACCATTTCGAGAAAAAATCAACCTTTAATCTTGTGCGCGCCCAAAAGAACTGCCTTATAAAAAGTAGTCTAAATCTCTCAAATAACAGGGTTAAGTTAAAGGCTCCGCTCAAAAAATCCAAAGCAAACCGGACGGTAACAAAAGCGTAGCCCGATAGCCGGCCTCCCGACAAGCAAACGTAATAAAATATGAAAGCAATAAGTTAAAATTTTATAGCGACTGCAGCAGCTTTTTGTGAAGAATAAGGATTTGAACGGAGTAATACCTAAGGTCGGCGGCAAGCGCAACCGGGTTGAAACCGCCGTCCAAAACGTTTTTGGAAATGCCGAGAACGGTTATTATGGCAAGCTTGATTTCAGTCGCCGCCGAAGAGGTGTCGGAAGCGGTTTTTTGCTCGAAGTCGCGCTTTATATTCTCTATTTCATCATATAAAGCCTTGATTTTGTTTTTCGCCTCGTCAATGCCCAGCTCTCCCGCGTCGATTTTGTGCGCCACGGCCGAAAACGCCGCAAACGCTTTTTCAAAATATTTTAGGGCTTCTTCGGCGGCGGATTTATCCGATATTCCCTTAAGCTCGGGCAGAGGAAGCGTTATTTCTTTCACCGTTGCGCCGCTGTTTTTCCCCGCCACGCTGTCGGCGTCGGCTTTACTGGCGTAGGCGGAGAGCGCGACGAAAAACTCCTCGCCCTCGCGCGCGATAAAACCCGCCGCGCCCATGCCGCGGAAGAGCTCGGCGTCCTCCTTTGCGAGGTTATAGCTTTGATAGCCCCCAATCGCCACGATATAATAGGACTTTTCGGCGCCGCCCTCCGACATCACCGTGTTCAATATTGCGGCGCCGCCCAAAAGGTCGGCGGCAAGGAGCGTAATCATGAATGCCAGCACTACGGCGGCGACGGCTATCGCACCGGCGCGGTTTTTCAAAATTCTTCCTCCGCTTGATTTTATTCCGACGCCCCGCCTTTTATACGAATTTATAATAACCAAACAAAAAAAGCACGCCGCAGCGTGCTTTCTTTATCCTCTATAAAAATTCTATCCGTGCAGAAGGGAGTTCCGCAAGGAGTGGAGCTTTACCGAAAGGTCGACCTTGTATTCGTGGGGGTTGACGGTGCGCTTGTATTCGGGATAAAACTCGGCCATGCTCTCGTCGCAACGCGCGCCGATTTCCTTGAGCGAAGGCAGCTTATAAATAAGTTCGCCGTTCTCGAACACCTTGACTAAAAGGTTTTTCATGGTGTAGTTTTCAAAAGTTGTCTTTTTCCACACTTCCTCGGGGTGGAAAATCGTCAAGGGCTTGGAAGTGTCGTATCTTTCCTCAAACAGCGTGATTAAATCGGCGGCGGCGCGTCCCGATTCGTCGTAAATCCGCATAAGCTTTTTAAAGCCGGGGTTGGTGTTTTTTGCGCTGGTGTTGGAGATTTTGATTTTAGGCGAAAGCTTGCCGTTCTCCTCGATGGCGGCGAGCTTGTAGACGCCGCCTAAGCTAGCGTTGGTATAACTCGTAATCAGCTTGGTTCCCACGCCGTAGACGTCAATTTGGGCGTTCTGAAGCTGGAGCGAGGCTATGATGTCCTCGTCGAGGTCGCTGCTGGCGAAAATCAAAACATCGGAATGTCCGGCTTCGTCCAGCATGACGCGGGCGCGTTTGGAAAGATAGGCCAAATCGCCGCTGTCCAGCCTGATACCGAGCGGCTTCAACCCCTTAGCCTTCATTTCGTCAAACACCTTGATGGCGTTGGGAACGCCGCTCTTCAGAGTGTCGTAGGTATCGACTAAAAGCAGGCAGGCGTGAGGATAAATCTCGGCGTAGGCGCGGAAGGCGGAAAGCTCGTCGGGGAAGCTCATTACCCAGCTGTGGGCGTGCGTGCCCTTGACGGGAATGCCAAACTTTTTGGCGGCCAAGACGTTGGATGTGGAGCGGCAGCCGCCGATATAGGCGGCGCGCGCGCCGTAAATGCCGGCGTCCGGCCCTTGGGCGCGCCTAAGTCCGAATTCCGAAATGGCGGCGCTCGTTACCTGTTTCAGCCTCGCCGCCTTGGTGGCAATCAGCGTTTGATGGTTGAAGATGTTGAGCAGCGCCGTCTCGATGAGTTGCGCCTCGATTAGCGGCGCTTTTACGACAATCGCCGGCTCGTAGGGGAAAAAGAGCGTCCCCTCGGGCAGCGCGTAGATGTCGCCCGAAAACTTAAAGCCGCGAAGCATATTCAAAAACTCCTCGCCGAACACTCTGAGCGAGGCCAGATATTCAATTTCATCCTCGCCGAATTTAAGCGCCTTTATATACTCGACAATCTGCTCGAGGCCGGCCGCCACGGCGTAGGAAAAGCCGCCCTGCCCGCGGTAAAACAAATCGAAAACGGCCTGCTTTCTGCCGATGCCGCAGGTGAAGTAGCCGTTCATCATGGTCAGTTCGTAAAAGTCGGTGAGGAGCGCCAAATTTCTTCTCTCCATTACTTATCCTCTTGTAAATCCTAAATCAAGTTTTACATAAACCCCAACCCGAAAGGCTAGGGCATCAGGTTTTTGGCGTCGGAATCATGGGCAAGCTTTTCGATGTCGACCTCGGGCACGACCAGCCCGCCCAGTCCGCTATAATCCTTTTCGTCGGGCTTTTGCGCTTCCCTCTTTTTGCACCAAACGTAATAAATAACGGCGGCAATCGCGGCAAGCGGCGCCAACACGAAGCTCGCCACCAACGTCAGCCTCACCCCGCCGTCGGTGATGACGGCGTCAAGCCTAATCATTTCGAGGAAGCCGCGCGCCGTAAAATACCACGCCGCGTAGAAGAAGCCGAGGATGCCGGGCGCCTTTTTATTTTTGCGCCAGACGGCGTAAAAAATAAAGCATCCGATTAGGTTCCAGAGCATTTCGTAAAAGAAAGTCGCGGCATACCAGCCCTCGGCGACGCCTGCGAAGGGGCTGTCGATGTAGACGGCGAAGGGGAACCATTGCAAAGCGGGATTGCTGATGGCGACGCCGAACGCCTCTTGGTTTATAAAGTTGCCCCATCTCCCTATCGCCTGACCCAAAAGTAGCGCGGGAATGATGAGGTCGGCCACCTTGCCGAAGTTTCTCTTTCTGATAAGGCTGAAGATAATGCCGCCGATGACGCCGCCCAGAATGCCGCCGATTATGGTGATTCCGCCCTCCCAGATGGCGATAAAATTGACGAAATCGTCCCACGTTTTGACGGGAAGATATTCATCGGGGCGGACAAGAACGTAAAGCAGCCGCGCGAAGATGACGGCGAGCGGAATAATCCAAAGAAAGAGCTCCAAAGAATCGTCGGGCTTAAGGTCTATTCTCTTTCCTTCACGGATAATGTAAATCAGCCCGATTACCATTGCCGAGGTCAAAATCAAGCCATACCACTCCACGGTAAGGCTTCCTATTGAAAAGGCAACGCGGTTGATTGCGGCAAGCAGAAATTCCATAAAACCTCCTAGCGCCAAAGCGGAACGATTGTCGCGCCCGGCTCCCTGATGGCAAGTTTAAATGTGTTTTTTTCACCGAACAGGGACTTAATGTATCTAAAATAAGCATTTGAAGTGCGTTTTTCGACAAAAACCAGAATTGTTCCTGCGAAACCGCCGCCGTGGACGCGGACGGCTTTAACCCCCTCGAAGCGGCGGGAAAGCTCGATGCCGAGCGCGACGGGCTGGAGGGTGTCGGACTCGGAGTGAAGGTTTTGAAGGAGCTTGGCGCTGGAGTCGCCCGACTCATTTATGAGCTTTAAAAAGGCGTCCTGATTAATGGAATCCAGCGCCGCCGCGATGGCGTCCACCCTCAGATTTTCCTCGAAATAATGAAGGGCGCGGAGGACGGCGCGTCCCGAGCATTTTTTAACTAATTCGGGCATACTTTTCACGAACTCGTCCATCTTTACTTCGCGAAGGACGTTTTTGCCGAAGTGGGCGGCGACGGCGTTCATTTCCGACTTTATGGCGGAATATTCGGCTGTCAAGCCGCTGTGGTCGCCGCCTGTGTTGACGACGAAAATATCCAAACCCCAGAACTGCCAGTTGAGCCGCCTGAAAGCGGGACGCTCCACGCTCTCGAAGTCGATTAAATTAATTCCGCCGAGCGCGATGGAAGCTTGGTCCATAAGGCCGGAGGGCTTGCCGAAATACTCGTTCTCGGCGAATTTGGAAGCAAGCGCCTTTTCGACGTTGCCGACCTCCGAGTTGTTGAAAAAGTAGTTAAAAATCTCGGCAATGAGCACTTCGAACGACGACGAGGAAGAAACGCCGGCGCCCTTAAAGACTTTGCTGGTTACGGTGGCGTCGAAGCCGCCCGTCTTAAGCCCGTTTTTCATAAAGTAGGCGGCTACGCCCTTGACGAGCGCCTTGGATGAAAACTTTTCGCCCTCCTCGGCGTTAAGATTGTTCAAATCGACCTCGACGGGTTTGAAGCCCTCCGACATCACCCTGATTTTGTTTCCGCTCCGGGGCGTAACGGCGGCGAGCGTGTCGATGGTGACGGCGGCGGCCACTACCTTGCCGTTGTTGTGGTCGGTGTGGTTGCCCGCCACTTCGATGCGGCCGGGCGAGGAAAAGAACACCGCGTCGGATGCTCCGAAATTCAAAATGTGCTTGTCGAGCAGGTTAAGATAGCGGGAGCGGTGTGAGAAATCCGAAAAGTCGCCGTATAGCGCGGCGGCGGCACTGTCAAAAGTATTGGTAATTATTGCGGATTTTATTGCATTTATGCTTGCCATAATTCAAAAAAAATGTATAATTATTTTGATATTCTCAATAATAACATAGTTTTATTTCAATGGCAATTCTATTTTACATTTCCCGGGAGAAATTATATGGCCAGACGTAAAGTGGCAGACATTATCGCCGAGCACGCCGAACAGCTTTTATCCTATGCCGAGCGCAGGCTCTATTTAAAGAGCGAAGATAGATGCTATATCCGAAACCACCTCTTTAATTTGCTTAAATTGAACGAGCCCTGCTCTAAGGCCGAGATTAGTGAGGATTTCGACTTTCAGGCGGTGTTGGACAAAATAGTCGACTATGCCGTCGACAACAAAATAATCGAGCCAAACAAGCGGCTCCTTTTTGAAACGCGCATAATGGGGCTTCTGACGCCGATGCCCTCCGTCGTCACCGAATATTTCGACTACATCGCGGCGACGGAGTCCACCAAAAAAGCCTGCGAATGGCTCTACGACCTTTCAACCGCCAACAACTACATCCGCCTGCCCGACATAAGGAAAAACATCCGCTGGGAGGCAAAAAAACCGCGCGGCGACATCATAGTGACCATCAACCTCGCCAAGCCCGAAAAGGACCCCAAAGATATAGCCGCCGCCGCCAAAATGGCGGACACCGGCTATCCGGCCTGCGCGCTCTGCGAGGACAACGTGGGATTTTTCGGCGACATAAAGCGGCCGGCGCGCCAGACGCTTAGGATAATTCCACTTCTTTTAAACGACGAGGATTGGTTCTTCCAATTCTCCCCCTACGTCTATTTCGACCAGCACTGCCTCGCCATTTCCAAAGAACACCGCCCGATGAGCTTAAACGCCGACACCTTCGTCCGCTTTTTGGACTTTTTGGAGTTTTTCCCCGACTATTTCATAGGCTCCAACGCCGCGCTGCCCATCGTCGGCGGCTCCATTCTCGCCCACGAGCACTATCAGGGCGGGCTCAAGGTGCTTCCGCTTATGAAGGCGCCGTCCCGCGAGTTTTATCTTTCCGACGACTTCCCCGAGGTCAAGATTTCAATCGTCGACTGGTATAACTCCGTCGTTCGGCTGGAGTCCAAAAACCGCCGCCAAATCATAGCGGCGGCAAGCAAGCTCCTTTCGGAATGGAAAAGCTACCGCAACGAGGAGCTTTCCATTATTCCCGAAACGGATGGCACTCCCCACAACACGGTGACGCCCATTGCGCGCATCAACGACGACGGCGAATGGTGCTTGGATATGATTTTAAGAAACAACCGCACCGATTCAAAACACCCCTACGGCATCTTCCACCCCACCGAAGATATGCACAACATAAAGAAGGAAGGAATCGGCATCATCGAGGTCATGGGGCTGTTTATTTTGCCGGGCAGGCTTCTTCGGGAAGCGATGGAAATCAAAAAGATTTTGACGGGTGAAACGCCACTCGACTTCAAGGCGCTCGCCGAGGAAGGCAACCCCTTGGCGCCCCACATAGGCATGATTGCCCAGCTCGCCAACGACTACGGCACCCGTCTTAACGCCGAAGCCGCCGAAGCCGCCGTCACGGACTATATCAACGACACCTGCGAAAGAATTTTGGACTGCACCGCGGTATTCAAAAACGACACCGCCGGCCGCGCCGGCTTCTCGGAATTTTTAAACTACTACACCTCGGGCGCCACCAAGCGCTTCGGCTATGAATACGCCGAGGAAACCGAGGAGGAGATACCGGTTGAGAAGTATCCCGATGAAGAGTTTTAATAATGAATAATGAATAACTTTGGATATAAAAATCCCGCAATGACTTTGCGGGATTTTTTCTTTTAAATTAACCTTAAATCAGATAACTTTGTTATCGGTTTCGTATTTGACCTTGTCGATAAATTCCGAAAGCTCGTATTGCTTTTGTGTGCCCGCTCTGTCACGGATTGTCACCACGCCCTGCTCGGTGTCCTTATCGCCGATAACCAGCATATAGGGCGTCTTTTCAATCTGCGCCTGGCGCACCTTATAGCCGATTTTTTCGTTTCTGAAATCATCTTCGACGCGGATGCCGTTTCTTCTGAGCTCGGCGGAGGCTTTGGCCGCCTCGCTTATGTTGCGGTCGGTCAGGCTCATCACCTTGACTTGGACGGGCGCCATCCAAAGCGGCAGCGCGCCGGCGTATTTCTCAATCAGCATGGCAAGCGTCCGCTCGTAGCAGCCGATAGAGCTTCTGTGGATAATGAGCGGGCGGACTTTGTCGCCGTTTTCGTCGATATAGGACATATCAAACCGCTCGGCAAGCGAGAAGTCGATTTGAACGGTGAACAGCGTATCCTCCTTGCCGTGCACGTTTGAGGCCTGCACATCGAGCTTGGGCCCGTAGAAGGCGGCCTCGCCAACGGCTTCGGTATATTTAATGCCGAGGTGGTTCAATATTTGGCGCATGACGCCCTGAGTCTTTTCCCATCTGGCGGCGTCGCCGACGTATTTTTCGCTGTTTTTGGGGTCCCAAAGCGAGAAGCGGAAGAAAACGTCGTCGGAAAGCCCCAAACACTTGACGAAATAGTAAATGATGTCAAGCGCGCCCTTGAACTCCTCTTCGAGCTGGCTCTCGGTGCAGATTATGTGGCCGTCGGAAAGGGTGAACTGCCGGATGCGAATCAGCCCGTGCATCTCGCCCGACGCCTCGTTTCTGAAAAGCGTGGCGGTTTCGGCATATCTTATAGGAAGATCGCGGTAGCTCTTGAGCCCGTTTTTATAGATGGTGAACTGGAAGGGGCAGGTCATGGGACGGAGTGCTAAGATTTCGGCGTCCTTGGCTTCGTCGCCGATGACAAACATCTTTTCCTTGTAGTGGTCCCAGTGCCCGCTTATCTTAAAGAGGTTGTTTTTGCTCATTATCGGCGTCTTGGTTAAAAGATAGCCGCGGCGCTCCTCCTCGTCCTCGACGAAGCGCTGAAGTATCTGCATCACTCTGGCGCCCTTGGGCATGAGCAACGGCAGGCCTTGTCCGATGTTTTCGTCGGTCATAAACAGGCCGATCTCGCGGCCGATGCGATTGTGGTCGCGGCGCTTGGCCTCCTCCAGCCGTTCGAGATACTGCGCCATTTCCTCCTTGTTGTCGAAGGCGACGCCGTAAATTCTCGTCAGCATCTTGTTTTTCTCGCTGCCGCGCCAGTAGGCGCCGGTAAGCTGCGTCAGCTTGAAGGCCTTGACCTTGCCCGTCGAAGTTAAATGCGGTCCTGCGCAAAGGTCGATGAACTCGCCCTGCTTATAAAAGCTTATCTCGGCGTCGTCCGAAAGCTCGCTGATGAGCTCAACCTTATAGTCCTCGCCGCGCGCCAGCATGAATTTGGCCGCCTCGTCCTTGGGCATGACGCTGCGCTCGATGGGAAAATTCGCCTTAATGATTTTTTTCATCTCGGCTTCCACGGCCTCGAGGTCGTCTTGGGTTATCGGCGTTTTAAAATCGAAATCATAATAAAAGCCCGTCGAAATAGCCGGCCCGATT
>DAOTKC010000050.1:0-8578 GCA_035449045.1 Eubacteriales bacterium
TTGACGTCGGAGATATCCGTTCCTTCCTCGAAAGTGAGCTTTTGGAGTGAGGCTTCCGCCTCTCTTTTCATCTCGCGCTCGAACTCCTCGGTGACGGTGAAGCCGCGCGGAATGATATCGAGCGAATTCAGCTTGCCGCCGTCCGAAAGATTGGCGAAAAGAATGATTATACCGCCCGAGGACAGCGAACGCCGGTCGCGGATGATAGTGTCGAGGGAGAGCCCGTCCGGTCCGTTGCCGTCGACGAAGACGCTGCCCGCCGTCACGTTGTCGAGGCGGCGGCAACTGTAATTATTGAAGCCGAAGACGCTGCCGATTTCGCCGATTAAAACGTTCTCAGGGGGCACGCCCGCCTGCTTGGCGAGCGCGGCGTGTTTGACGAGATGACGGTATTCGCCGTGGACGGGGATAAAGAAGCGGGGCTTTAAAAGCGTTATCATTAGCTTCATTTCCTCGCGGAAGGCGTGGCCGGATGCGTGCATATTATCGACTGCGTCATAGATGACCTCGGCGCCCAACTTATAAAGGTTGTTGACGACGTTGTAAATCAGCCGCTTGTTGCCGGGTATGGCCGAGGACGACATCACTATTATGTCGTTCTCGCGGATTTTGACCTTGCTGTATTCGTTGTTCGCCATTCTGGTGAGCGCGCTCATCGGCTCGCCCTGGCTGCCTGCCGATATGACGACCAATTTACCGTCGGCGTAGTTCTTCATGTCGCCCTGCTCGATGAATATCTTGGCGGGCGCGTCCAACTCGCCTAAACGCTTGGCTGTGTCCACCATCTTCTGCATGCTTTTGCCGCTTAAAACAACCTTGCGCTTGTATTTGACGGCGAGGTTGATGATTTGCTGAATGCGGTAGGTGTGCGAGGAGAAGGTGGTTATTATCAGCCGCTTTTCGGGATATTCCAAAAACACCGATTCAAGTCCTGCGCAAACCTCGGTTTCGCTTTGGGAGTGCCCGCGCTTCTCGACATTGGTGGAGTCGGCGAACATGGCGAGCACGCCTTCCTTGCCGATATCGGCGATTCGCGCGAGGTCGGTCAGCTTGCCGTCGACGGGCGTAAAGTCAATTTTGTAGTCGCCGGTGAAAAAGACAATTCCCTGCGGCGTCTTAATGGATAGCGCGGTGGCGCCGGGCACGGAGTGGCAGACCTTTATGAACTCCACCGAAAACGGGCCGGCCTGCGCGGTGTCGCCCGGCTCGACTTCGACGAGTTCGGCTTCGATTTTGAACTCCTCGAGCTTCAATGCCGCGATGGCAAGTGTCATTGCGGTGCCGTATACGGGCGCCTTGATCGTGCTCAAAAGGTAGGGCACGGCGCCGACGTGGTCCTCGTGTCCGTGTGTTAAAAATATCGCCTTGACCTTGGCGGCGTTGGATTTTAAGTATGAAAAATCGGGGATTACGATATCTACTCCGGGCGTTTCCTCTGTCGGGAAGCTCAAGCCCGCGTCTATTATGATGATGCTGTCTCCGTATTCGAGTGCGGTGATGTTTTTCCCTATCTCGCCCACTCCTCCGAGAAGTATTGCTTTTAGCGTTTTTGCCATGTAGCTCCTAAGTTTTAAAAAAGTATTACAAGCATTATAAACCAAAACTGCCGATTTTACAACAATATAACACCGCCCACCAATCTTTTAGGGTATATTATCCTAATATCTCGCAACCGAAAAAATACAATCGACTTTAAATTATGCTAAGAAATATTTAGACACCAAAAAGCGGATAGTTAAATTGTCAATATCAGTAATTATCGGGATTTGCCATTTGATTTAAAAAGAAATAACCGGAATATACTTTATGATTTTAGGAATTTATCCGGTCGACAGGGCGTTGGGAGCTTGGCTTAAATCGGTTAAGGCCCATTTTTTCGCTTAACTGAAGAGGAATCGGAATTTTTCCGGTCTTTCGGCAACGTATTGGTTGGTTTTGTAGTAGGCCGATAGGGTGCCTATGTCGTTCCAGTAGTTGGATGTGGGATAGCCGAACATTCTGCCGACCAAACGCGGGAAAAGATTTTTGCCGAAGTCGTAGAAGCCGCCGGGAATGAATTTCAAAATCTCGGGTTTGAAGGCATACATTCCGGTGTTGACAAGCTTATCTTCGGAATTAGCGGGCTTTTCTATGAAGCTCGTTATTTTTTTTGCTCGGTCGATTCGAACAACGCCGAAGCCCTCGGGGTTTTCGACCTCTTTAAGCGCAAGGGTGGCGAGCCCGCCCTTCGCCTTGTGAAAATAGGAAAACGCCTCGAGATTTATGTCGGTGAAGGCGTCGCCCGAAAGCACTAAAAAATCGCCGTCGATAAAGCTAGACGCGGCCTTGACGCCGCCCGCCGTGCCCAGCGGCACGGTTTCGATAAAATATGTTAAACAGACGCCGAAGTCGCGTCCGTCGCCGAAATAGCTTTTGATGTATTCGGCGCGGTAGCCCAAGGTCAGCGCGATGTCGGTGAAGCCCTGATTTTTCAAGTGATTTATGCTGTATTCGAGAAGCGGCTTGTTGATGATGTTCACCATCGGCTTGGGTTTGTCGTTGGTCAGCGGCTTGAGCCTGGTGCCCGCTCCGCCCGCAAGAATAATTACTTTCACTGTGCACACTCCTAAAACTAGCATAAGGAAAAAAAACCATTTTATGCGGATTTCTTGCCAAAAATTCCCTTTTGGATTATAATGTGTAAATCCTAAAGCACCGGAGACAAAATTATGCGAGTTTACAATTTTTCAGCAGGCCCGACAATGCTGCCGGACGAAGTCCTTTTGGAAGCCCAGCGCGACTTACTTGACGTGAACGGTTCCGGAATGAGCGTAACCGAGCTTTCACACCGCGGAAAAACCTACGAACCGATACATTTCGAGTGCATATCGCTTTTTAAAGAGCTTTTAAACATTCCCGACGACTACTACGTTTTGCTGCTTTCGGGCGGAGCTTCGCTTCAGTTCGAGGCAATTCCCCTCAATCTCTTAGCGAAAGGCCGCGCCGACTACGTCGTGACGGGCAACTTCGCCGGCAAGGCCTTTAAGGAAGCGCAGAAATACGGCGACATCAGAAAGGCCGCATCCTCCGAGGACAAAAATTACACCTATATCCCCAAGCTTTCGGCGTCCGATTTCAGAGATGACATCGACTACGTCCACATCACCTCCAACAACACCATTTTCGGCACGCGCTATAACTACGTCCCCGAAACCAGCGCGCCGCTAGTCAGCGATATGTCGTCCTGCATTTTAGGCGAAGAATTCGACATCAACAAATTTTCCCTCATTTATGCCGGCGCGCAAAAGAATATTTCGGCGGCCGGACTCACCGTCGTCATCGTCAAAAAGGATTTGACCTTAAACCCCATGCCCATCTGCCCCACCATGCTCAAATACAGCGTGCACGGCGCCGACAACAGCCTCTATAACACGCCTTGCGGCTTCGCCATATACCTTGCCATGCTCAACTTAAGGCATCTCAAGAAATTGGGCGGCGTCAAGGAAATGGAGAAAATCAACCGCTTCAAGGCTTCCCTTCTTTACGACACCATCGACAATTCCGATTTTTACAGCAGCTTCGTCGCGCCCGAGGACCGCTCGCTTATGAACGTTCCTTTCGTCACCCCGAATAAAGAGCTCGACGCCAAGTTCGTCAAGGAAGCCGAGGCTCAAGGGCTGGTGTCTTTGAAAGGTCACCGTCTCGTCGGCGGCATGCGCGCTTCCATCTACAACGGCATGCCCGTGGAAGGCGTCAAAACTCTCATCGAGTTCATGAAGAAATTCGAGCTTGAAAACAAATAATAAACGGCGCACCTAAAATGCGCCGAAACGCATAATACAATAACAAGCGATAGAAAAACTAAAATTGCTAAGGAAGTATTATATGACCGACATTTTAAAACTCAACCCCATCTCCGATATGGTTTCCGATATACTCTGCTCCGGCTGCTACAACGTGACGGCCAGCTCAACCGCGCCCGAAGCCGTTTTGGTAAGAAGCTTCAATATGTGCAACGGCTATGAGCTTCCCGCCTCCGTCCGCGTCGTGGCCCGCGCCGGCGCCGGCTATAACAATATTCCCTATAAGGCCTACGCCGAAAAGGGCGTTGTTGTCATGAACACGCCGGGCGCCAACGCCAACGCCGTCAAAGAACTCGTCATCGCCTCGATGTTTTTGGCGTCGAGAAATCTTAAAAGAGCGATGAACTGGGTGGACTCCTTAAAGGGCACCGAGGGAGTCGCCGCCGCAGTAGAAAAAAATAAGAGCGCTTTCGTCGGCCCCGAGCTTATGGGAAAGACGCTGGGACTTATCGGCCTCGGCGCAATCGGCAGGGCTGTCGCCGCCGCCGCAACCGCGCTCGGTATGCGCGTCATCGGCTTTGACCCCTATCTGGCGCCTCAAATGCTGTCGGCGCTGCCCTCCTCGGCTCAATGCGTCGGCTGCATGGATGAGCTTTTCTCGACATGCGACTATATTTCGCTGCACGCGCCGCTGACTCCCGACACCAAATACTGCGTCTGCGAGGGCGCCATCGCCAAGATGAAGAAAGGCGTCATCCTCATTAACTGCGCGAGAGGCGAGCTCGTCGACAACGCCGCGCTGATTGCGGCAGTAAAAGAAGGAAAAATCGCCGCCTACGTCACCGACTTCCCCACCGAGGAGTTGCTCGGCATCGACAACGTCATCGCCATCCCCCACCTCGGCGCTTCGACACCCGAGGCCGAGGATAACTGCGCCGTCATGGCCGCCGCCCAAATCAAGGACTATCTCGAAAACGGCAACATTGTAAACAGCGTCTATCTTCCCAACCTCAAGAAAGCGCGGACCAAGGCACGCCGCATGGTGGCGCTCGGCACCGTCGACGTCTCAAAAATCTTCCCCGTTGTCGATTGCGACGTCGCCTCGGCGTCGGCTAACGGATATTATTATTCGATTTGCGACTTTTCGGGAGAGCCGGGCAAAGTTTGTTCTCTGCCCGAGGGCGTCATGTTCGTAAGAGAGGTTTAATCAAGCAAACGCTCGGATAAATTTAACGCGAAAAATATAATAAAGCAATATAAAAACAGCCGCAAAACACGGCTGTTTTTTGTTTATTATTAAAAAGTTAGTTAAAACTAACAAAAATTCTTGACAATGAATATCATAGGGTGTAAGATAGTGTTAGTCAAGACTAACTTTTGGAGTTTTTATGGAAAACGAGTCTGTCAAAGCCGACCGCAGATATATCGAGGTTAATGAAACCCGCCGGGAAAACGCAGGGGGAGAGGAGGCCGCGCGCAAGCATTTAAGGCGGCTTCAGCCGGGTGAAAAGGCGCATCTTTCCGACCTTAGGCGCGGCCAAAGCGGCTTAGTTACGGGCGTCCACAACGACAACGCCGCGCTAAGGCGAAGGCTCCTTGACATGGGAATGACCAAGGGCGTAGTCGTTACGGTCAAAAAAATCGCGCCGCTCGGCGATCCCATCGACATCGAGCTCCGCGGCTATGAGCTTTGCATTAGAAAAAGCGATATGGCGAACATCGACATCGAGGTCATCTCATGAAAATCGCGCTGGTAGGCAATCAGAATTCGGGTAAAACCACTCTTTTCAATCTTTTGACCGGCCTCAATCAGAAAATCGGAAACTGGCCGGGCGTTACCATTGAGCGGAAAGAGGGCGTCATCAAGGGCACCTCCCACGTCCTTGTCGATTTGCCCGGCGTCTACTCGATGAGCCCCTACACCGTGGAAGAGGAGGTGTCGCGGCAGTTCGCCTTTGAGGAAAGACCCGACATTATAATCAACATCATCGACGCCACATCCGTGGAGCGGAGCTTATACCTCACCACCCAGCTCATGGAGCTTGACGGTAAAGTAATCGTCGCGCTCAATATGTGCGATATGCTGGAAGAAAAAGGCATCCACATCGACGAAAAGAAGCTTGAAGAGGCTTTCGGCATTAAATTTATAAAAATTTCGGCGCTCAAAAAAACGGGAATAGACGAGCTTATTAAGAGCCTGACGCTTGTAGGGCAAGACGCCGAAAAGAAAAAATTATTTCCCGACGACGTCGAGGAGTATATAACAGCCGCAGAAAGGGCAATTCAAGGAAAGACGCCGCATAAACGCTTCGCCGCCGTCAAAATGCTGGAGGGCGACAAACTTTTTTCGGCGCTTCAGACGGATGAGCTGAAGTCGGCCGCAGTTAAGCTTACCGAAAAATACGGCATGGACGCCGAGCAGATTGTCGCCAACGAACGCTATAACTTCATTGTCGCGGCAAAATCCGCCGCCGTCACGGCCGGCCAAAGAAAAGAATCGATAACCGACAAGCTCGACAAGATATTTTTGAATAAATACGCCGCCCTTCCCATCTTTGCCGCCATCATGTTTTTAATTTACTTTCTTTCGGTAGGGCTGGTCGGAAGATATACGGTAGATGCCATAGACTCGCTCGTCCTAAAATTCGGCGGCTGGCTTTCCGTGGCTCTGAGAGGTGTCGGCGCAAGCGAATGGGCGGTGAGCTTAGTCGTTGACGGCATCGTCGCCGGCGTCGGCGCCGTGCTGACTTTCGTGCCGCAGCTTATCGTTCTGTTTTTACTTATTTCGATTTTGGAAACGTCGGGCTATATGTCGCGAATAGCTTTCTTCCTCGACAGGCTGTTTAAAAAAATCGGGCTTTCGGGAAAATCGCTGATTCCCTTCATCGTCGGCGTAGGCTGTTCGGTGCCCGGCATCATGACGGCACGCACCGTGGAAAACGAATCCGAGCGCAAGATGACGGTCATTCTGACGCCCTTTATCCCCTGCAGCGCCAAGCTCCCCATCATCGCGCTGTTCGCCGGCTATTTCTTTAAGAATTACTCCGGTCTTATCTCGGCATCGCTCTACTTTTTCGCGGTGGGCGTCATAATCGTGACGGCGCTCATCATGAAGAAGTTCGCCTTCAAGGGCGGCGGCTCCTCCTTCATTTCCGAGTTGCCAGCCTATAAGTTCCCCTCGCCGCGCTACGTTCTGCGCGACATCGTCGAAAAGACGGCATCCTTTATTCGCCGCGCCGGCACCGTCATTCTGCTCTGCTCCGTCATAATTTGGCTGCTCGCCTCATTTTCGTGGGACTACCGCTACGGCGTCGACATCGGCGAGAGCATGCTGGCGGGCATAGGCAATGCCTTGGGTTGGCTGTTCTATCCCATGCTCGGCGAATGGAGCTGGGCGGCGTCGGTGTCGGCCATTCAAGGGCTTATCGCCAAAGAGCAAGTCGTGTCATCGATGGAAATTATCGCAGGCCTAGCCGAGGGCGCGGGCGGCGAGGTCTTTCGCTCGAGCGTGTTCTCCTTCTTCACCGGCGCCTCGGCTTACGCGTATATGGTCTTTTGCATCTTCAGCGCGCCCTGCATTGCTTCAATTGCCGCGATGCGGCGTGAGTTGGGCAGCACTAAAAAAATGCTGGCGGCGGTGGCGTTTCAAACCGTCTTCGCTTGGCTTCTCTCCTGCTTGGTGTTCGGCATCGGCAGATTTTTCGAGGTGGTAACATGAGTCCCGCTGATATCGTAATCGTTGTTGTAGTTGCATTAATTTTGGCGTTGGTAATTTTTTTCGCCGTCAAAAACCGCAAAAAGCGCCCCTGCTCGGGTTGCCCCGCCAACAAAACATGTCAGGCGGCAAAGGCCTATTCCCTCGGCCAAACGCCCTTAGGCGGCTGCGAAGGCTGCGCGCTCGCCCAAAGCTGCCCATCCTGCTGCTCCGTTAAAAGCGGCGCGCCCGAAAGCAATAATTCGCTCCCGAAAGCGCCCAAAGACGAAGATATACCCGAAAGCGGCGAGGCGGCCGAAGTTAAAGAAATGCCCGAAAGAGGAAAGGAAGGCTCCGATTTTCCCAATAACTAATAGAAAATCTAATTAAATACTATAAGGCTACAAGGCTTTTCAATAAAAAATTCCGACTTGTCGGAATTTTTTATATCTTGCTTTGATGTTGAAGAAAGCAAAAAACTTAAATCAAAATTTTGAGGATTGAGAATGCGATATGGGAGGGGGAAAGGCCGGCGAGCTCGATGAGCTCTTCGTCGGAGGCGGGCGGGAGGACGGCGTCTTTGACACCGAAAGACATAACCTTTACATCGGCTCCCGCTTCGTTCAAGACGCTCAAAACGTAGGAGCCAAAGCCTAGCGGCGCGACGTTGTCCTCTACGGTCGCCACGATTTTTCCTTCAAGCCTGCCGATAAGTTCGGCGGGAAAGGGCTTGATTTTGAACATATTAGCGACGGCGGGGTTAAGCCCGCGGCGCATAAGTATATCGGCGGCGCGGCGCGCTATTTCAAGCGGGCGGGCACCCGAGGAAAGCAATATCACGTCGGCCTCGCGCGGCAAGGCGTTTATATCGGACACTAAAAACTTGGAAGGATTTTTAGGCTCGCTCTTGGGATAGCGGACGGCGGCGGGCGCCGACAGCGCGAGGGCGTCGCGGACGGCCGTGGGAAGCTCGCTTTTGGATGCGGGCGCAAACACCGAGATGGCGGGCAGCGGCAAAAGATAGGAAAGGTCGTAGATGCCCTGATGCGACTCGCCGTCGCCGCTGACGGTGCCGGCGTGATCGAGCAGAAAGACGACGGGC
>DAOTKC010000051.1:0-8321 GCA_035449045.1 Eubacteriales bacterium
CTGGTATATAGTCAACAATGTCACCGTAATTGACATCCAACGTTTTACATATCTTATCCAGCACATTAAGCATAACCGGCTCGTCCCGTCTCAACTTTGTCATTGTGTTCGGAGACACGCCGGAGGCTTTTCGCAAGTCGGCTTTGCTCATTTTTTTATCTACAAGCAGTTTCCATAGCTTGTTATATGATGTAGCCATAATACGCCTCCAAGTAAATACACAATAATTCAGAATATATAATAGCACAAAGTATCCCAAAATACAATACTGTTTCGCACATTATAAGAGGAATTTGTCGAAAGATTTCTTAACTTTCTGATACATTTCCCGAAAATGACTTGCTATTCTGTGCATTCAGAGCGAATATGTACCTACCAAAAACAAGGAGGTATGCTATATGAAAATGACGATACCCTACAAAATTACAGGTAACTTAAATAATAATGTTTACATTGCTTTCCGAGAGGCTTATAATGGATTTATCGGATAAAATATCAACCCGCTTCGTAGTTTTTTAAATTTTTCATCTTAGCCCCGTATTTTAGCTTTTTTTTATCTTAAGGAGGCATCCATGAAATCTAAGTCCCGACAAAACATTGAGACTTTTGAAGGCGAGGCCGCGGCAGTCAATCCCGACAAGGTCAAGATGTCCACCAAGCTCTTTTACGCTGTGGGCGAGCTGCCCGGCGGCTTTCTCACCACAATTTTGAACTTTTTCCTCTTGATTTATTTAACCGACTGGATAAGCATTCCGGCAGGCTGGGCGGGCGCCATACTGTTTATCGGCTTTGTCTTTGACGGCATAACCGACCCCTTGGCAGGCTATATGAGCGACCGCTCCAAAAGCAAGTTCGGCAGGCGGCGCATTTACATGGTGTGGACGGCGTTGCCGCTTGGGCTTTCGCTGGTGGCGCTGTTTTTCTTCCCCTCGCTGGTTAAAACGGCAAGCCTCGCCATCAAGATAACTGTGGTGCTCATCTCCTACTTCATTTATATCTTGATGTATACCTACTACACAATGCCCTATTTCGCCATAATCAACGACATAACCGACCACTATGACGAGCGCACATCAATGATGTCATGGCGTATGTCGCTGTCCATTCTAGCCATTCTCATCGCCGTCATCATCCCCGATTTATTCGGGCTTTCCAGCGTTCAGACCTTCTCGACAGAGGGCTTTTTATATAACGGCCTAGTGTTCGCGGGGCTGGTGGGCATAACGGGATTTGTATCGGGAATGGGCATGCGCGAGCGTCCGCCCAAGGAGGAATACACCGCCAAGTTCTCGTTCAAAACGTATTTTATCGATTCATGGAAATGCGCGCCGTTTAGACAGGCCTGCCTCACTTATTTTTGCTCTTTCGCCTGCCTTGCCTCCGTCAACACCTGCATGCTCTATTACTTAAACTACTATTTGCAGCTTCCCAAGCTGTTTTTACCGATTGCGGCGGGCGTAATGATAATAGCCATCGCATTTCTGCCGTTTTGGAATTTCATGTGCCAAAAGATTGGCAAGAAGCGCTCGCAGATTATCGGCGCGATAATAATCAGCATCGGCCTGCTTATGATGCTCGCCGTTCCCTCGGGTATCGGCGGCGCCGTGGGCGAGGTCGGCGAGATGACTACCATCGATTTAACCATGGAAGAGTCGCTCGCCAAGTTCCCCGTAATGGGCTATATCGCTACCATCATAGTGAGCTGCGGTTTCTCCGCCCTCCAGATGGTTTCCTCGGCAATCGTGCCCGACGCCATAAACTTTTCGGCAGACAAGGATAAAAAGAACGAGGGCTCCTACTACGGCGTGGTCACTTTCGTGTTCAAGATTGGAACCGGCATAGCGTCGCTCATCATCGGCCTCATATTAGACCTCACGCACTATATCGAACCGCCGTCAAATATGGTTGAAGGCCAAATTTTAATTCAGCCCGCCTCGGCTCAAACGGGCATACTGCTGGTTTTCGTCGCCCTGCCCTGCTTCCTTGCGCTCCTTTCCATTCTGTTCTTATTAAAATATAATATCGACCGCACAAAGCTTGCCGAGCGCACGCGGGAAGATATTCCGGCGGCCGAAACTCAAGCAGACTAACACTATTCCATTCACTGTTTTTTCGGCACTTAATATTAAATTTAAAAAACTTCCCCGCATCGGGGAAGTTTTATTTTTGCTTTGGGTGGAAAGGGTTAGCTCTGTTGGTTAGTGACGCTAATTACTAAAAGTAATTAGAAGGTATAATAAGTATTTGTTTCCGAATTATTTCGATTGCTGCCAGCGCTTTAGGGATGCGAGGTGAAGCTTGAGGATGCTGCGGGCTTCGTCTTCTGTGAAGGACGTGCCGTTTTGGGCGTTGAACTCGGCCAAGAATTTAAGATTGGATTCCACCATTTCTTCAAGAGTGCGGTCGTGTGTGTATTTGCCGTCCTGAAAGCAATAGGCGCAATATTCGTCGCTGGCGGTTTCGTCGCCGTTTGTGCCCAGCTCGTCAAGGCTCCGGAGCGGCATGGCGCAGCTTTGGCAGACCGGCGCCTGCTCTAAATCGAAAAAGGTGTTTGCGTCGATTTTAAACATGTCGCAAATTGTTTTGAGCGTGACGACAGTCGGCGTAGTCTCGCCGTTTTCCCACCGCGACACCGCTTGCCTAGTCACAAACAGTTTTTCGGCAAATTCCTCTTGCGTCAAGCCGGCGCCCTTTCTGATTTCTAAAATTTTTACCGCTAAATCCATAGATTCATCCTCCCTTTTTAACCATTATATGGCCGCGCTTTTTAAAAAACAAGCAACCGTTTGTTGCTGTAAATCCCCCTTTTGTCGGTTCATTTAGCTTTGACTATACTAAATGTCCCGAAAAAAGGTAATTAAAAACAACTATTTTGATTATAAATATAATTTGATCGCTATTTTTTGGGCACGCGGGAAAGCTTTTTTAACGCCGAAAAGGACACTTTGGCGGAAAAAATATAGCCGGCGGTGCCCGCAAGATAGATGCGGTTAAAAAGCTTTGTAATGCCCTTGAAGCGCGAGAACCGTTCGGTATACATAATGGCTGCAAGGTAGGCAAGCATTAAATTATAGCGGACTAGCTCATTGCGGCCGACTGTAATGGGAGTATCGGCATAGCGGTTATAGAGCGCCAAAATTCTTTTCTTGGGGAAAGCCGTCAGCATTTCGGGCAGCACGAAATCACCGATTTTATCGCCCCAAAAGGCTCGCTCGAGGTCGAAGACGGCGAGGCGGATTCCTTCCTCGGTTTTCTCACAGAACAAGTTCAAGGCGTGAAGGTCGAAGTTGACTAAAACGCTTGGAACGCCCTTCAGTTCGTCGGAAAACATTTCGATATATTTTAAAAGCTTGGTGCCGATTGGGCATTTCTTGCCGAAGGAGGCGGCGTCGGCGATTAAAATTTTCGTCATGCGCTTTAAGGCATCCTTCCAATTATCGGTTAGCCCAACCTGTTCGTAGCCGAACCCCGCGCCCTTTATCTTGTGAAGCTCGGCAAAAATCCACGCCCACTGCCTATCCGCCTGCTCTCTTTCCTCGGGCGTGAGATTAGCCTTGTCGAGCCTCTCTCCCGCCAAAAAATCCATAATGAAGTAGGGGGCGGGAATTATTTCTTCGCTAAAATCCGAACAAATAATTTTGGGCGTCCTAATGGATGTTTGTTGGTTTATGACGCGGTAGAAATTTACTTCGGCGGCCATCAGACTTTTTTCGTGCGTGAGGACTTTGACCTCTTTTTTCGGCGCTATCTTAATGACGTATTTTTTGCCGGCCCTGTCCGATGCCGAAAAGACGCTGTTATACCAGCCGTCCGAAATCTCGGCAATATCGCTTATTTCGCCGATTCCCGCCGCTCGGAAGGCGGCCTTGATTTGCTCGTTCGGCACATTAAACTTCGTTATACTTTTCACTTTTCTGCCTTTAATATAAAAACTTTTAGCGGCCGACGCTATACCGCTTGCGCTTATTATAAGTTTATCACCGAAACCGCAAAAGAACAAGTTTAAGAACAAGGCCTTCCTAAAAAGCCGCGCAGATTTAACTTAATTTTTGATATAATCGGCGCTTTGAGCTTTTTAAACAATTTACTTATTTTCCTATAAATATTATAATGTTTTAAGCTTACTAACAATTTCGCGACTTACGCCAAAGGAAAAAAGATGGATTACGCCAAAGAATCACTGAAGAAGCACTACGAATGGAACGGAAAATTCGAGATAGCGCTGAGGGCGCCGCTGACAAGCCGCGAAGAGCTGTCGCTGGCCTACACGCCGGGCGTTGCCGAGCCCTGCCTCGAGATTCAAAAGGATATAGAAAAAAGTTATCTTTTGACGCGCCGCTCCAATCTCGTCGCTGTCGTCACCGACGGCACCGCGGTGCTGGGACTGGGCGATATCGGGCCGGAGGCGGGAATGCCCGTCATGGAAGGCAAATGCGCCCTCTTTAAAGAATTTGGCGGCGTCGATGCCTTCCCTCTCTGCATCCGCTCCAAAAACGTCGACGATATCGTCAACACCGTCAGACTGCTGGCGGGGAGCTTCGGCGGCATCAATCTTGAGGACATCTCGGCGCCGCGGTGCTTTGAGATAGAGAGGAAGCTTAAGGCGTGCTGCGATATTCCCATCTTCCACGACGACCAGCACGGCACCGCCGTCGTCACGCTCGCCGCGATTATTAACGCGCTTAAACTGGCGGGAAAAAAGCTTGACGAGGTCTCCATTGTGACGAGCGGAGCGGGAGCGGCGGGAATCGCCATAATCCGTTTGCTTCTTGCCATGGGTTTGAAAGACGTCGTGCTCTGCGACCGCGCGGGCGCCATCTACAAAGGCCGCGACGGTCTCAACGCCGAAAAGCAGGAAATGGCCGAGATAACCAACCTTAAAGGCAAAAAAGGCTCGCTTGCCGACGTCCTTAAGGGCGCCGACATCTTCATAGGCGTTTCCGCTCCCGGCTGCGTCACACCCGATATGGTGAAAAGCATGAAGGAAAAGCCCATTATTTTCGCCATGGCAAATCCCGTGCCCGAAATTATGCCCGAGCTCGCCAAAGCGGCGGGCGCCTTCGTGGTGGGAACGGGCAGAAGCGATTTCCCCAACCAAATCAACAACGTGCTGGCCTTCCCCGGCATATTCAGAGGCGCGCTCGACGTCCGCGCCAGCGACATAAACGACGAGATGAAAATAGCGGCCGCCTATGCCATAGCCACCTGCGTCCCCGAAGATAAGTTAAGCCCCGACTTTATCATCCCCGCCGCCCTTGACAAAAGAGTGGGCGCCGCCGTCGCCAAAGCCGTCGCCGAAGCCGCAAAAGCCACCAAGGTTGCCGGAATATAGACAGCTTTGCCTTATTTGAATCTGTAATTAGGTCGGTATTCTCTCCCCATCAGATAGTTTATCTGATGGGGTTTCTTTTTGACCTGCTTAGGAACATTCCGGAAAGCTTATTTGATTATTTCGGCTTTTGAGAAAAAAATTTTTTATATAGCGGAAAATTGCTTGGAATTTGCTTTGACAAGCCTCAAAAAAAATATATAATTGTGCTAATTTCTTTTTCTTGCGATAGTCCGAGAATTTAAAGCGTATTCGATTACAAAGGAGTATAGATATGCAACTAATCAACGGCAACTATTCGATAGACGAATTTATCTCGTTGTCAATCAAAAACATCAAAGAACAAGTGGGAAGCGAGAAGGTCATCCTCGGCCTTTCGGGCGGAGTTGACAGCTCCGTTGTCGCCGCGCTCGTCTCGGAAGCTGTCGGAAAGCAGCTTATCTGTATCTTCGTAGACCACGGCCTCATGCGCAAGAACGAAGGCGACGAAATCGAGAAGGCGTTTTCCTCACGCGAGATGCAGTTCATCCGCGTCAACGCCCAAGACCGTTTTCTGAATGCCTTAAAGGGAGTCACCGACCCCGAACAGAAGCGCAAAATCATAGGTGCCGAGTTCATCAGAGTGTTTGAAGAACAGGCTAAAGCCTGCGGCGGCGCCAAGTTCCTCGCCCAAGGCACCATCTATCCCGACATCGTGGAATCGGGCGACGGCAAAAACGGCGTAGTAAAAAGCCATCACAACGTCGGCGGCCTGCCCAAGGATATGGGATTTGAAGGCCTTGTCGAGCCGCTCAAATATCTCTTCAAGGAAGAAGTCCGCGCGGTGGGCGCCGCACTCGGCCTGCCCGAAGCGTTGGTTCGCCGCCAACCCTTCCCCGGCCCGGGATTGGGTGTCCGTGTCATCGGCGAGGTGACCAAAGAGAAGCTTGACATGCTCCGCGAAGCCGACTACATATTCAGAACCGAGGTGGACAAGCTGAAGAACCGCCCGACTCAGTATTTCGCCATTTTGACCGGCATTCAAAGCGTGGGCGTCACCGACGCCGCCAGAACATATTCGCAGACTGTCGCGCTCCGCGCCGTGATGACCAAGGACTTTATGACCTGCATCCCCGCCAAACTACCCTACTCGCTGCTCGTTCGCGTCGCAAAAAAAATCACCCAAAAGGTCAAGGGCGTCAACCGCGTCGTCTTCGACGTTTCGCCCAAACCGCCGGCGACAATCGAATGGGAATAAAAATGCCAAAATATCCGCCGTTCGGCGGATATTTTTTTGCTTTGATAATTAATATTGTTAACTAATAATTATTAAAATGCGGATAATTATTCCAGCGGCGTGCCGACAAAAGCTTGAGGGGATTTTGTTTTTATTTGACTTACCACGCTTGTGACGCCGTCGGGACCTACCACGCTGGTGAGGTTTTCGCAACCCATGAACAGCCCCGCGCCGAGCGTGAGGGAGGAGATATTGCCCAAAATGACCACCTTTTTAAGGTTTACCATATTCATGAAGGCGTAAGCCGAGATTTCGTTGACGCTTGCCGGAATAACGATTTGAGTAACGATTACATTATTCATGAAAGCTTGATTGGCGATTTTGTTGACGGAGGGAAGTATGGTGACCTCTCCGACCAATCCGGTATAATTTACTAAAACGCCGCTCTGGACGACTTGATATTTTGCCGAAGGGTTGCCCTCTATTCCGAGATTGAGCGTCGACTGGTCCTCGGTTTGGCTGGAGCTCCACGCGGCATAGGTGGTCGTGAGCAGCATCGAGGCAAGCGCCGCCGCCGTGAAAAACATTATTATAATTATCGGTAAAATTTTTAGTTTTTTCATTTTTACCTATACTTTTTTTATATCGGCTCTATTTACTCGGTCATCGTTTCGGCGGCGAGGAAAATCGTCACTATGCCGCCGTTGTCGATGGTGTTCAAAATCACGGGGTCAAGCTCGTCGTCGACCGCGGCAAACCAGACGCGCACCGAAATGAGATAAGTCGTGCCCGGCTCAAGCAGGTTATAGGCCGTCCAAAGCCCGTTCTCCACCGTGGGCGCGGCGTTCCATTCGTCTTCGACATAATCCCCGTCGTCAAGATAGGACATCGTGACGGAGATGTGAATGTCGCGTTCGCTTATTATGTCTCCCGTCTGCGTATCGGGATCGAAGTTGAGGTAGCCGCCGTAAGTCACGCGCAAATCGTGAGGCACCACCTCGAAATAGACCACGTGCTTAGTGAAGACGACCACTGTGGCTAAGGAGGAAAGGCCGCCCGACTCCGAAAGCAGGTCGGCGTCAATGACGTCGTCACGAGTAAAGGTCTTGTGCTCGGCGATTGCCGAAGGCCGCGCCGTAGCCGGAATTAAGACATCCTGACCGATCACGGGGTCGGTGCCCGCCTCGAACTGCAGATAAATTATTTCATTTGCCGAAATTTCAAGCTCCTGCGACTTTTGCAGATTGCTCGAGAACCAGGCAAAAGTAAACGCGCCCGCCGCCAGCAGGAAGATCACCATGATTATTATGACTATTAATAGCGAGCGTTTCATATCTTATTCCACCCACATTACAATCGAAAAGACAAACCGCGCGCCTATGAAGTTTATCGCGGAATGGGCGAAGCCCTCCATCGACTCATAATCCTCGTCGAGCCAGAGCTGATAGTCGGCCTCGCTCAAATAAATAAGCTGGAAGGTGACGAGCTGGGTTCCGTTGGGCAGCACTATTTCGTCGCCCGGGCCCTTTGTGACCTGCTGCGAATCCTCGTCGACGTAAATTATCCGCCAAGTATAGTTGTCGACATCGGTGGTCGCGGCGGCGCCCGTCCCCAGCGTTATCTCTGCCGAATCGAACTCGATGAACACCTCGAGCCCGCCCTCCTCGCTGATGCTCTCCAGCATCAGACTGTATTCGGCGATATAGGGCGCGTCGGGTGTGGAAGGGCCGGTCAAGCCCGTTTGGCCGTTGTAATTGTCGTTGTCGCCGATAAAGG
>DAOTKC010000052.1:0-7338 GCA_035449045.1 Eubacteriales bacterium
TAAATCCTTACAGGGTTAATGTTAAACCGCCCGTTGAACGGGCGGTTACTGATTTGAAAATACCATTTATTTTACTTAAATTGCCGAGGAACTCAATATGTTGATATTCCTCAAACAAAAAAGGCTATATTTAGTTTAACTAAATTTACAATAGGACTAGAAATTCGGCGCGTTTGATTGTATAATAGGTATAGAACAATAAGGAGGTTCTCACATGAATATCGAATTCGTTGGAAAAAACTACGACGTGAGCGAAAAACTCAAGACAATCTCGGCGATAAAACTTGCCAAACTCGACAAATACTTTAAAGACGACGCCTCGGCGAGGATTGTCGTGACGCTTATTAAACATCTCTACAAAAGCGAGCTCACCATCTTTTTCGGCGGAAGGATTCTGCGGGCGGAGGAAAGCTCGGAAAGCCCGTTCGACAACCTCGACCAACTGGTTCCCAAGATTGAAGGCCAAATCAGAAAATACCGCACCAAGCTTTCCAACAACCTCAAAGAAGTCCCTGTGGTTGATGAGGTGCGCGAGACTAAAAAAGTCGTCGCCAAGACCAAGACCTATAACTTAAAAGCGATGCCCGACGAAGCCGCCATTTCCGAGCTTGACCTACTTGACCAAGGCTTTTATATCTACCTCGACGACGCCACCGGCAAAGTTAAAGTCGCCTATAACAGAAAAGACGGCAATGTCGGCATAATAATCTGCAATTATTAATTTAAAATTTCCTTTGTGCTTTACATAACGGACTAAAGCAAAAATGGGAATTTATAGCAATAAAAATAAATAGAGGTTAAAACAGCTTAAAAACAATAAAATCTAAAATAGACTTACTCAAGTAAAGAAACTAGCTAAGGCTTATCTCAAATTAGTAGCTATATATTAATTCGCAACCAAGTATTATTCAGTTCCGCGGCCGCCGATTAGGCGGCCACGTTTTTTGTTCGTAAAAAGGCATATTTAGGGGATTTTTAAAATAGACTTATAATTGAAAATAGCGCCACCGCGCCCCCGAACTTTGCGTGGCGCCATTCCCAAAGAGAAAGAATAAAATCGTCAAAAATCGTCATCCATCGACGAAGAAATATATTTTGCGACGGCGAAATTTAAATATAATAGGAGAACCGGGATGTTTATTGTCCTCAAAAAGCGCAATTTGCTGATAGTTTTACTGGTGCTGCTCGCCACCGTCGCACTGCTTCCCGGAGTATACTACACCGACGCGGCCGAGGTTTATTTCGGCGGCACTGCGCGCAAACTTCCGGTCTACGGAGTGGATACGCCCGAGCGCGTCATCGCGCTGACTTTCGACGCCGCATGGGGCGCCGACAAAACCTTGGAAATTCTGAAAATACTAAAAGAATACGACGCCGACGCGACATTTTTTTTAGTAGGATTTTGGATAGAAAAGTATCCCGAATTGGTTGTTAAGATTGCCGAAGCAGGCTTAGAAATAGGAAATCATTCACAAAATCATCTTAATATGCCGCGGCTGAACGCCGTTGAACAAAAGAAGGAAATCGAAAGCGTCAACGTCCAAATTGAAGCGCTGACGAAACGGCACCCGCTGTTTTTCCGTGCGCCGTTCGGCGACTATAACGATAAATTGATGACTACCATTGAAGAACTGGGTATGATCGGCATACAGTGGAGCATCGACACGCTGGATTGGAAAGGCCTTTCGGCGACGGAGATAGAACGGCGCGTAGTGCCTAGGGCGAAAAACGGCGACATCGTGCTTATGCACAACAACAGTGACCATATTTTAGAAGCGCTGCAGCTGATACTGATGGGACTTAAAAATAAGGGCTTTAAGTTCGTGTCGTTGGACGAGCTCGTCATGCGCGAAAACTATTATATCGACCATAACGGCATTCAAAGAGCGCGGTAATTAATTTTGTTGCAAAAACATAAGCGAATTATTTGATTTTGTTCGGCTAGGCAGTAAAAAGCCGCCTGCATGGCAGCAAAAAAAGCACGCATATTAAGCACTAAATGAAAATGTGTTTTTTATTTTTGAAGTTAAATGTTAATTAATCGAATCTCGACTTAATAACTTTGGTTGGGGCGGCTGAGAAATCGGCCTTTGATGCGGATAGCGAAAAACTAAAATTACGGATTAAGTTATAAAATAACGAATAATTTATAGGGAAACTAAGATGCATAAGGGAGGATATATTAAGTGACATTCGAGGAAATCAATAATAACAAGGCTTTTATAACGGGCAAAGTCATAGGGGAGCCCGAATACAGCCACGAGGTAATGGGAGAAGGGTTTTATAACATTCAAGTCGAGGTCAAGCGGCTCAGCGAGCAGTGCGACCTCATACCGGTGACGGTATCGGAGCGGCTGTTATTCGGATTCGACACGCTTGACGGCGCCATGGTCAGCATTTCGGGGCAATTTCGAAGCTATAACAAGCTGGAAGACAACAAAAGCAGGCTGATATTGACGCTGTTCGCGCGCGAGCTTACCGAGCCCGATTACAGCCGAAACCCCAACAGCATCGAAATAACAGGCTACGTCTGCAAGCCGCCGATTTACAGAGTAACACCGTTCAAGCGCGAGATTTGCGATTTGCTGATTGCCGTCAACCGCGCCTACAACAAATCCGACTACATACCCTGTATAGCGTGGGGAAGAAACGCGCGGTTTGCGGGAAATTTCGCGGTCGGCGAGCGCGTGACGGTCACCGGCCGCATCCAAAGCCGCGAATACCAAAAGACGGTTGACGACGAAACTACAACAAAGATTGCCTATGAGGTTTCGGTTTCCAAAATCAACGTAAACCGCGAGGGCGACGGCGAACCGACGCAAATATAAAGCGCAAAGTAATTGAGTTTTTTAGCGTTTCCGGTCTGTATCTAAAAGTAAAAACTACTTAAAATTTTTGCGTAAAATGAATAATCAATCAAATAAACAAATTTATGCTTTATAATTAAGCGAATTTAAGTTAAAACGAATAATTTAAATATTTATTAAATAATTAAATGAAAAAATTAAATTAATAGGTTAACAAAGCATTAATTCTAATTTTTGCCGCCGCCCGAAAAAATTGGCTCGGGCGGCCTTTTTTTCTTGAAATAACAAGCCTTATAATGTATAATACAACTTATGGAAATAGGCATTTCGACCGCCACTTTTTGGACTAAAGCTTATGTAGAAGACAGCTTGCCGCTTATTAACGAGCTTAACGTTGGCGTGTGCGAAGTGTTTTTGAACACCTTTTCCGAATACGAGCCCGAATTTGCAAAGATGCTTGCCGGCCGAAAAGGCAAGCTCGCCGTTCACTCGGTTCATTCTTTAAACACCCACTTTGAGCCGCAGCTTTTCAACATTTCGGAGCGGACGAGGCTTGACGCCGAAGTCTTTTTTAAAAAAGTCGTCGACGCCGGCGAGATTTTGGGAGCCAAAGCCTATACTTTCCACGGCAGCTCCAAAAACAAGTTTAAAACCGCCTATAAATATGATTTTAAATGGCTGGGCGCCGTCATGGAAAACCTTTCGAGTTACAGCAAAAGAAAAGGGGTTGACGTTGCATTCGAAAACGTGTATTGGGCGATGTTCGACAAGCCCGAATTCTTCTTGAATTTAAAGGAGGAATCGCCCTCGGTAAAGGCGTGTCTTGATTTAAAACAGGCCGCCCTCGCCGAAGTCGACTATAAGAAATATTTGGACGCCATGGCCGACAGGCTTGTAACCGTGCATATCTCTGATTTCGACCAAAACGGGAAAACAGTATTGCCCGGCCGCGGCACGGTGGATTTTTACAGGCTTTTTTCCGATATTAAGGAGAGAGGCCTCGACGTTCCCTTGATTATGGAGCTCTATCCCACCGACTTTGAAACGATGGACGAATTAAAATCCGCCGTCTATATGCTTCAAATGACCTTGGACAAGCTGAATTAGTGAAATTATGGCAAAAAAGAAAATGTATTGCACATTTTGCTCAAGGTTAGCGTTAAAAGAGTCTAGGCCTTTTTAGGGATAAAAGCAAAAATTAACAGAAATCAAGCGTTTACTTAGGAAAAATTCCGGTATTATCGCTTGTAATTAAAAAATTAGTTAAAAAATCCGTGGTTTTAGGAGGATTTATGAACAGAGAGCCGATTAAGTTCGATTATAACAATATGATGGCCGACCTCATCGGGGAAAAAGGGTTCACGAGAGAGGAGATAATTGAGATTAACCCCAAGGCGCAGCAAGCGTTCAAGACGGTTTTGGACTCGCGCGGCAAGGGCATGATGGGCTGGACGGAGCTTCCTTATAAGCAAGGGGAAATAGTCAAGGAAATTCGCGCTACGGCGGCGGAAATTCGCAAAAACTTTGATTATTTCGTGGTTTTGGGCATTGGCGGCTCCGCGCTCGGGCCGATTGCGGTGTTTAACGCGCTTTGCCATCTGCATTATAACGAACTTGCCCCCGAAAAACGGAAAGGCCCCAAGTTTTACGTCGAAGACAATGTCGACCCCGAGCGCATGAAGGCGCTCCTTGATATAGTCGACCTCAAAAAGACTTGCTTCAATGTCATCACCAAGAGCGGCGCCACAAGTGAAACGATGAGCCAATATCTCATTATTTCCGACCTTCTGAAAAAGGAAATCGGCGAGGGCTGGGCAAACCATATCATAGCGACAACTTCGGAAAATAAAGGCAATTTGATTAAACTCGCCAAGGCCGAAGGTTTTAAAACCTTCTATATCCCCGACGGCGTGGGGGGGCGGTTCTCCGAGCTTTGCCCCGTCGGTCTGCTTGCCGCAGCCGTTTTAGGCATTGACATTGAGGCGATGCTTCAAGGCGCCGCCGACATGGACAAGCGCTGTTCATCCCCGATTTGCACTAAAAACCCCGCGCTTATGGCGTCGGTGCTGCAATATATCGCGATGGGGAAGGGCTATAACATATCGGTCATGATGCCCTATGCCGACAGCCTTAAATATATCGCCGACTGGTATTGCCAGCTTTGGGGCGAAAGCTTGGGGAAAGCGGTGAATCTCTCGGGCGAAACCGTCAACGCCGGACAAACGCCGCTAAAATCCCTCGGCGTCACCGACCAGCACAGCTTGGTGCAGCTCTTTACCGAGGGGCCTTTCGATAAGGTGATAACATTGATTGGTGTGGAGGAATTCCGCGCCGTCGTCGGCATTCCCGAGGGTGCATCCGAATTTCCCGACGTCAACTTTTTGTGCGGACACACCATGAACAAGCTCATCAACACCGAGCGCGAGGCGACCGAATACGCGCTGACAAGGGCAGGGCGGCTCAATAATACCATTTTGCTCCCCGAGGTCAACGCGCACTCAATAGGCCAGCTCCTTATGTTCTTCCAGCTTAAGACGGCTTACGCCGGCGCCCTTCTCAATATCGACGCATTCAACCAGCCCGGCGTCGAAGAGGGGAAAAACGCGACATATGCTATGTTCGGCCGCGCGGGCTACGAGGCGAAAAAAGAGGAGATGGACGCCTCGCCCGCCAAAAACCTCAAGTATATAATCGGCTGAAATATAAAAGCGAATTTAAGCAGATACAACTTGGTCGCGCTTATTAAAAAGTTGAATCGGGCTAAGATTGTAAATATTTAGCCGGAAAGGAGCGGCAATTCAAAATAAAACTAAACATATAAGCTTTTATGCTTAACGAGGCAGGATAAATAGGGCAGTGAAGAATTTTTACGCACTTTTGAGCAGAATGAAATATATCGAGCGGTGGAGCTTGATGCGGAGCACGCTGAAGGAGAGCATCCTTACGCACAGCGCCGACGTCGCCATCTACGCGCAGGCGCTTGCCGCAATCGGCAACGCCGTGTTCGGCAAAAACCTCGACGTCGGCAAAGCGGCATCCGTCGCGCTCTATCACGACGTGTCCGAGGTCATCACCGGCGACCTTGCCTCGCCCGTCAAATATTTTAATCCCGAAATCACGGCGGCGTATAAAAAGCTGGAGGCGGCGGCGAGCAACAAGCTACTCAGCATGCTTCCCGAGGAGCTGAAGCCGCAGTATTCCGACTTTTTTTATCCCGACGAAAGCAGCTATGAATATAAGCTGGTCAAAGCGGCCGATAAACTATCGGCGTATATAAAATGCGTTGAGGAGCTGGCGTCGGGAAACGGCGAGTTTTCGGTCGCCGCCGAAACTACCAAAAAAATGCTGGACGAGACCGATTTGCCCGAGCTTAAATACTTTCTCGAAAATTTCATGGACGGCTACGGTAAGCCGCTCGATTTGCTGAAATAGGTTTGATATGCTGGAGATTAAGGATTTAGTCAAAAAATACCCAGGCGGCAGGACAGCCGTTTCACATTTCTCCTTGAACATTCGCGAGGGCGAGATTATTGCGGTTTTGGGCGGCAAGGGCGCGGGCAAAACCAGTCTGTTAAAGACGCTTGCGGGCGCCGAGGAAAAGACGTCGGGCAAGGTTTTATTGAACGGCAAACCGCTTGTGCTAAACGACGTCATAATGGTATTCGACGACCTGGCGCTTATAAATAACCGCACCCTCAAATATAATCTTGAGAGGTCGCTCAGGCTCCGCGGCATGGCGCCTGCCGAGATGTCGGAGAGGATTTTGGCCGCCACCGACTATTTGGGGCTGACACCGCGGCTTCTTGATAAGACTAAATCGCTGACGCTTGTCGAAAAGAAAAAAGCCGCGCTAGCAAGGCTTACCATACGCGAGGATTACAATGTAGTTTTAGTCGACGACATAACGGCGGGGCTTCCCGAAAAGGGAAGCGAAGAGGTGTGGGAGCTTGCCATGACGGTGCTTTTAAACCTCGGCAAAACGGTCATCTATGCCACCGAAAACCCGCGCGAAGCCGTCAGCATTTCCGATAAAGTCGTGATTTTGGAAAACGGCGGCATTAAGCAGGCCGGCCACTTTTCCGAAATAGCCGAGAACCCCGCCTGCCTCGCTTCGGCGCGCGCGCTCGACCGCCGCTATAATACCTTGCCCGCCAAGCTCATTAAGGTTGAGGGGCTGGCGCTCGAGATAGGCAAAAACAAATTGAGGCTGGATGTATCCCACCTTGAGCCAGCGCTGGCGTCCGAGGAGTTTATCGGGAAAGAGGTTTTAGTGGGCTTTTCGGCCGCCGATACCGTTCAGTTCGAGGGCGGCATTCAGCTTGACGTCATTTACGTCGAGCGGACGGCGGAGGGAAGCTATTTGAAATGCCTCCATCCCTCCGGTCCGATTACTTTGTTTGAGAAAAGCTTCGGCATATTCCCGCGGACGTTCGCTTTCTTGCCGCGCGCCGACAAAGTCCTGCTTTTCGACGCCGTGACCGAGAACAGCATTTTAAATTTCAGAATATAAATCATTTTTTCCTTCGGCGCT
>DAOTKC010000053.1:0-6130 GCA_035449045.1 Eubacteriales bacterium
CGCCGTGCTCATAGTGGACAGCTACAACCGCATCAGCGCCACCATTTTGGAGGCTATGGGCATCTCGGCCGAGCAGGACAGCTACCAAATTTCCGATTTTGTGGGCAAGCAGTTCGCCGTCATCGACAACGACGACTACTACGTCTGGAACGAGGCGACCGAAAAGTTTACCGAAAAGAAATACGGCTATCAATACACAGCCGGCGAAGTGGAGGCCATATTCGGCAAGCAGCACAATATAATCAGCATTTCGGGCGTCCTCAGAATCAAACAGACCACCAACATCTCGCTTCTCTATTCGGGCGTGCTTTATACTCCCGACCTGACGGCGCAGGTCTTGGAGTCGGGCAAGGCGTCGGAAATTGCCCAAAAGCAGGAGGAATACGGCACGGCGCTCGACGTTCTCACCGGCGAGCCCTTCGAGATAGGCATGGGCAAAATTTTGGAGAGCCTGATGTCGTCGGGAAGCAGCCTGATTTTGACGCCGCAGGACGCCTACGAATACAACATGCAGAAGTTCGGCGCATCCAGCGTGCCCAACTCCATTTTAATTTATCCCAAGTCCTTCGAGGCCAAAGCGGCAATCAAGGCGCACCTCGACCTCTACAACGCGGGCAAGGAGGAGGTCGACACCATAGTCGTTCTGGACGTCGCCGAGACTTTCGGTGCCACCATGGGAACGATGGTCAATATCGTTTCCTACGTGCTGATTGCCTTCGCAGCTATTTCGCTGGTGGTATCCTCCATCATGATAGGCATCGTCACCTATATTTCCGTCCTCGAGCGCACCAAGGAAATAGGGATTCTGCGCAGCATAGGCGCCAGAAAATCCGACATCTCGTGGGTGTTCATTGCCGAAACCATACTGATAGGCCTGGCCTCGGGCATTCTGGGCGTTGCCGTGACCTACCTCATCACGGTGCCGGCAAGCGTCATCGTAGGCAATTTAACCAACAAGATGGTGACGGGCATAGCGCAGCTGAACCCACTGCACGCCATACTGCTCATCGGACTCTCGACGGCGCTCACCGTGATTTCGGGGCTTATTCCCGCCTTGATTGCATCCAAGAAGGACCCCGTGGTCGCTTTGCGGAGCAATTAAAAGGCTTAAGTTACGAAATGAGGGTTTGATTTGCGAGCCTTATGCAACGGAATAACAGACCGGGGAATGGGCGTCGAACCCAACCAAAAGCTTTATAAAAAACCGAAGTTCCGGTTTTGGGATAAAAAATATATAAGGGTGTTATCATGGAAGATTTAGCAAGCAAACCGACAAAGATTTCTTCGCGGATGTGGACGCTTCTGATTTTGTTCGGGCTGTTCGGGCAGATTGCATGGGCTGTCGAGAACATGTATTTCAACCTCTTCATCTACGAGACCATCGCGAAAAGCACGCGCGCCGTCACCGTCATGGTGCAGGCGAGCGGCATTGTGGCGACGGTGACGACGGTGCTTGCCGGCGCGCTCTCCGACAAATTCGGAAACCGCCGCAAGTTTATCTCAATCGGCTACATATTCTGGGGCATAGTGACGCTGGCGTTCGCCTTCATCACCACCGAGAACGTTCAAAACCTCTTCAATATTGACCCATCGGCGACGGCTTCAATGTTCCTTATGGAGAACGGCTCCAAGGTCATAATCACCACGATTTTGATTGTCGTCGTCATGGACTGCGTCATGACTTTCTTCGGCTCGGCCGCCAACGACGCCTGCTTTGAGGCGTGGGTCACCGACAACACCGACAAAACCAACCGCGGCACGGTGGAAGGCGTGCTTTCGACGCTGCCGCTGGTCGCGCTCTTGATAGTTGCGGGCGGATTCGGCATGATTAAGGACGCCATCGGCTATCCCTTGATGTTCGGCGTTTTGGGCGGGCTTATCTCCGTTTGCGGCGTCGTGGGGCTCTTCGTCATCCGCGATTCAGACAAGCTGAAGCCGATTAAATCGCACTATATAAAGGACATTTTTTACGGATTCAGACCTTCCGTCATAAAGCGCAACTATAAGTTCTACGTAACGCTTCTCGCAATCGGCATTTATTCGGTGGCCTACCAAATCTTCATGCCCTACCTCATCATCTATATGGAGGAGTATCTCGGGTTCTCCGTCATAGAATACAGCATCGTTTTGGGCGGCGTAATAGTGCTGGCGGCGGTGTCGGTCATCCTTTTGGGGCGTCTAAGTGACAAAGTCGGCAGAACTAAAATGATGTTCATTTCGGCCGCGGTGTTTTCCGTCGGCGTCTTCTCACTGTATTTCGTGCGCGGCATGAACAAGCCCGTCCTCATCGTGCTGATGGGCGTCCTCGGCTTCGTCATGATTTTAGGCTATCTGCTTTTATTCCTTCTTCTCGCCGCCACCGTTCGCGACTACACGCCCGAGCGCGCCGCAGGCAAGCTTCAGGGCGTCCGCATGGTGTTCTATGTGCTGATTCCTATGTTTATAGGGCCGATGATAGGCGACTCCGTCAACCAGTTGATGGCCAAAAACGACCCCGCGACCTTCCGCTATTTTGATCCGGTGACGGAAACATTCGCCAACGTCCCCGCGCCTCAGCTTTTCTTGTGGGCGGCGGCCGTAAGCCTGCTTATTTTCGTGCCGCTGATTTTGATAGCGCGGTTTATGCGTCAGGACAAGGCGCAAAAGCAAGTTCTTTTCACGCCCTACGCGCCCGCCGTAATTCCCCATCCCGAATACCCGCGCCCGCAACTTGAGCGAGCTAGCTTTATAAACCTCAACGGCAGGTGGAACTACGCCATTTCCGATGCCGGCTTCAACGGCTGGGACGGCGAGATTTTAGTGCCGTTCTCGCCCGAAGCGCCGCTGTCGGGCGTAATGAGGTCGGTAAACCCCGAAGACACCCTCTACTATTCCCGCGAATTCAACGTCGAAAAGGGCTTTTTAAAGGATGTCACGCTTTTGAACTTCGGCGCGGTGGATTATCGCTGCACCGTTAAACTCAACGGCGTCGAGATTGGCTCCCATCGCGGCGGCTTCACTCCCTTCACGCTTGACGTGACCTCGGCGATAAAAGAGGGAAGTAACACCGTCGAGCTTGAGGTGACCGATCCCACCGACACCTCCTTCGGCGCTCGCGGCAAGCAGCGCATCGGCGGCCACGGCATATGGTATACGTCGCAGTCGGGCATTTGGCAGACGGTGTGGTTGGAGAGCGTCTCCAAGGATTATATCAGAGGTCTGCAAATCGTTCCCGACATCGACAATGATTTGCTTGAGATCACCGTCGATTCCGCCGCCGAGAACATCGAGGCCGCGGCTTTCGACGGCGGCCGCGAAATATCCCGCACCAAGGGCGAAAACGGCAAAATAATCATTCATCTTCAAGACTACGAGCTTTGGTCGCCCGAAAATCCCAAGCTTTACGACTTGGTTATCACGGCGGGCGCCGACAGCGTCAAATCCTATTTCGGCATGAGAAAATTCTCGGTCGAAAGCGACCGCGACGGCATCAAGCGGCTGTTTTTGAACAACAAGCCCTATTTCCATACCGGTTTGCTCGACCAAGGCTATTGGTCGGACGGCCTGCTGACGCCGCCCTCCGACGCCGCCATGCTCGCCGACGTCAGGCTTGCCAAGGAGGCAGGCTTCAACATGCTGAGAAAGCACATCAAGCTCGAGCCCTACCGCTGGTATTATCATTGCGACTGCGAGGGCGTCCTTGTTTGGCAGGACATGGTCAGCGGCGGCGGCGAATACAGCTTTTGGATAATAGGCGCGCTGCCCTTCCTCGGCCTGCACTTAAAGGACGATCACTACCGTATTTTCGGCCGCGGCAACAAGGAAGGGCGCGAGGAATACACGCGCGATTTGGTTGACACCGTGAACGCCCTCAAAAACTTTGTATCAATTGCCGTCTGGGTTCCCTTCAACGAGGGCTGGGGGCAGTTCGACAGCGCGGCGGCGGCGGCTAAAATTCGGGAAATCGACCCGACGCGTCCGATAGACGAGGTCAGCGGCTGGCACGACCAAGGCGGCGGCGAGTTCAAGAGCCTGCACATCTATTTCAGGCCGGTTACGTTGCCCAAAGACGAAAAGCGCGCCATTCTTCTCTCGGAGTTCGGCGGTTACAGCATGCCGGTGGAAGGGCATATGTTCAACCCCGAAAAGCTGTTCGGCTACAAGATGTTCGAAAGCCCCGAAAAGCTGACGGAGGGCTTTAAGAAGCTCTACGAAACCGAAGTGATTCCCCTTGTTAAGAAAGGCCTTTCGGCGGCCGTCTACACCCAGCTTTCCGACGTCGAGGAGGAGATAAACGGCCTCGTCACTTATGACCGCAAAGTTGTCAAATTCGACAAAGCTACGCTCAAAGACATCAACGCGCGCGTCATGGGCGAGCTTTCGGAATAACATATTCGGCGAACGGAACTTAGGCAAATAAAGTGGATTATCTTGCGTTAAGGGAATATTTAAAGCGGTTTCCGCAAAAGATGGGCACCGAGGCCGCCGCCGCGCTCTTAAAAGAGCTGGGCAGTCCCGAAAAAGCCTATCCCATAATCCATATAGCGGGCACCAACGGCAAGGGCTCTACGGCCGTCTACATCGCCTCAATTCTCACGGAAGCGGGCTATAAAACGGGAGTTTTTTCCTCGCCCGCCGTCTACGATTACGCCGAGAGTTTCAAGCTTTCGGGCGAAAAAATATCGGAAAGCGAGTTTACCGAAGTTGCGGAAAGGGTAATAGAAAAAGCGGACGCCGCGGCAAAGAAGGGCGGCCGCCACGCCTCGGCCTTCGAGACGGAAACCGCAATCGCGCTCCAATGGTTTAAAGAGAATAAAGCCGATTTAGCGGTAGTTGAAGCGGGCATGGGCGGGCGGCTGGACGCCACCAACGCCGTTGAAAAAACGCTTATGACTGTGTTTTCGGAGATTTCCCTCGACCACACCGCCGAGTTGGGCGGAACGATAGAGGAAATAGCCAAAGAAAAGGCGGGTATAATAAAGGACGGCGGCATCGTCATCACGGGGGAAAGCGCGGCCGCCGCGGTCATTAAAGCGGAGGCGGAAAAACGCAAAGCCCGCTACATAGAGCCCGAAAAAGCGGAAGTCATAGGCTATCAAAACGGAAAGTTAAGTTTTCGGCTTTCGGGAAGTGTTTATCAAACCTCGATGCTTGGGCTTTGCCAGCCCAAAAACGCCGCGCTCGCCGTAGCGGCGGTCGGTGAACTTAGAAGGGCGGGCTATAAGATTGCCGAGGACGATATCGCGCGAGGGATAGCGCATGCAAACATTGAAGGCAGATTTGAACGGGTGTTGCCCGACCTCGTTTTAGACGGCGGGCACAACCCCGCCGCGGTGTCGGCGCTCGCGGACACTTTAAAGGCGATTTACCCGAAAGAGAAGTTTATCTTCATGTTCGGTATGTTTAAAGATAAGGATTGGCAATCCTGCTCCCGCATAATAGCGCCGCCGGCAAAGAAAGTTTACGCCGTTTCGCCCGAGGGCGACCGCGGACTTAATAATATTATTTTGAGAGATTATTTGAGCGGCTTGGGCGTTGATGTTTGTGCCGAGGATGTGGAAAGCGCGGTAAAGCTGGCGCTTTTTGAAGAGGGAATCAAGGTTTGCTGCGGCTCCTTTTCCATTCTCGCTAAGGCAAAAAAGGCCGCGCTTGATTCGCCGCAAGCAAATAGCCGGCGAAAAGACTAAGCGCGGGTGATATACCAAAGCTAACGGAGGCAAGATGATAGACAAAGAAAAAGTGAAGCAGGCGGTCAGGCTACTCATAGAGGCGTTCGGCGAAGACCCCGAAAGGGAGGGGCTGATTGACACGCCCGCACGCGCCGCCGCGCTCTACGAGGAAGTTTTGAAGGGCTACGCCGATTCTGCGGCGCGGCACCTTAAAAAGACCTTCGAATGCGGCGGTAACGAGCTTGTGCTTGAACGCAACATCAAATTCTACTCGCTGTGCGAGCACCATCTTTTGCCCTTTTTCGGCAAGGTGCACATCGCCTACATTCCCGACGGCAGGGTGGTAGGGCTGTCCAAGCTCGCCCGAACGGTCGAGGTGTTCGCAAGAAGATTGCAGCTTCAGGAAAGAATGACAAAGCAAATCGCCGAGGCGGTGTTTTCCGAGCTTAAACCGCGGGGCGTGCTGGTAGTCGTCGAGGCCG
>DAOTKC010000054.1:0-4855 GCA_035449045.1 Eubacteriales bacterium
CACACCGCCACCACCTATATCATCGACGAGTTCGATTATTCCGATTTTACCGTCTACGGCGTCCGTGCCAACGGCGAAACTTTCACCATGCCGCTCACTCCCGAAATGCTCGACGAGATCAGCCGCGAGCTTATTCAAACGGAGGGCGCCCAAAAAATTAAGGTCAATTACGGCGGCGCCTCCGCCACCTTCGACGTCGTGTTGGAGAGCCGCGTCGCAACCACCTACACCATCACTTTCCACGTCGCGGGCGGCCGCGCCATTCCCAACCAGACCTTCCCCTTAAACGCTACTTATAATAATTATAACGAAATCCCGCCCACCACCAAGAACGGTTATAAGCTGGTCGGCTGGCGCATCAACGACGCCGAGAAAGGCGAGTTGCTCGCGCCCGATTCCCTCGATAAATTCCCCTTTATAATCAACAAGCAATATAATTTCTACGCCGTTTGGGAGCGCACGACCATCGCGGTCAGCTTTGACCTTTGCTTTGATAACTCGGGCAATCCCGAATCGGTGGTTCCCGAAACGCAGTATTTAGTGACCGGCGTCGACTGCGTCACCGAGCCGGCCGCGCCGCTCCGCAGAGGCTACCGTTTCTTGGATTGGTATACCTCCTATGAGCTGGTTGACGGCGAATACGTCTTTAAAGCGGAGGACGCTTACAGCTTTTTGCAGAAAGTCCGTGACGCCGACTTCACGCTCTATGCCAAGTGGGAGAGAGCGGAATATAAGGTAGAGTTTGAACTGCACGGCGGCTCCATTCCCGATTTCGACGCTCAAGCCTACCGCGGCCTCTATTACGGCGACGACATCTCGCTCCTGCAACCCGCCGACCCCGTGAGAGATAACTACACCTTCCTAGGCTGGTATGGCAGCGCCGATTACGCCGGCTCGCCCTACTGGCTGCCCAAGGAAGACCAAGCGCCCGTAGTAAAGACGATGCCCGACAGCAATATTAAGCTTTATGCGCGCTGGGAGGTCAACTACGGATTCTTGTTGAATTTTGAGCTGAACATCGACCAAACGCTCAAAATCGTCTCTTTGAACGACAAGAACTTCACCCACATCACCATTCCCGCCTACGGCACTTACAACGGCGTAAGCTATCCCATCACCGAGATTGGCGACAGGGTGTTCTATCAGTGCAACTTTATTTCGCTGACCGCCGAAGAGGGCAGTATACTGCGCTCGATAGGCGATTCGGCGTTCGCTTACTGCGGCAACCTCGCCGAGGTCGAGCTTCCCGAAAGTCTGGTGCACGTCGGCGTCGACGCCTTCAAGGGCACGCCGTGGCTGGCAGGGTGGGCGAATGCCAATCCCGCGCAAAAGAGCTACGTTACAGTCGGTCAGGTTCTTTTAAAGTATCTCGACGTCGCCCAGACGCTCGACATGAACGCCGACGAAACCTTCCCCGACGGCATAACCGTCATTGCCTCGGGCGCCTTCACCGGTCTCAAGGAACTGAGCTCCGTCGTCATTGCCGACTCCATCGAAAAGATTGAGACCAATGCTTTCATCGACTGCAAGGCGCTCGTCAGCGTGGTGTTCGGCGAGGACAGCAGGCTAATAGCGCTCGCGCCCGGTTCGCTGGAGGGCACGGCGTGGTATAACGGCAACTTCGCCTCCAGCGACTATTTCGTCATTTGCAACGGCATACTCTACGCCTACAAGAGCGCGGCGCCCGATTCCGTAGTCGCCGTCCACATTCCGGCAGGCGTTAAGATAATCGGCGACGCCGTCTTTTCGGAATTCGACAGGCTGGCCGAGGTCACTTTCCAAAACGAGGCGGCAATCGAATACATAGGCTCCTCGGCCTTTGACAACACCGCATGGTTGGAGAGCCGCAGCCGTGAATTCGTCAAGGTCAACAATATCCTTGTCGGCTACAACGGTGAGGCCAAGGTCGTCCACGTTCCCGCCGACATAGCGGCGATCGCGCCCGGCGCATTCAAGGGTAGCGCTCAATATATCGAAAGCATCATCATTTCCAAAAATATTCGCATCTATCCCGACGCCTTCATCAATCTCAACAGGCTGAAGGCTGTTTCCTTCATCAACAATGCCGACGGCGCGTTGCTTTCGCCCGCCGCCTTTGCCGTCGAGGTCGGCTCCTTCGATGCCGGCTCCAACGACGAAGTCAAGCTGATGGTGGAAGCCGACAAGCTCGAGGCTTACCGCACCGCCGAGATTTGGAGATTTTACGCCGACAAGATTGAGGCGCTCTCCGTGCTTGGTGTTTCGGTCAAGGAAAGCTCAATGCCCGTTTACTATCCCTATGCCGACACTATCAGCGAGGAACAGCAAAGGCTTGCGACCGAGGCGATAATAGCCGAAAACTCGCCCGTCCTTTTAGTCACCAGAAACGACGGCGTCACCTATGAAATCGCGCTCACCATCGATATGTTCTACGCGCTCGACGGCGGCGACAAGACCTTCGGCTATATAAGGTTTGACCAATACGACGACATGAGCCTCGTTATAACCTACGAGGACGCTTCCGACGGCAGCTTCAATTCCTGCGTCTTTGAATATTTTGTCGAGCCCGCCATCGTTTCGGCCCAGCTCCTTGCCGCGCATGAAAGCGAATACGACACCGAAGCCGAGAAGAGCGGCTTGATACTGCTTTCGGCCTACGTCCTTTCGGACGGCGTCTACGTTCCTTACGACGCCGAAAATCCCGAGCACGCCGACAAAGACATCTACTATTCGACGCTGCGCACCGTCTACTTTAAGGATAACGGCTTCTCGCCCACGGGCGCCGTCATCGAGCTCCGCTACAACAACGGCGTCGTCGAGGTTTGGCGCATCGTAAGCTCCAACGGCGGCGAGGTCACTATGCAGAAGGATGGCGGCGGCAACACGACGGCCAGGCTCTATTCCAAGAACGTCGTAAACACCGATACTCTGGAAGAATACGGCAACGCCTTCTACGCAACCTCGCACGGCAACTACTCGATGTCGATATTGTTCGAGTCGGCCACCCGCCAGAAGATTGATTTGCTTGATATAAACGGCGGCGACGACTACACCTTCAACTACCGCGTCAAGGCCCCCGAATACTATGCCTTGACGGTGACCGTGCCCACCAACTCCTTCAGAGTGGGCGAAAATATCGACCTTTCTTCGACGACGGGCGTCTACGGCGGACAGGCGCGCTTCATGCGTGTCCGCGAGAACGGCTATGCCGAGGCCATCTATATCACCAGCGCCTATCTGCAAATTCCCGAGGTCGACACTTCCTACGACTTCGACGAAAGCGGCCGCGTCGTGCTGAAGCCGGGCGACGTTTTGACTGCCGACAACCGCATAAGAAGGGTGGCGCAGGTCGTCTACGACAATCCCGGCATGGCGACGCTCTACGGCACCTTTGAATACTTCGTCGCATTTGAGACCAACCCCAACTACTTCCGTCACCAGCTTGTAGGCGGCGGGCTTGAAATACTCGGCCTGACGGCGAGTGCGGCGACCGAGGTCGTGGTTGTTCCCAAGACTTTGACCGTCGGCAGCGTCGTCTACACCGTGACCGCCATTGCGGCATCGGCATTCAGAAATAATTCGATGGTGAGAGAAGTTTATCTTCCCGCCACAGTTACCTCTGTCGGTGCCTCGGCGTTTGAAAACGCTTCTAACTTATCTAAGGTGTTCTTCGACAGCGAGCTTGTTGCCGAAGACGATGGCGGCTCGACCGTCGTCACGCTTAAAAATGAAGAGGCAAGCGGGCTCGTATCAATCGGCGAGCGCGCTTTCGCGGGCGCCGCGCTCAAATACTTCCACATCACGCCGCTTTTGGCGTCGCTGGGCGCCGGTGTTTTAGAGGATACCGCCGTCCTTGAGAGCATAACGATATTGAACGGAGAATCGGGCGCCGTGTTGTCGGCCATTCCCGCCAATATGCTTAAAAACAGCGGCATTCTGACCGTCGACTTCAGCGCGCTCAACATCACCTCGATAGGCGCCAGCGCCTTCGAGGGCGCGGCAAGGCTGACTTCGGCCGACCTCTCCTCGGCCAATGTCGAGAGACTGCCCGCCTCCATATTCAGAAAGACCGACGCTCTGACTTCCTTCACGCTTCCCGCATCCGTCACCGAAATCGGCCAGTATGCCTTCAGCGCCAGCGGCATAACTTCGATGGTCATCACTCCTGCAATCAGAATAATAGGCGAATTCGCCTTCGACAACACCAAAGCGCTGACAACGGTAGACTTTTCGGCGGCATCCGCGCTTATTGAAATCCACGCCGCTGCGTTTAAGCAGTCGGCCGTCAAATTCGGCGCAGGCGGCGGCGTTTTGACGCTTCCCTCCGATGCACTCGCTTCCATCGGAAGAGAGGCTTTCGCCGACACCGCTTCGCTCACTCAAATCAATCTTGGCACAAGCGTCCGCGCCATCGAGAGCTACGCTTTCAGAAATAGCGCGCTTACCTCGGTTTATGTTCCCGCCTCGGTGACAGCCATGGGCGAGGGACTCTTTAAAGACGCGGTGAGCTTGGTTACCGCCGACATTCAAGGCTACGTCCTCGAAACCAACGCCGAAATATCGCTGAGGAAAGTCGGCGAAGAGGGCGTCATTACCACAAAATTCAAGGTGGACGGTCAGGCGTCCGTCGTTCCCGCCGCCATGTTCTCGGGCTGCGTAAGCTTAACTCGGGTGGATTTCTCGGCGACGAACGCGCCCACCGTCGTCAAGGACTATGCCTTCCATAACTGCGCCGCGCTTACCATTCGTGGTGCCAATCCCGCAATCGGCGTGGCCGCGTCGGGCTTCCTCGCGCTCGGCGGACAGGCCTTCGCGGGCTCGGGCATAGCGACCATTCCCGCAAATCCCGGCATAATCGCCATAGGCGACGAGTGCT
>DAOTKC010000055.1:0-4332 GCA_035449045.1 Eubacteriales bacterium
TGTGCGTCGGGTTTGACACCCTCGCACAGCACGACGCAGGCGACGTCGGCAAGCGCGGCGACGGCGGCGACGTTGACGTTGTTCATCACGGTGAACCAAGCGGCGCCCGCCGGCGCGTTGGACATCACGAAGCTCAAAAAATCGCCGGCGTAGCCCGCCTCGATTTCCCTTTCTCCGTCCGCCAGAAATTCCTCGCCGACGCCATTAAGTTTTATTAAATCCTTTACTTTCATTCGGCCTCGGCGCTTTCTTCGCTTTTTTCGGTTTTTTCGTTCAGTCTGGGGCAGTCGTAATCGGCGGGGACTATGCCGTTCGCCTTGTCCTCGGCGAAGGCGCGGCAGCTCGGCGCGCCGCACATTCCGCAGTCGACCAAGGGCAGAGTGCCCAGCGTTTTTTCCATCTCCAAAAGCTTGTCCATTGCCGAAACACGGCTTTCATCGAGTCGAAACACATCTTTAAAGTCGGGTTCCTGCTCCCAAAGGTAAAATTCGAGCGGGCGGCCTTCGTTCGCTAAAGTATTGCATTTTTCGGGCAGCTTCCTCTTTATCTCGCGGAGGCGCGCCTTTGCGACGAAGGGGTTTTCGACGTTGAGGACGCCGCCGACGCAGCCGCTGACGCAGGCGTTGAGCTCGATAAATTCCAAACCTTTAAGGGCGTTATCCTCGATGGCGTTCAAGACGTTTATGACGTTTTCGATGCCGTCGGCCGCAAGGTATTTGCTTCTGAAGACGGCCGCGGCCTCACCGCCGCTCGCCGCCCAGCCGAGACCGGTTCCGCCCATCTTGGAGAGGGGCTTGATGTTTTCGAGCTTGCCCAGCACCGGCCGCAACCTTTTATATATGTCGCTTATTGCAAGCACGCCGTCGACGACGGGCTTGTTGTGCCCCAGCCCCATCTTGAGCGCAAACACCTTGGCGGGGCAGGGCGAGATGAAGAACACGCCGATATCATCGGCGGGAACGCCTGCCGCAATCGCCTTTTCGCGGGCGAGTTTGGCGGCAATATCAACGGGCGCCAGCATGTTGAGAAGGTTGGGCTTGAAGTGGCTGAAGCGCACTAGAATCAATTCTAGAACGGCGGGACAGGCCGTGCTGATGACGGGCTTGGCGAGTTTGCCCTGGTCGAGCACTATCTTTGTCGCCTCCGAAAGCAGTTCGGCGCCGCGGCCGACCTCGTAGACCGCATCGAAGCCGATGGCGATAAGGCCGTTAAGTATGGTGTCGATGTCGGGGTTCTCGAACTGCCCGAACAGCGAGGGCGCGGGTATGGCAATTTTATATTTATAGTCGTTGATTGTTTCAAAAGCGTCGTATGCCGCCTGCTTGGCATGATAAGGACAGATGCGGACGCATTCGCCGCACCCGATGCATTTCTCGTAATTGACGCTCGCCTTGCCGTGGCGGACGCGGATAGCCTCCGTCGGGCAGCGTTTCATGCAGGTCACGCAGCCCTTGCAGCGTTCGGTGTTCAGCACAACGGTGTGCAATATCTTTTTTTCCAACATTTTTTACCTTGAAAGCTATTTAAGCTCATTCTTGCGGTATTCGTTAAATATCTAAATTTTTTTACCTTAAGAGCTTTTTAAGCTCATTCTTGCGGTATTTGATTATTAAACCGCTTAAATCATCTAAAAATTTACCGCTTTTGCCTTGTTCCGTTTGCTCCCCCGTTCAGTGGAAAAAGGCCGTCATTTTTACTGTCGTGCCTTCGCCGACGACGCTTTGAATTTCCATCTTGTCGGTGTATTTCTTCATGTTGGGAAGCCCCATGCCCGCGCCAAAGCCCAAACACCGCACGCTTTCCTTTGCCGTCGAATAGCCGGGCGTCATGGCGAGCTCGATGTCGGGAATGCCCGCGCCCTTGTCGACAAGCTCAATCTCGATGCGGTCAAGATAGATGTCGACGATGGCGCGCCCTCCGCCGGCGTGGATGACCATGTTCATCTCGCCCTCATACATGGCGATGGCAACGCGCCGAACGTCCTCGGAACCGATGCCGAGATGCTTCAGCTTGCGCTTGACCTCTTCCGACGCCGTTCCTGCCGAGGAAAAATTATCGCCCAGCACCTCGAACTCCAAATGCAGGCCCATCAGCACCCCTTAACAGGCCTAAGGCCTCCTTCGTATAACAGCCCACACGCGACATACATGTGGCAGCTCGAGGCGAGCAGCGCGATGTCGTATTCTTCGGCGAGCTTGGCCATCAAGGGGTCGGGACGCTTGCCGCGCACCAGCACGACGCATTTCATGTCCATCATGCCCGCTGTCCTGATAACTTGGGGATTGCAAAGGCCGGTCAAAAGCACCGCCTGGTCCTTGACGAAGGCCAGAACGTCGCTCATCATGTCGGAGGCGCAGGCAAGGTTGACCTCGGCGTCCATATCCCGCGCGGGAACTATAACCTCGGCATTCAAAATATCTTTTATCGTCGAAATTTTCATATTAACTCCTATTTTCTAAATTATAGCACAAAACCCGCGCTTAAGCAACACCGCACAGCTCCCAAGCGGGGCGGTTACAAGAGAAAAAAACAAAAATCAAAAAACAAAATATGGAAGCGAAAATCAGACTTAGTATTAGATTTTTTCGCAACCCGGCCAACCAACGCTATATATAAGGAAGCGAAACGCGGCCCGACAAGCGAAACCACACACCCGAGACTATATGAGCGAAAAATACTCTAAAACGTTGAACGCTCTAAAGTTTAGTTTTTCTTACAAAACTCGACTTCTATGTCCGCATCTTTTTTGATTTAAAGGTAATTGCGGTGGCGTCGGAGTAAGGGTAGATCGTGTTTCTTTTCATCGGATTATTATGCAAAGGGTGCGCAAATTTCCTAGGCGAAGAGATGCCGAACGATAAAGAGAAAATAATCGAAAGCATAATGAAATTCGTCAAAAAGATGCCGGCGTAATACTTCGCCATTGCTTTATACATTTTTGCAACGCTTTGCTTTTTGATAAAAAAATTCCTCTGAAATCTCAGAGGAATTTTGATTTAGAGGCTGCGCCTCTTATTTGGCTTTGATTACCTATTTTAATACAATTACGCACCCCTGCGATTTTTTCGTACTCCTATGCGTTTTTTACATTTAAAGGACAAAAGAACAATTAAAAAACTCGATAAATTGGAAGTTATCGCTAGTTAGTAAAATCATTTTTCTCTGTCAATATTATTAAAATTAGAATTTTTCTGTATAGTTGTAACTTGCTCAATATGTTTACCTTTTATTTCTTGTGGCATATTAGAACGTTCAATTAGTTTCACTGAAAACTCCTTTAGTTCATTTTCTGAAAAAACAATTTCTTTTCTTTTAGAATTCTTATTAATAAATTGAATTACATCTTTAATTTGGAGAACATTTTTTTCGTTACTAACATTTATCTTACTTAGTTTACTATGATTTGAAAAAACAATGACAGGAATAGTTTCGTTTTCTTTTAATTCTAAATATCTTTCAACTGCTTTAGTGTGAGCATAGTTTTGTCTTAATGGATTATAAAACTTACTTTTAGAAAATTTATTTAATACCTGGGTCCAATATTCATCATTTTCAGATCCATAAATATAACCAGAATAATTTTTCATTTCGAAAACATATATCCCATAAGCTGATAATGCTATTACATCTATTTCTGTATAATCAGTATTCTTATTATCTAAATAGACATTAGTATATACTTTATCTCTTCCAAACTTTCTTATTACTTTTCTATACAGTTTAAATTCACCATAGTTACCTATATTAAAATATGTTTTAAAAAAGCCATTCCCAGATTTTATACTATATTTACTTGTATATATTGTTATAACATCGTAAACAAAAAATATAATTCTAATTACCAATTTTACTATAGCTGTAATTATTAAAAATGCTAAAGTTACTAATGCTTCTAACCAATTATACTTTTTTCGCTTTTTCATTCTATTTTTACTCCCATTACATATACATAATTTGCAATCTGATTGATTGATAACTTACTATTTATCATTCAATTAATTATATCATAAATTAATGCAAATTTATAGATTATATAAGCTAATAATTTCGAACATATATCATTTATCCATGCTTATAATTTTCTATTGCGTTCTCGTTGTACCTTTCGTGTTCTTATTAACCTATCGTGTTTTTATTGGGTATAAAAATTAAAAAGTCTACAAGTCGCTTTGATAAAGTGATTCATAGATTCATGTTTTGAAAAGAAAAAAGGGATATTCTCCCTATTTTCTTTTTATATAAGGTCGATACTATTGTATCAACACTATTGTGCTAATATGGCTTTGATTACCTATTTTAATACAAATACGCACCCCTAGCAGAAATCACGCA
>DAOTKC010000056.1:0-4159 GCA_035449045.1 Eubacteriales bacterium
TTATAATGGGCATAGACCCCGGGCTCGCCACAATCGGCTACGGGATATTGAATTCCGAAAAAGGTCTGCATACCGTCGTCGACTATGGCGTCATGACGACGCCCGCCAAGACAAGCATCCCCGAACGCCTAAGAAAAATCGAGGCAGGTTGTATTAAACTCTACGAAACTTACAAGCCCGACGCCGTCGCGATTGAGGAATTGTTTTTCACCAAAAACGTTACCAACGGCATTTTGGTTGCGCAGGCGCGCGGCGTTATTCTGCTGACGCTGTCGGCTCGCGCTCCCGCGCTCTACGAATACACGCCCAACCAAATTAAGCAGGGGCTGACAGGCTACGGCGGCGCCGAAAAATATCAGGTTCAGCAAATGGTGAAGGCGCTGCTCAAGCTTAAGGAAATTCCTCGCCCCGACGACGCCGCCGACGCACTTGCCATCGCGCTCTGCCACGCCACGTTGGGAAAACTATGCGAGAATTTCAGAATTACATAAAACCGACTATCCGCACAAACGCCGCTTTATCATTTAATATCGCAAGATTAAATAGCGGTTGCGTAAAAATCGAAGTGGTTGCCGAGATTAATTCAGGTTTGGGCAATCGGGAAGGGTCGACAAACATTGACCAAATCATTAAGCAGAAACCGTTAACAACAACTAAGATATTCACAGATAAAAAACAAGGCAAAAAGGCAAAGAATGTATTCGTTTATTTCGGGAACAGTTTGTGAGGCGCGCGACGGCGTCATAGTGCTTGAAAACAACGGCGTGGGCTTCGAGCTTTCGGTGTCGTCCAACACGCTGGCGCAGGCGGGCACGGTCGGAAAGCGGCTTCAACTTTATACACATTTAATAGTGCGAGAGGACGCTTTGACGCTCTTCGGCTTTGCCACCCGCGAAGAAAAAGAGATGTTTTTAAGGCTCATCACGATAAGCGGGATAGGCCCCAAGATAGCGCAACAGATTCTTTCGGCTTGCACGCCCGCCCAGCTCGCGCTGGCGGTTGCGGCATCCGATGTTAAGTCGCTAGCCAAGCTCCGCGGCATAGGTAAAAAGACGGCGGAAAGGCTGATACTCGAGCTGAACGGCAAGCTCGACGATTTGGATATGACGAGCGGGGGATTCGGCGGCGAAGCCGAGCCGTCCTCCGAGGCCGAAGCCGCGATAAACGCGCTATGTTCGCTGGGAATTTCGAGAATGGATGCCGTCAAAGCGGTGCGGCTGGCGGCGGCCGAAACCGACAAGGCCGACGAAATGGTGGCGTTGGCGCTCCGAAGACTATAAAAACATTAAGAGGAAAATATGTCGGCACAAACCGAAGATATTAGGATAATTTCAAGCGCCAAGGGCACACTGGACGACGTCGAGGCGACGCTGCGCCCCAAGACCATCTCGGAATACGTCGGGCAGGAGAAGGTCAAGGGCAATCTCTCCGTCTACATTCAAGCCGCCCTCAACCGCCGCGAGTCGCTCGACCACGTGCTTCTCTCCGGCCCTCCCGGCCTAGGGAAGACGACGCTGGCGCACATAATCGCCAACGAGCTGTCCGCGCAGATAACGGTGACGTCGGGGCCCGCCATCGAAAACGCGGGCGCGCTGGCCTCCATACTCTCAAAAATGCAGCCGATGCAGGTGCTGTTCATAGACGAAATACACCGCTTAAGCCGCAATATCGAGGAAATTCTCTATCCCGCGATGGAGGACTACGTTTTAGACCTTACGACGGGCAAGGGGCCGATGGCAAATTCCATAAGAGTTACGCTTGCGCCTTTCACGCTGATTGGCGCCACCACCCGCGCGGGCATGCTGTCGTCGCCGCTCCGCGACCGCTTCGGCATGATGTTTCGCCTCGAGCTATATTCCGCCGCCGAGCTTAAGGTGATAATCAAACGCTCGTCGGGGATTTTGGGGATAAAAATAACCGACGACGCCGCGCTCGAAATAGCCAAAAGAAGCCGCGGCACGCCGAGAGTTGCCAACCGTCTGCTTAAGCGCGTCCGCGATTTCGCCGAGGTGCAGGGCTTAAACGTCATAAACCTTCAAACCGCCGATTCGGCACTTAAAATGATGGATATAGACGTATTAGGGCTCGATTCGGTTGACAGAACGCTCCTTGTTACCATAATCGACAAGTTCAAGGGCGGGCCTGTCGGGCTGGACAATCTTGCCGCCGCGACGGGTGAGGAAGCCGCCACGATTGAAGACGTCTACGAGCCCTATCTCATGCAAATAGGCTACGTCGCGAGAACGCCGCGGGGTAGGGTGGCCTTGGAAGGCGCCTACCGCCACCTCGGCCTTAATCCGCCTTCGGATAAACTAAAGCAGCTTTCCATTTACGATAGCGATAACGGCGGCTCAAACGGCGGTAAATAGTTTTTACCTTGAAATGCCGTATTATAAATTGAGCGGCAAAGCAGGTGGATATATAATTACTGCAATATTTTTCGACCTTAATTTACTGCGGATATAAAGCTTAATGACCCTTAAAACTTCGGATTTTTTTTATGACCTGCCGCCCGAGCTGATAGCGCAGGAGCCCGCGACTCCGCGCGACAGCTCCCGGCTGTTGGTGTATGAGAGCGGAGGGAATATTTCCCACCGCCGTTTTTATGATATCGGCGAGTATTTAAGAGCGGGAGACCTTCTCGTCCTCAACAACACGCGCGTCATTCCCGCCCGCCTTTTGGGGATATCGGCGAGCGGCGCGGCGGTGGAAATACTTCTTTTGAAGCGGCTTGACTATTTGCGCTGGGAAGCAATTGCAAAGCCCGCCAAGCGGGCGCGCCTCGGCGCTAAGTTGAACTTCGGAGATGAGCTTAGCGGTGAAATCGTGGAAACTCTTGAGGGCGGAATAAGAATAGTTGAGTTTTCGTTTTCGGGCGTCTTTGAGGATATTTTAAATAAGACGGGCGCCATGCCCCTTCCGCCCTACATTAAAAAGCCGCTTTCCGACCGCGAGCGCTATCAGACGGTCTACTCCAAAATCGAGGGCTCGGCGGCGGCGCCCACCGCGGGCTTCCATTGGACACCCGAGCTCATTGAGAAAGTCAAGGCGCAAGGCGTGGAATTTGCCGAGGTGCTTCTCCATATCGGGCTGTCGACCTTTCGGCCGGTCAAGTCGGAGTTTATCGAAGACCACAAGATGCATTCGGAATATTACGAGGTGTCGGAGGCGGCGGCAGAGGCGATTAACCGCGCCAAGGCCGAAAAGCGGCGCGTTATCGCCGTCGGCACGACGGCCGTCCGCACGCTTGAAAGCGCGGCCGACGAGAGCGGCGTAGTCCGAGCGGGCAAGGGCGCGACCGAAATATTTATTTATCCGCCATATAAATTCAAGACGATAGACGGCATGATAACTAATTTTCATCTACCGGAATCGACACTTATTATGCTTGTTTCGGCGTTTTTGGGGCGGGAAGAGACGCTGAAAGCGTATAACCTCGCCGTGGCCGAAAAATACCGCTTCTTCAGCTTCGGCGACGCCTGTCTGCTGTTGCCTTAGAAAAATTATCCGTTAATAGGGAAAAATAAGATTAACAAGTTATTATATGAGTTTGTTTAAGTTTGAAACGATAAAAATATGCAAGCAGTCGGGAGCGCGGATAGGGCGGTTCACCACGCCGCACGGCGTCATCGAAACCCCCTGTTTTATGCCGGTGGGGACGCTCGCCACCGTCAAATCGCTGTCGCCCGAGGAGCTCAAAGAGCTTGGGGCAAGGATTATTCTATCAAACACCTACCACCTCTATCTTCGCCCGGGCCATCGGATTATCGAGCGGGCGGGCGGGCTTCACAAATTCATGAATTGGGACGGAGCCATCCTTACCGACAGCGGCGGATTTCAGATTTTTTCGCTCTCCAAGCTCAGAAAAATCACCGACGAGGGCGCCGAGTTCAGCTCTTTTTACGACGGCTCGCGCCACTTTATAACGCCCGAGACGGCGATGGAGATTCAGCGTTCTCTCGGCAGTGACGTCGTTATGGCATTCGACGAATGCACCGAGGGCGGGGCGTCGAAAGACAAGGCGCGTGACGCGCTCGAGCGGACGTTGAGATGGCTTGCGCGCTGTGCCGCCGTCGAACTCCCCGAAAACCAAATGATGTTCCCGATAGTTCAAGGCAACGTCTATCCCGACCTAAGGCTGGAGAGCTTGGAGCGGACG
>DAOTKC010000057.1:0-4057 GCA_035449045.1 Eubacteriales bacterium
ACCTCGCGCGCCGCTGCGGCGGGGTAGCTTCCGCCCGTCTCCTTTTCCGACATCACGCGGTCGGGCGCGCCCGTTCCGTTGCCGTGCCAGACCAAAAGCGTGTGCAGCGCGGTGTAGGAGATGCACCAAGCGTCGCTGTTTCCGGCTTCGCTCCCTACCGTTCCCGTCTTAGCGGCGACATCGATTCCGAGCGCAGAGAGCGCTTTGGCGGTGCCGCACCGGACGGTGTCGCGCAAAATATCGGTCATGATATAGGCGGTTTCGGGCGAAATTATCCGTTCGTTTAAATTGTCATTAGCATAGACTTTTTCGCCATCCTTTATGATGGATTTCACGTAGGCGGCGCGCCGGCCCTGTCCGCCGCATGAAAGCGTGAGATAGCCGCCCAAAAGCTCGGTAGCCGAAATGCCCTTGGATGTTGAGCCCAAAGCAAGCGCAAGGTTTTTGTCGCCGTCCGAAGTGGTTATTTTTAGCCGCGATAAAAAAGCCGCCGAGTTGTCGACGCCGAGATATGTCAAAACCTTGACGGCGGGGACGTTCATCGATTTGGCCACCGCTTGACGCGCCGTAGTCCAGCCATAATACGCCTCGTTATAGTTTTTGGGCGAAAATCCCGAAAAATCCGTCTTTTCGTCGAGCAGGGGAGTAGCCGCAGTAATGACGCCGCGATCTAGGGCGGGCGCGTAGACAGCGAGCGGCTTTAAAACCGAGCCGCTTTGGCGCCTAATGTTTTCGGGACGGTATCTGTTGGAATAATAAGCGCTGATGCCGCCTGTGGCGTTGTCGGCCAGCACGGCGCAGATATCGGGGCGGTAGCCACTCTTGTTGGGATATGACATTTCGTCGGCAGCGGCCGTTTTTTCCAAAAGCGCCTGAACCTCGGGGTCATAGTAAGTATAAATTTTGTAACCTAAATTGTTGAGCTGGTTTTTTGTGATGCCGAGAATTGAAAGAGCTTCGCTTTCGGCGCTCTCTAAATACATCGCCGAAGGGCTGACGTTCTGCTCGCTTACTTTGGTTTCGGCGAGACGGACAAGCTCGGCAGAAGCACTCGAATATTCCTCATCGTTGATGTAGCCTTGCTCCCGCATAAGTTTTAACACCAGATTTTTGCGTTTAGATGAGTTTTCGGCGTTGGCAAGCGGCGAATAGGCCGAGGGGTTTTTAACCACTCCCGCCAGCGTGGCGCATTCGGCGAGCGTAAGGTCTTTGACGTCTTTATCGAAAAAACGCTTGGCCGCCGCGCCCGCGCCGTATATGCCCTTGCCGAAATATATCGCGTTTAAATACATCGTCAAAATTTCGTCTTTTGAATAGTGTTTTTCGAGCTCGGTCGCAAGTTTTATTTCCTTAAATTTGCGCTTATAGGTCTTTTCTTGCGAAAGATGGGTGTTTTTAATGAGTTGCTGGGAAATGGTCGAGGCGCCTTCCTTCATTCTGTGGGTTTTAATATTATTGACGCCGGCGCCCGCCATGCGGCGGATATCGAAGCCATTATGCTTATAAAACCGTTTATCTTCCATCGCAATGAAGGCATTTTTGAGATTTTTGGGGATTTCTTCCGATTTTACAAGCGTCTTTCCCGACGTCATCCGTCCGCCGTCGATGTCGAAAAATATCGCCGCCGCGCTCTCTTTGGGAAGCAGCGTATCGTCTAGGACGGAGTCGCGGACTACCCAAATAATATAAAAAGTCGCCAAAAGCAGAGCCGCGAGAAAGACGATAAGTATTGAAAGCGCCGCGATCTTGAGTTTTTTCTTCATAGCTTATCTTAGTATTTTGATTTATCGGGAATATATGACGCGCGGTCGCTTTTACACTTGTATATTTTGGAATAATTTTATATAATTAACGAAAAGGGCGGTTAGCTCAAAATTGCCCCTGCTTACTTAGGCGATATGATGAAAAAATATAAATGCGTTACCTTTGGCTGCCAGATGAATGTCCACGATTCCGAGAAAATCGCGGGAATTTTGGAATCGATGGGCTATAAGCCCACCGAATTGAGCGAGGAAGCCGACATAATAGTTTTCAACACCTGCTGCATCCGCGATACTGCCGAAAAGCGCGCTTTCGGCAATATCGGCGCACTGAAACAGCTTAAGCGAGAGAAAAAAGATTTAATTATTGCGGTGGTGGGCTGTATGCCGATGCAGGACGGCTACACCGAAATTTTTAAAACCAAATACCCTTATGTCGATATAGTGCTGGGCACTAAAAGCTTCGGGCTTATTAAGGAAAAAATCGAGGCGTTATCGGCCTCAAAAAAGCGGATTTTCGACGTGTCCGACGCCGCAGAGGGCTTTGACGATTCCGTCGTCACGCGCACAAGCTATCCCAACGCATGGATAAACATCATGACGGGCTGCGACAACTTTTGCAGCTACTGCATCGTTCCTTATGTTCGCGGCAGGGAAGTAAGCCGCGACTTCGAGCTCGTTATCTCCGAAGCTAAAAAGGTGGTTGACGAAGGATATAAGGAGATTACGCTCCTAGGGCAGAACGTCAACTCATATAAAAGCGGCGGCAAAAATTTTGCCGACGTGCTATCCGAAATTGACAAAATCGAGGGCAAGTTCCGCGTCCGCTTTATGACTTCGCACCCTAAGGATCTCTCTGAAGAAATAATCGACGCGGTGGCGAAGTCCGATAAAATCTGCAACAACGTTCATCTGCCCGTGCAGTCGGGAAGCAACGCCGTGCTGGCCGCCATGAACAGAAAATACACGCGCGAACGCTATTTTGAGTTGATTGAGATGATAAAATCCAAGCTCGGCGGCGTGGGCATAACAACCGATATTATGGTCGGTTTTCCCGGCGAGACTGAAAAAGACTTCGAGGACACGCTTGACCTTGTCGAAAAATGCCGTTTCTCCAACGCCTTCACCTTTATTTATTCGGCGAGAAAGAATACCGCGGCGGCGAAACTGCCTCAAATTCCTTATGATATTAAGCGGAGAAGAATAGGCGAGCTCATCAAGCTTCAAAGCAAAATTACAAAAGAGTTAAGCGAGCAATATATAAACAACGAATATGAAGTGTTGGTTGAAGGCTTGAACGACAAATATCAAGGCACGGTTGCGGGAAGGACGGAGAGCGGCAGGCTGGTCACAATGCCGGGAGGCCGCGAGCTTATCGGAAGCTTTGTTAACGTTCTAATCACGGAGTCAAAATCCGCCTCGCTTTTCGGAAAAATCATATAAGCAATTGCGGTGTTCTTATGCGGCAACAGGTTGCAATAGAAGAACGAAAGTAAAAATATAGTTTTTGACTTTTGAAAGCGGGGGCTAATTACCTTATATTTTTGAGCATTTAATGCTGAACAATATATCAGATTATATTGAAACTTACGGTTTATCGACCGATTTAAGCGATAAACGCCGATTGAGGAAATTTTATAGGGAAATACGATGGATAAGGATAATCAAAATTTATCGCCGATGATGCGGCAATACCTTATGCTCAAGGAAAAGTATCCGGGAACGGTGCTGTTTTTCAGGTTGGGCGATTTCTACGAGATGTTTTTCGAGGACGCCGTTAAAATCTCCGCCGAGCTCGATTTGACGCTGACGGGAAGGGACTGCGGGCTCAGCGAGCGTGCGCCGATGTGCGGCGTTCCTTATCACGCCGTCGATACATACTTAAAGCGCCTCATTGACAAGGGCTATAAAGTTGCGGTATGCGAACAGCTGACCGAACCCAACGGCAAGGGAATGGTGGAACGCGACGTCGTTCGGGTTGTGACGCCGGGGACGGCAATCGACGACGGCCTTTTAGACGAGAAGAAAAACAACTACATAGCCTCGGTTTACATGGAAGAAGGCGCCTTCGGCATCGCTTGGGCGGATATTTCGACGGGTGAGTTCAACACCGCCGAGCTTTCGGGCGAAAAGGCGGCGGCCGAGCTTGCCGACCTTTTAACCGCCGCCGCGCCCTCCGAAATAATATCCAACGAGGCGTTTATTATGGCGTCGGCGGCGCTCGAATGCTTTTCACTTGAGCGTTTAACCGAGCCCGCGCGCTATCACGCATGGGCGTTTCAGTTCGAGAATGCGCA
>DAOTKC010000058.1:0-3374 GCA_035449045.1 Eubacteriales bacterium
CTCCCACACCGTTACCTACACCGTGACCAACTTCGATTCAAGCTGGGCGAGCTCGCAGGATTGGCACATCACCTTCACCTCCAACAACGCCGCCGACCCGCTTTGGGCGCCCTCCGTTTGGGTGACGGTAGGCGAGCAGCCGAGGTATCTCGACTTCTCGAGCTTCTTGACTTATAACCGAACATCCTTCCTTGCGGCGGGCAGCGGCGATACCGCGGGAATTGTCGTTGAGGCCACTTTTACCGAAAACTTCCACGTGCTGACCTTAAGGATTCAGAATATTTACAGTATCCCGACGATTAAAGTTCAGGCGCTAACGTGTAATAATAGCGCTTCCGACGTTTTAACCAAGAATTACGGCACGGTCAAACTCGACAGTAAGGCGCCCGATGTTCAGATTGAAACGACCAATCTGGATAACTGGACGACGCCCATCGACGGCGCCAACCCCACACCCGACGATATAGCGGCGGGCAAGGTGATGCGTGTCTATTTCAGCGACCACGGCCTGCACCCCGATACTCAAACGAGCTTGAACCGCACCTCGGGCTTCAAGACGATAGCCGCCTACCGCATGGACTACACCGACGGCGCCTATAGCTGGGTCGCAGAGCAGGGCGGCAAGTGGTATTATATGAACCAGTGGAGCGTCTGGACGGCGCTGCCGCAGGACTTCACCTTCGCCTATGTATATCAGAACTGCTATAACACGACGTTCGAAGGCTACTATCTCATGTATGAGCGCTACTGCGACGTCAACACCACCTTCTATTTCGCCGCTTACGACAACGCCGGCAACTGCTCGCTTTATCCCAAATACGACCCCTACACGCTGGGCACGATAACGCCCGACTTCTCGACGTCCAACATCACGACGGGCAACATCATAGTGAACTCGGTAGCGAACATCTACGGAGTTAATTTCTCGGGCATCTCGGAAGGCCAGACGCTCGCCAACATCTCTTCTTACAACCTGCTCTCCATCAACGTTCCCACCGACGGCACCTTCGTCTTCCGCGCCTATCCCATCGAGCAGACCTCGGGCGTCAGGTCCTATATCCACGTCTTTGACCAGAGCGGCCTTTGCGTCGGCACCGATTTCGCCGTCGACGGCGTGGCGCAAGTTACGCTCCAGAACTGCACGGAGGGTCAGAAATTCTACTACGCCGCGACGACCGACTACACCGTGGTGAACGCAATCAACCGCATAGCCTCCGACGGCTCGGCGAACGGCACCAATACGAGTGAAACCATAGTTCTGAACGCCGGCGGCGTCACCGGCATGAAGTCGTTCACCGCCAAAGTGGCGGGTAACTATACCTTTATATCCTTCCCCTCGGCGCTTGGCTACGCCACTTTAGATGTCTACAAGTCGGACGGCACGCTCATTGATTCGCTTTCAGGCGACAGCGTCAATGAGTCGGGACGCCTTTTGATTACGCTGAGCTTAGAGGCGGGCGAGACGATACTCTTCACCAGCGCCTTCACCAAGAACGAATTGGTCGGCAATATGTCGCGCGACGTCTTCAGCTTCAATTCGGGGCTTATCGAGGGCGAAAGGCTGCACGACGTCGACGGCACCTACGCCAACTACTACGGATTCAATGTAAACGAGCAATATATGACGCCCGCCGACACTGCGGCGATGATGGCCAAGCTGGGCGCGGACGCACCGATAATCAACATCGGCGGCACCGACACAGCGGGACGCTTCAGCTTTACTTTAAATACCAGCGAGACCGACAACTATTATCTATACATCTATAAAAAGAACGCGGGCGACACCGGCGCCACCATATATTCTACCGGCGCAATGCAGGCCGCAGGCAACACTTATTCAAGAAGCGTCACCTTGTCCGACGTCGGTCAATATTACTACCTGTTCGTCAGAAAGAGCGGCGAGAGCGGTTCGGCCACCAACGAAATCGACTTTATGTATCTCGCCAGCAAATACAACATTTATAACGTCGATTTCCGCAACATATCGCAAGGCTCAACCATTTCGGTGGACCAAGTGGCGGGGCTCAACTATTGCAGAATGGCCTACACCGGCGACTATACCATCACGGTAGCGCCCTCGGCAGTGCCCGCGCTGGTTGCCGCCACCTATCACTTCTACCTCTTCTACGATAACGGCTCCACCATAACCTGCGTCAGATATGCGAGCGCGTCCGTTAGCTCCGGCAATCCTACCTTTTCGGTCATCTACAACATAACGTCGGGCACGCGCGGCGACTATTACTACGCCGTCTGCCGCGACACCACCTCGGGCGCCTCGGGCAACTGGGCGACCATCGACGAAGCCAAGTGCTTCGTCACGGTAGCCATTCCGGCTTCCGCCGCCGCGTCCATGACGACGACCGTCGAAAACGCGCCCATGCTCAACATGCTGTGGGCGGTGTCGAGCATCAGGGATTATTCCTCCGTCGACTACACCGTGACGGGCGCCATCAGCGGCACACTCAATCTCCACGACACGTCCAACCCCTACGGTCAGATTATCTACGGCCTGACCACCGAGTCCGAGCCCATCGACATTACCAACCTGATTAAGTTCAACGCCGACGCCACGGGCGAATATACCTTCACGGCATACGCGACGCAGTCCTTCCCCTCCACAGTGTTCTACATCTACATCTTCGACCAAAACGGCTATCTCGTCTACGACCCCGTTTCCATGACGGGCGCGACGCAGTCCAACCCCCTCGTCATGGACGGCATCGACATGATAGCGGGACGCACCTACTATCTGGCGCTGGGCAGCAACAGCACCCAGTCGATGACGATTAACTGGGAGGCGATGGTCGCCGTCATCATCTACCACAAGGGCGAAGACGGCATATTCAGCATAGCCAGCGCCGATGAGCTCGACGAGTTCGATTATCTGCACATTCTGCTTGACAGCGGCTATAAGACTGAGATAACCAAGATTTACGCCGAGACGCTGACCTTCGGCGCGGCGGACGTCCACAAGGAGGGCGCCGGCCTCGTCGTCTCCGCGATAACGGGCGTCATTCAAATTCAATACGATATGGGCGTGGGCTATTATCCCGCCGCCGAACTCCATCTTCCCACCAACGACGACCACGACAATCCCGGCTTCCGCGAGCCCGAGACCATCTATCTCCGCGCCGGCTCGGAGGCGCAAATGCTGACGATGTTGCCCGGATATTACTTTGTCGGCTGGGCATATACCATCCAAAGCACCAATATTGCCAACTTCGTCTATCCCGCTGCCTACGGTCCTCAGATTCAGAACGGCAGCTTCTCGGGACAAAAGCTCTGGCTCAGCGGCACATGGCAGGATCCTCTCGCGGCCTCGATACCGTCTTACACCTCGGCGGTCAACCCCCACGACGGCATCGAAATTCCCA
>DAOTKC010000059.1:0-3305 GCA_035449045.1 Eubacteriales bacterium
CGCCGACGCTGAGCCAGTCCAACGCCTATTCGGTATCGCTGGGGCAAATCTACACGCGCGACGCCGGCAGCATGTTCATCTCGGTGTCCTACACCGCCTCCGCCAACCTCTTCGACGTGGGCACACACAACGGTTATATCAGAGTAACCGCCTCTAACTCCAACTACGACATCGAGACGGTGAACGGCGCCCTCATTATCACAAAGAGACCGATTTACATCCAAACCGATGCCATGCCGTGGATTTACAACTACAACATGAGCAACTTCTACGGGAGCTACGACAACACCGACAAGACAGTATTTGACTTTGCCAACAACGACATCAGCAGCAAGCTCTTGATTACCAATACCATAGATGACGACGTGTTTGTCATCAACATCTATTTCGTCAATCAGGATGAGGGCTATACCGACGGCTGCGTCAACGCCGTTACGGGCGCGACGGGCGATCCCGAAAACCTCGACAACGAGCTGCTTGTCGGAAGAACGTTGCACATCATCCGCTTTACTCTCTCGGGCGACGACGCCTACAACTACTTATTCAACTATGACGACACCGATGAAGAGGGCAACCTCAACCTCTACGAAGAGGACGAGGTAGGCGGGCTCATTTCGCCGAGAGAACTTCTGCTCGGGCCTTCCTACAACTTCAGAAAGACCTACAACGGCACCTCTAATCTGCAAATTTTGAGCGGCGGAACCGATACCGTGGCGTTCAGCTGGTCGTTCGCCGACGGCGCCGGCCCGCTCGAGGGCGTTGAAGGAGCCGAGGACGTCCATCTTACCGGCGTAGTAATCAGTAACGGCGCGGCAGGCAACAGAACGGTGACATCCTTCATTATTACGGGCACCGCCGCCGGCAACTACTACCTCAACGCGCCTACGGGCGGCAGCGCATATACCGCCGTTGTCTTAAAACGCACCGTAACGGTCGAAGGCGTGCTTGGCGAAGATACCACGATATCGAAATATTACGACGGCACGGTCAACTACGGCGGTTCCATCAACAGTAGCTACTATACTATCAATAATGTCGTGAATGGCGACGTCTTAGGCGTCAACGTCTCCTCGATTCAGTTCGACAAATCCAACGTGCTGGCGTCCTCCGCAGTCGTCTACTTCAGCATCACAAACACCGTGAACTATCAGCCGTCGTCCACCTATTTCGCGCTTTTGGGCGAGATAGTGCCGGTGACTTTCACGGTAACGCCCGTTTCCGGCCTGCATAAGCTTTACGACCGCTCGGCATGGCTGTGGTCGCCTTCGGGCAAAGACTCGGAGGAGATAGCCGCCGTCATGACTTACGCCGCCGCCATTGTCGAGGGCAACACTTGGCAAGGCTATCTCACCATCAGCGGCACGGCGCCTTATCCCGCGGGCAACGGTTACACCATCGTCAAGCACGGCACCAACCCCATTAAGCTGGAGGACGCCGAGGGCGTGGAAAACTATATCGTCCAGCTTGCGACGGACGTCACCTACACCATCGACAAGAGGCCCATCGAGGTCACCTACACAAATCTGTTGCAGAGCTACAGAGTGGAGCTTGTCGCGGTCGGCTACAGCAGCGCCGGCGGCATACTCGCCGAGGACGCCTCCGATATAACCATCGATATCAAGAACGGCTGGCTGAACGAAACCTACAACTCCCTCACCATCATTCAAGGCAGCGAGCTGAGCAATCGCTTGGGTTGCTCTCTCATCGAAACTCAAACGGCCGAAAGCTACTTCATCGCCACTCAGCCACGTCTGGTCATCGGCTACTTTATCTCGGCGGGCGGTGAAGCCGTCGAGCGCTTTAAGGTCGAAACTCTCGAGGACCTTTTGGAGGTAGGCGACGCCTACAAGACGGGCTACTACGGCGCTTTCGTCCTGATGAACGACATCTCCGGCCTTGTTAACGGCAGCGCCACGCTCTGGACGCCGATAGCGGGCACCGCCGACCAGGGATATTCCTTCATGGGCGAGTTCGACGGCGGAGGATTTACGGTCAGCGATTTGATTATCGCCAACACTGCGGCGAGCACGTGGGGCAGCTACGCCGATGTTGGCTTTTTTGCCAGCCTGATGGGCGGCATCGTCATGAACCTTAACCTGAGAAACGTCACGATAAACAGCTATTCCGATTTCGCCAACGTCGGCGGCATTGCGGGCAGAAGTGTGCAGGGCCAGATTTTGGACAGCTCCTTCGAGGGCAAGATTACGGTGCGCGCCATGTCGGCCAACGTCGGCGGCATAGCGGGATACGCCACTAATGATTCGGCCGTCGGGCTCGACCGCCAGCTCCAATTCGTTTCAAGACCGAACTTTGAAAACCTCACCGCCGTCGCCGAAATTCTGTTCAACGGCAGGGCGGGCGGCTTTGAAAGCACAATCGGCGGCTTAATCGGTCTTGCCGAAGGCATAGCGACCGAAGCCGTCTCGATTTCGGGCAGCTTCTCCTTCGCCGACACTACGCTGCGACTGGCTACGGGAACGACAAACTACGCCGGCAATCTCATCGGCAAGCTCTTGTTCGCCGAAACCGACATCGATACCAACAAGTTCCTTGCCGCCGCCGTCGGCAACACCCGCTCGGGCGTTACCCTCAACGGCTCTTCGGCGCAGGTCGGCATGGTCAGCGCGGCAGTTGGTAACGGCGCCAGCCTGCCTGCTAGCGCGCTGAGCTATAACGCCATCGCCGCCGCCGCCGAGTTCGGCGAGGACCTCAACGCCGAGGGCTGTATCATTGAAATAATAATGAACTACGTCTTAAGAAGCGACTATTATTATCTACCTGCCGAGGTCTTCGAAGAGTTTGAGGATTCGGGCACCGTCTACGGGACGAGCACCAATCCCTTCGAAATTTCGAGCTACCGCCACATTCCGCTTCTCTCCGTCTACAAGTGGGCGAGCTTCAGCCTGACAAGCGACATAAGGCTGCCCAACAGCTTCGCCGCCGCCACCGCCGAATATTGCTATTACGGCGCTTTATTTGTCAACGCGGGCGGCTACAAACTGCTGAACGCGAACGCGCCCGCCGGCGGCACACCGCTGTTCGTCTACGCGACGTCGGGCTTGCCCAATGTGACAAACAACTAATCGCGCCGCAACCATAACAAAGAAAGGCTTTAAGAAATTGACCGAAAACCGCAAGGAGGCCCGTAAGGGAATGAACTTTAAAGGCCGCAAAATCATGCTCTTGGTGATGATATTTATCTGCCTGCTACTGCTGGCAGTGTCGACCTATGCATGGTATACCACGGTATCGGTGGTCGGCGCGCAGGCAATTACATTAAAGAGCGCGACGGTCGTCAATTTAAA
>DAOTKC010000060.1:0-3218 GCA_035449045.1 Eubacteriales bacterium
AGTCGGGTTATTTTGTGGAAACTCTGACGCTCGAGCTCGGCGACGACGAGACGCAGAACAGCATCAACCTTGTTCACCAACCGCGCGCCGACGCCGTGTTTTCTAACAACACGCTGACGGTTTCCAACATCACCGAGGACGGCACCGTCGCCTTCGTCATCGACAGCGACGACTATAACTACATCGTCACCTCGCGCTACTATATCGGCGAAAGCACCGACTACATGGGGCTGGTGTCGCCGACGGGCTCCTGGGTTTTGGAGAACAACCGCTACTATACCTCGCTCAAATACGACGACAGCTTCGTGCTCCGCTATAACTCGGGCGAGATTACCCTTGTCGACGAGGGCGGCACGCCCCGCAAGGTCGCCAATATCTACCGCCTTTCCAAGCTCTACTACGGCGGAATCGAACTTACCAACCTCAACGCGCTCAAGGGTCTCGGCAGCACCGAGCTTTCGGGCACGCTGATATTTACCGTCGCCGATTTTGCCGCGCTTGCCGTCGATTACATAAGGCTCCGCGAGACCGACCCCGTTCCTTCATATATTTTTATCGAACTCGTTTGGGAGGCGCGGGAGTGCGCCGTAATCGTCAACCCGCCCATTCTGGACGGCACGGGAGGCTCGCAGGACGGCTGCGGCACGGTGCAAATCACCGGCAACGCCTTTCCCGGCAAATATTACATGGGCGAGACGATAACCTTTAAGGCCATCCCCGGCAAAAAGGACGACGGCACCGACGGCTACGTCTTCGCGGGCTGGCAGAAGAACACCGGCAGCGGCTACGTCATGCTGGATTCGCCCGCCGAGTTTTCGATTACGCTGGGTCCCGACGCCGACCGCATCGACCTCACCGCGCGTTTCCGCGCGCTTTGGGATTTGACTTTCACCGTGACGCCGGGCGGCGCGGCGCATATCTTGAACACTAAATACGGGCTGGATACCTATCTTACCGGCGACTTCCACATTCTCAATTATTCTGCCCTTGTAGCCGAGATGGCGACACTCGACCCCGCCGCGGCCGCCGCGCTCTTCGAGAGCGCCAAAATCCCCCACAGCGCTTCGGGATTTATTTTAAAACTTCCCAATCTCATTGCCGTCAATTATTATCTCTTCCCCGAGTCCGACATGGTGGGCGCGCTTTCCTACGGCGGCATCATGACCCCGTCGACGATATCGGCGGGCAGCGGTTACAGCACCGTCACCGTTTCCTTTACGCCCGTTTCCTATACGCTGACGCTTTCGGTTGAAAATTCGGCATACGGCACCGCCGTTATCGACGGCGGCGTCACGGTGTTCGTCAAGGATTCCGTCGCCATAGTGACCGTCAGCTCCACCGCCAGATACCGTTTCTCGCATTGGCTCAGAGTTCCTGAAACAGGTCAAGGCGAGATATTTAACTCGGTTACGAGCGGCGGCAACCTCTTCGACGAAAGCTTTTCGGGCACCACCTATACCTGCAAAATCAAAGTGACGTCCAATCTTCAGCTCCGCGCCATATTCGTGCGCTGGTCGTCGGTGACGCTGTCGCTTCAAAAGACCAGCGGCAAGGTGGCGGCGAGCCTCGGCTCCTACGACATCCAGTCGCAGACCAAGGTTGTGCCGCCCGGCTCCGACGTTACATTCGAGCTTCGGGTTTACGAGGGCTTTTCGATAAAAAGCGCCAAAATCAACCAGCAGAGCGTGGTGGGCGAATTCCCATCCTCGGGCAGCGGCGTTGAAAATGTCGGCGGCGTGATGATGAAATATCAGAGCCACACTTACACCATGCGGAATGTTTCGGGCGACCCCACCATCGAGGTGTTTTTCGAAATCTCCTCCTATAACGTCGAGGTGTCCTCGGCGAACACCGCTTACGGCACTGTGTCGGGCGGCGGGATATACACCCACGAGATTAAGGCCAACCTTGTCGCCGCGCCCAAGGAAGGCTACCGCTTTGTCGGCTGGCTTATGGACGCCAACCCCATTTATAACCCCGACGGCTCGCTTTCAAACGAGAACGTCTACTGGAGCACCATCGCGCAGGTAGAATGGACGGTCAACAAAGCGGCCAAGTTTATCGCGCTGTTTGAAAAGATTCCCACCGTTTCCGCCATCAAATACAGCGTTTCGCTGACGCCTCAGGAAGGCACCAAGGGCTGCGGAATTTATCTCGGCAACAATCCTTTGGGCAAGACCGCCACAATCGAGACGGGCAAATCCGTCACCGTCAGAATGGAGCCGCTTAACGGCTGGACTTTTGTTGGCTGGTATCCGCTCGGCTACGACCAATCGACGCCTGCCGTTTCCGTCAACAAGTCTTACACCTTCGTGCTTATGTCCGACGTCGCGCTCGTGCCCGTTTGCACGCAGGATGTCTACACCGTCACCATTGTCGAAACCAACTGCATTATTACGGTTGAGGGCAGAAATCCCACAATAAGCGGCGGCAACAAAGTTTTGAACTGCGTCTACGGCGAGAATTTGGTCTTCGTCGCCACGCCCAACTCCGGCTACGCGCTGTCGGGCTGGGTTAAAAACGGCATAGTGTTCTCGACAAAGAGCTTGAAGCATCCCGTCGGCATAACCGACAATCTGACGATTTCGGCCGTCATAGAGAGCGCGGGAGGCGCCACTCCGCCCACCGACGAGAATAAGGCGGTCGTCACCATAGTTTCCAACGACTACGCCATGGGCACGACTACGGGCGGCGGCCTCGTCACCTTGGGCGAATCTAAGACGATTTCGGCGATAGCGCGCGAGGGCTATACCTTCCTCTATTGGGTAGACCAAGAGAACAGAATAGTGTCGCGCTCGCCCAACTTCACCATAATCGCCAGCGGCGACGTCTCCTACTCGGCAGTTTTCGAAAAGGAGACTAACAAAATAATCAAGACGACCAACACCGGCGGCAGAATTATCGCTCCCGACGGCATAGTCTATCAGGAAGAAGTCTCCGTCACCATCCGTCCCGACCGCGGCTACACCATCCGCGATATCCGCGTCAACGGCAACTATATCGACGTCGGCGCGATTGCCGAGGGCGCCGAATACACGCTGACCTTAATCGGCGACGGGCACGACCAGACGGTGACGGTCGTTTACGAGCGCACCGGCGTCACGGCATGGATAATCGGCATAGTTTCGGGCGCCGCCGCACTGTTGGCCGTGGGAATAGGGCTGATTGTTTCGGCACGGCGCAGGAAGTTTACGAAGACGCAGTAATGTAATGAATAA
>DAOTKC010000061.1:0-2798 GCA_035449045.1 Eubacteriales bacterium
AACTTGGGCTGAGTTGTCATGATGGTCTTGCCATCGGCGGACTGGGGCAGCTCGTCTACGGCGCGGACGCGGTCGTTTGAATCGGAGATATTCTCGACGACCATGCCCTCCATAACCTTTTTGATGAAGGTAGACTTTCCCGTCCTGACCGGCCCCACCACGCCGACATAAATATTCCCTCCGGTCCGAGCCGCGATGTCGCTATACAGGTCAAATTTATCCATAAAAAATATCTCCTCCAAAATACAATGTCGTTTAATTTTATTCGGGGTAAATTTAATATATAACTTATTTTTTTAAACGACGCGATAGGGCGCATCCGGGCTTTTTTCGCAAGAACTCTCACCAAAAGCACGTTTTTCAATATATGCACGAAAACAACGGAATTTCCTAAAAACAATTTAAAATTTAGGGGAAGCAATAAAAGCTGGGTTAAATTAATATAAGGAATTAATTAATGAAAAATAATTAATAGAAAACTCTAAAAACCTATATATATAAACGGCCCGGAGGTTGCGGATTTCCGCGAAAAGCAAAGTTCTGAGGAGGAGTGTATAATTACCGCATGACTCGCTTGGGTTATTGATTTCTCACGGGAAGATGCTGCCTACCACGCCGTTCAAGCCTATCGCGCCGTTTAAGTTAAATTTCGATGCGGGATTGCAGAGCACGGGAGAGTGTGTGCTCATCAGCATACTCAATGACCGAGCCCGCGGGCAGGCCTTGGGCTATTCTCGTCACTCTTATTCCGAGCGGTTTTATGAGCCGCGCAAGGTAGAGCGCGGTAGCCTCGCCCTCGATGTCGGGGTTGGTCGCGATTATGACCTCGGTAACATTCGAAAGGCGGGAAAGCAGTTCTTTAACTTTAATGTCGTCGGGTCCGATTCTCTCCATCGGCGAGATGACGCCGTGAAGGACGTGGTAGACGCCGCGAAATTCCTTGGTTTTTTCGAGCGCGGCGATGTCCTTGGGCTCCTTGACAACGCAAATAATGCTTTTGTCGCGGCTGACACAAAACTCGCAGACCTCGTCCTCACTGTAATTACCGCACTCACGGCAAAAACGAACCTTGCTCTTGGCGTCTAAAATCGCTTGCGCCAGTCCCTCGGCTTCGGCTTGACTTCCGTCCAAAATCGAATAGGCAAACCGCGCCGCCGTCTTTTCGCCGACGCCGGGAAGCTTGGTAAGCCGCGCTATCAAATTCGCCAAGGGTTCGATATATTTCATATTACATGAGCCCGCCAAGTCCGCCGGAAAGCGGCCCCATCAGTTCCTCGGAAAGCTCCTCGGCCGCCGACATAGCCTCGTTAAAGGCCGCCGCGATGAGGTCTTCCAGCATCTCGATATCGTCGGGGTCCACCGCTTCGGGCTTGATGTTAATCGAAACAAAGCGCTTGTCGCCGGTCAGCGTCACCGTAACCATGTCGCCGCCCGAAGAACCCGAAACCTCGCTCTCCTTGAGCTCATCCTGCGCTTTTTTAAGCTGCTGCTGCATCTTTTGCGCCTGTTGCATAAGCTGGTTGATGTTGCCGCCGCCGAATCCGCCCTTGAATCCCGCCATTTTTCTACTCCTTAAATAAGTTTTTGATTTATATTCCTAATTTTATCCTATTATATGCCTAAAACCGCCGAGGCGAAGCCGCATTTATCGGTTTACGAGGTCTTTTATCGCGATTTCGCCGTCAAAATCCTCAAGCAGTTTGGAAATCAGCGTGTTGTGGTCTTTTCTCTCTTTCAACTTTACGGTAAGTTTGAGCTTGCTGCCGACCTCGTCCAAAGCCTTCAAAACGAGTGTTTTATTTTTAATAAGCGGGCTCTGTTCCTCGACCTCGACAACGAGCTCGCCGTTCTCGATATAGGGCGTCAGCGCCTCCATGGCTATGTGCAGAAAGCCTGCCTTCGTCGCGCTTATCCTCTGCGTTACCGCCGACCAGACGGAGGCGGCGTCGGTGTCGTCCACCGACTGAGAAAACACCGCTTCGACGGCGTCCACTGCGGGCGCGCCTAAGCCTTGACCGACGGCGCTCTCTTTAAGCAAATTGGAAAGATTATTCTCAAAAAAACCCGAAGAGCGGCCGTCCGAAAGACCGAAATCATTCAGATTTTTTTTTTGACGCACTATTTTTTCAAGCTCGGCGACCGTTTTTTGAATGTTTTCGAGTTCGCTTAGCTCGCCCACCGCCTCGGCTGCGCGGACGACTGCCGACTCCAAAATTATGCGCGGCTGGGTGCTGTATCTAAGATCGTTTTCAATCGTCGAAAAAATGTCGAGCGCCTTAATAATTTTCCTGGGCGAAAGCTTTGCCGCGGCGCGTGATAGCCACTCGAATTCGCTCTTTTCCAGTTTGAGCGCGTCGGCTGCGTTGTCGCAGGCGCGAATAAAGACGGCGTTTCGCAGCGCCGCCGCTATGTCGGAGGCAATGACGCCTATATTGCCGCCGCTTGAAACCGCGTTGGAAACGGCGGCGAGCGCGGCGCCTGAATCGGCGCTCAAAATCGCTTCGACGATGGATAACAAATGCTCGGGGTTGAGGGCGCCCAAGACGTTTAAAACGTTCTCATATGTGACGGCGTCCGAGGAATAGGAAAGGCACATCTCGGCAAGCGAGAGTGCGTCGCGGTCGCTGCCGTTGCCCGATGCCGCGATAAGGCGGACGGCGGCCTCCTCGAATTTTATGTTGTTTTCCAAAAATATTTCGGTAATCTGCTTTTCGATGAGCTCGGCCGAAATCAGCTTGAAATCAAACCTTAAGCATCTCGAAAGAATGGTTGCGGGAATTTTGTGGGGCTCGGTGGTG
>DAOTKC010000062.1:0-2655 GCA_035449045.1 Eubacteriales bacterium
AGGGCTTTCCCTTGAAGAGATGAAAGAGCTCTTGGTTTTGCTTTCGGCAATCGAGCACGCCGTGCGCTCCATCGTAGCATTGGCCGTCGTCGAAAAAAAATAGCACCGTATATTCACGCGAATATTGAATTTTTATTCATTTAATATAATTATTATTTTTAATAAAAATACAACGCATAATTTGACTCTGTGTGCCTAAAATTATGCCCTTTTTAAACCGATTTTCGGAAGCCGAGCAGAAAGAACCTAGCATGAAAGCATTGTTATCATTCCTTCAAACGCACCCAAAAACAAGCGCAAAATTTGAGCGAAAAAGGCCGCGCCGCCCCTACCGCGCTTCGGTTTTTTGATTTTGGAAAATCTTGTTGAAAAATAGTTTTTACTATGATAAAATACAAAGGTGAGTTTTCCGCGGGCGCAAAAGTGCGGCGCTGCGCGGTTTAATAAAAAGTCAGGCTGTTCAAACTAAACGGAGTTTTATGAAGGACTACTACAAGATACTCGGAGTGCATCCAAGAGCGAACGAGGCTCAAATTAAGCAGGCGTTCCGCGCCCTTTCCAAAAAATACCATCCCGACTTAAATCCCGGCGACGAGGAGGCGGCCGAGAAGTTCAAGGATATTAACGAGGCGAACCAAACGCTCTCCGATCCTGCCAAGCGTGCGCGTTACGACGCCGATGTCAAGCTTGCCCGCGAGATGGCGGGGCAGGCGCGGCCCGCTTCCCCGTATGCGGGCGGAGGCTCTCCGCAGTCCAATGCCGCCGCCATGCAATACCGTCCCGCCGCGCCGAATCCGGCCGCATACGCGCCCGCCTATCGTCAGGCGCCGCCGATGTCCCCCAAAAAGAAGGCCGTCATCACCGCCGTTTCGGTGATTATGACGCTTGCCATACTCGCCGTGATTCTAGTTGTGGTGCTGGTGCCGAAAGGGAGCGGAGGCCCGGTCGCCTACACGATAAGCAAAGTCGGCTACGGCGAGCAGATTGTCGAGAAAAACGGCCAGAACTACGGCTTCGGCGCGCCGACCAAAGACGGCATGACTTTCTTGGGCTGGGCGTTGGACGCCGCGGGAAGGGAAATGATAACCGGCGCGGACGGCGTTTTGATTGGCGAGTGGACTTACGGAAAAACGAATATTTATGCGATTTTCGAGATTATGACATTTGAGCTTTCCTTTGATACCGCGGGCGGAACTCCCGCCGCGATAGCGCCGGTAAGACTTAAAAAGGACGACATCATAGCCGACAGCGTCGACGAGCCGTCCAAATACGGCTATATCTTCAGGGGCTGGGAATATAACGGCGTCGAAGTCACGAAAATGCCCGCTGGCGATGTTAAAGTTACCGCTAAATGGGAAGCAAAAAAAGTAAATGTCAGGATTTTTGATTTCGAGCCAAATGGTAATAATTGGAATGATAATTCCGGCGTAATTAAACTTGATTTCGGCACCATGCTGACGCATTCGAACACGCCCGGTCAAATCTTATATTCTACGACGGCGATGCGGCATTATACGTTTATGGGCTGGGCGAGAAGCGAGGCTTCGGCGCGGCTTATTCAAACCGACCATTCCTTTGACGGCGTCACCGTCAGCGTGACAGTTGACACCGAGGCCGACCTCAATCTCTATCAAGTTTACGCGCCTGATTCTTATTCAGGTATTAAAATTTACCATAAGCTCGGAGACTCCGCCTCGCAAGGCACGTTTGAAGACTTTCCGCCGACCATTACTCTTGAGTATAACGTCAATCTCTATGACGCGCTTTCGGACTATATCGCTCATTTTGCCGCCGGCTACGATTTTGTCGAGTTTCAGGTAAAAAACAGCGGCGGACAATTTATTAAATATTACGCAGGTACCGGCGACTTAGGCTATAACGAGGAGAACGGCATATGCAATCTGCGCGATTTGGTCTATGTAAGCGAATATGATTATACCGCTAAAGTTGCAAACGGAATGGAAATTCGTCTCATATTCCAGCCCAAAGACTAAGACTGCAAAAAAACTAAGCTCTGCAACTAGTTGCAGAGCTTTTTTTATTATAATTTTTAAGATTTCCAGTTTTTGAAGGCCCCGAAAACAAAAATAGAACTTGACATCGCGGCGTAAGAAATGATAAACTTATATAAGTTTAGCACTACGCGCCCGCGATATATTAGTTTTAATATATTTTAAGCTGGATTTAATGCGCGCAAATAAATATCGCCCACGGCCTGTATTTATAATAGCGGGACGGTATATCCCGAATTTGGGCGTATAAAAAGAAGATAGCGGGCTAAGTCGGAACTCCCGACCGAACCGAAACGTAATAATTAAAAATTACTAACCAAGTCTTGGAAAGAGCCATTGGCTCGCTAAGGAGAGAGGATATGAAAAGAAATCAAATGAGATTTGTAAAAAATCTTCATCTTTCCCCCGATAAAACCGCAGGACACGGCGTCGGAACCTACAAATACCGGCCCGATAAGTCCGAGGGGGCTTGGTCACTTGCCGCGGCGTTGAAAAACGGCTTTTTCGCCGTTTTGCTGGCCGCGGTTTTTATTTTGGTGTTTTCGGGCATCGTGATGTCGGATGCCCTTTTGAATGAAGAGGGGAGGTCGGCCGTCGATAAACTGACCGACAGCGTGGAGGACATAATCGGCCTTGACGGCGA
>DAOTKC010000063.1:0-2653 GCA_035449045.1 Eubacteriales bacterium
AAGACCAACCTCGCCATGCTGATTCCGCCGGCGTCTTTCCGCGCTAAGGGTTACAAGGTCTACTGCGTCGGCGACGACATCGCTTGGATAAGGCCGGGCAAGGACGGCAGGCTCTACGCCGTCAACCCCGAAAACGGCTTTTTCGGCGTGGCGCCCGGCACCAACCAAAAATCCAACCCCAACGCGCTCGCTTCGACAAGGCGCGACACCATCTTCACCAACGTCGTGCACAACCTTGAAAACAATACCGTCTGGTGGGAAGGGCTGGATAAAAACCCGCCCAGAAAAGCGCTGGACTGGAAGGGAAACGCATGGGACGGCGACACCGTGGATGCCGCGGGGGCCAAGGTCAAGGGCGCCCATCCCAATAGCCGCTTCACCGCGCCCGCCAAAAACTGCCCCTGCATCTCCAAGGAGTTTGAAAATCCCGAGGGCGTGCCAATTTCGGCATTCGTATTCGGCGGCCGCCGCGCCAAGACCGCTCCCCTCGTCTATCAGGCCAGGGATTGGAACAGCGGCGTTTTTGTCGGCGCAATAATGGCGAGCGAAACGACGGCCGCGGCGAGCGGCGCCGTCGGCGTCGTCAGGCGCGACCCCATGGCGATGCTGCCTTTCTGCGGCTATCACATGGGCGACTATTTCCGTCATTGGATTGAGATGGGCAAGAAAATCGCGGTGCAACCCAAAATTTTCAACGTCAACTGGTTCAGAACGGACGAGAACGGCAACTTCATTTGGCCGGGCTACGGCGAGAACATGCGCGTGCTGGATTGGATAATCCGCCGTTCCGAAAACGCCGTCGACGCCATCGAGACGCCGATAGGCTGCCTGCCCAAGCCCGAGGACATCAGCTTGGAGGGTATCGAGGACGAAGTGACGCCCGAAACGCTCAAGGAGCTTTTGACCGTCGACAAGGCGGTATGGCGCACCGAGGCCGAGGGAATAGAGGAATTTTTCAAGTCCTTCGGCGACAGGCTTCCCGCCGAGCTCGCCTCCGAGCTTGTCAAGCTCAAGGCGCGGCTGGAATAATAAGCAAACGGATAAAAAAGAAGAAGGGGGGAGCGGCGCTCCCCCTTTCCAATATTTGACGGCGCACTCAAGTTTATTATATTGACAATGCTAGTTTATTGCTTTATAATTTACTTTGTATTTGCGCGCGAAGCGCGGGTTTCGGAGTTTTATGGCAAGATTTAAGGTTATTTTACTGTTTATCGCCGTTCTCTCCCTTGCTTTGGCAGGGCTGTTCGGATACGGCGAAACCGTTACGGCCGAGGCCGCCGAGCCCGTCGATTATTTGTCCGTCGCTCCCGCCGCAGACGGTCTAGGCACCGAAGCCGAACCCTACATACCCGATGCCGCGGTTCCCCAAGCCTTGCGCGGCGCGGCGTTTCTGCGTTTTATCGACGAGGGGCTTGACTCCTCCTCGTTTTCGGATATCTATTTCGAGCTTGACCAAGACTTCAACCTTGCCGACATCGCGGGGTTCGTGCCCATCGGAAAAGGCAGAGTCAATTCATTTGCGGGCATATTCAACGGCAACGGATTTTCAATCAGCAATCTATCAATAGCTTCGGCCGACCAATTTACCGGCCTGTTTTCGGTTTTGGCGGAAGCTCAGGTGTTTGACCTCAACCTTGCCAACTTCACGGTGAGTTCCACCGCTTCCTATACCGGCGTGCTTGCCGGCGCGGCGGGAGTTTCCGAGCTTTCCGACATCACCGTTTCCGCCTCCGTCGTTCACGGCTCCCATTTTCTCGGCGGTGTCGCCGGCATTGCCAACGACTCGGTGATTTCGGGCGTTTCCGTTCTCAATTTGACGGCGACGGCCGGCCTTAACGCGGGCGGCGCTTTCGGCGTTCTCGTCTCCTCGGAGGCAACCGACGTCACGGTGGAAGAGCTCAACCTCACCGCTTCCGACGCCGTCGGCGGCGTTTTCGGAAGAGTTGCGGCAAGCGAAATTGAATACGCCACCTTCCGCTCGGGCACGCTGAACGCTCAAGCTTCGGCGGGCGGCATTGCGGGATTTTGCGAGGGCGGCAGTATGTCGCTGTCGCGCTCGGCGGGCACGCTGACGGCCGCCAACAAACTGGGCGGATTAATCGGCGAGGTCGCGCTATCGGCGCCGCTGTTCATCGAAAACTGCTATTCCATCTCCGCGCTCTCCAAGTCGCCGTCGGGGACGATGTTCAATTACATCGGCGGGCTTATCGGCTATTTCACCACTTCGCAGGTCAATTATTTAAGAATTGCCGACTGCTATTTTTCGGGCAGTCTTTTCGCGCCCAACATCGAGAGTTACGGCGGCATATTCGGCGTCAGCATACGTCTGACCAACCCCAACACCACCTACGTTTCGGCGGAGAGTTGCTATTATAACGAGAGCTGTTTCGTCAGCTTGACCTCCCGCCCCTTCCCCTCTTCGAGCGAATCCGACAAAATAAGCTATAAAAACATCTACGACAACCGCGCGCGGCTGATTGCCAGCTACCAAGGCTTTGATTTCGACGACGTTTGGGTCATCGACACCAACGCCTCCTCGGGCTTCGGAAAATATCCCGACTTCGCGCGCTATCATAGTGTCCACAAAATAAGACTGATTACGGGCGACGGCAGTCCGGCCGCCCAACAGTTCCCCTACGTCGGCTTGATGCCG
>DAOTKC010000064.1:0-2504 GCA_035449045.1 Eubacteriales bacterium
CCTCGCCAAAGGCCTGCACCCAAACGGAGTAGTCGTCGAAGGCGCGGATTAATGCGTTCTTCTCCTTGGCTATCTCGTAGGCGGCGACGAGCTTGATGAGATTGAAGCCCTGCGGCGTCTGCACCAGCCTGATAAGCTCGCGGTTGAAGGGCGCGCCCGAAAGAAGAATCGCATCCTTGGCCGCTACGGCGGGCACGGCAACGCCGCGCTCCTCCGCACCCTCGATTACTCTTTTTATGAGCGAGGCAGAAACGTAAGGGCGGGCGCCGTCATGAACAAGCACGAAGTTTATGCTCTTGGAAAGCGAGCTTAATGCCGAAAACACGCTCTCGGCGCGGCTGTCGCCGCCTTTTGCGAATTTTATTTTTTTTAGGCCCAGCCCCGATTCTAGGAGCGACTCTCGGTATATTTCAAACTTATCTTCTTTTGCCGCCACCACGATTTCGCAAATTCCGTCGACATCCAAAAAAGGACGCACCGCGCGCGCCAGCACGCTGTCGCGCCCGATTTTAATGAGAAGCTTATCCCTTCCCATCCGCTTGCTTTCCCCCGCGGCGGCTATTATTACGCCTATTTCGTTCATTGTCCGTCCCCCGATTTATATTACTTGAGATTTATATTCTTTGGTAAAGATAATAATTATTTAAATATTAGTTAAAAAACTACAAAATCAGACCGAAAATTTTCACCGCAAAATACAAGTTTCCCGCCTCGAAACAAAAAAAGCACTACGGTTCAGTCGGTAATATTTCTCATTTATCCGTGTTGTCGGAAATAATGCGATACATCGAGGAAACATCGGCTTGATTTTTGGGAAGCTCCGCGCTCTCCACCACGAATTTAATTTTACGGTTGCCGAAGGACACCGTCACCTCGTCGCCCGCCGAAAGCTCCTTGGAAGGCTTTGCCTCGCGTCCGTTAACAGTTATCCTGCCGCCGTCGCAGGCGTCTTTGGCGACGGTGCGCCGTTTAATAATTCTTGTCACCTTTAAAAATTTGTCTATTCTCATAGCTTTATACCGTAAAATTTTATGCGGAAAAATTAAAAATTCCAAATTTTACAAAAAAACAGTTGACATAACAGGCACTCTTTGATATTATCTGAAAATGCCTTATTATGCGGTATCGGGTAAAAAGCCCTTCTTTTCGACCGATTTTCGGGAAAGGGGGACTATTGCCTTTTTCACATTATAAGCGATTGCAATCAAAAATACAAGATATCTTTTAATTTTTTTGTCCCAACTCAATAACCCGAAGGAGCGCAACATGCCGGATAGAATCCACAATCTCAAAAAAGTTCGCTACGGAAATACCGAAAGGGTCACTTTTTCCAAGATCAAAGACGTTTTAGAAGTTCCTTACCTCATCGAAGTCCAAAAGAATTCCTACAAAAGCTTTATCGAAACCGGAATCGGCGAAGTGTTTAAAGACTATTCGCCCATCGTCGACTTCTCTGGCCGCCTTGAGCTGGAATTTTTGGATTATTCTCTCACGGGAAAGCCTAAATATACCGTCAAGGAATGCAAAGACCGCGACACCACCTACGCGCTTCCCTTAAAAGTAACGACGCGCCTCACTAACAAAGAGACGGGAGAGGTCATAGAACAGGAAGTGTTCATGGGCGATTTCCCCTTGATGACGGAAAGCGGCTCCTTCGTAATTAACGGCGCCGAGCGCGTCATCGTGTCGCAGCTGGTCAGAAGCCCGGGCATCTACTGCGATATGGAAAAGGACAAAAACGGCGTATCCCGCTTTAAGACGACGGTCATTCCCAACCGCGGCGCCTGGCTGGAGTTCGAGCAGGACGCCACCGACGTCCAATGGGTTCACGTCGACCGCACCAGAAAAATCACCTCGACGACGCTTATCCGCGCGCTGGGACTGGGCACCGACGACGAGATAATCGAAAAGTTCGGCGGCGACGAAATGATTGCTCTGACCTGCGCCAAGGACACCACCTGCAAGTCGGAGGAAGCGGGACGAGTCGACCTCTTCAAGCGTCTGCGCCCCGGCGAAGTCCCCACCAACGAGGGTGCCAGCACCGTTCTTAAAAACATTTTCTTCGACCCCAGAAGATATGATCTTGCGCGCGTCGGCCGCTACAAATACAATAAAAAGCTTTCGATTGCCTCGCGCATCGAAAACCATGCCGTCTTCTCTCCCGTGATAAGCCCGCTGACGGGCGAAGTGCTTGCCGAGGCAGGCGAAATTATCTCGCCCGAGCTCGCCAAAGAGATTCAGAACAACGCCGTCAACGAGGTGTTTTTGTCCTATCACGACAGAAACGGCGAGCACAAAAGCTTTAAGGTCATCGGCAACAACACCGTCGACCTCGAGGCGTTTGCAGAAGTCAATCCCAAAGAGCTTGGTATACTCGAAAAGGTATATTATCCCGTTTTAAAGGAAATTCTCGACGCCTCCGGCAGTTTGGAAGACAAGATTAACGCGATAAAGGAAAGAAAGGGCGACCTCGTCAAAAACCATATCACCGTCGATGACATCTT
>DAOTKC010000065.1:0-2274 GCA_035449045.1 Eubacteriales bacterium
TCCGCCGCCGCCGCCGCGACAAGATTGATATTTTTGGCGTTAACCGACATAAAAAATCCGCGATACAGTGTATGACGCGGAAGCGGTAATAGTGAAATTGCCCGCTTGTGCGGGCAGTGAAATTTGCGGCTCTGCCGCAAGTGAAATTGCGGACTTTGTCCGCAGTGAAATTGCTCGCTGTCGCTCGCAGTTGCGGTAAAATAAATAATCCACAACTTTTTGACACAGTCAAAAAATTTCACAGATTGCGCAGCAATCTATTTAACTGAAATGCAAAGCATTTCAATTTCACTTGCCGCAACACGGCAATTTCACTTCGAGCGTAGCGTCAGCTATGCTCGCGAATCTCCACTCTTCTGATTTTGCCCGAAATCGTCTTGGGGAGGGCATCGACGAATTCGACGATGCGGGGGTATTTATAGGGCGCGGTGGCGTGTTTGACGTATTCCTGAATCTCGACGGCGAGGGCGTCGGATTTTTCGGTGCCTTTGCGCAGAACGACGGTGGCCTTGACTACTTGGCCGCGCACCGGATCGGGAACGCCGGTAACGGCGCATTCCATGACGTAGGGAAGCTCCATGATGACGCTTTCGATTTCAAAGGGGCCGATGCGGTAGCCGCTCGATTTAATGAGGTCGTCGGCGCGGCCGTAATACCAATAGTAGCCGTCCTCGTCGCGCCACGCCAGGTCGCCCGTGTGGTAGTAGCCGTCGTGCCAAACGTAGTCGGTCTGGCGCTCGTCCTTATAGTAGCCCATGAACATTCCGCAGGGCTTGTCATCACCTGTATAGATACAAATTTCGCCGATATCGCCCGTTTGAGCCTCACGCCCTTCGGCGTCCAAAAGACGGATATCGTATTGCGGATTGGGCTTGCCCATCGAGCCGGGCTTGGGAGTGGCGCCGGTGAAATTGGCAATGGAAACGGTGGTTTCGGTCTGCCCGAAGCCCTCCATAAGCCGCACGCCGGTGGCCGCCAAAAACTTGTTGTAGACCTCGGGATTAAGCGCTTCGCCCGCCACGGTGGCGTATTTAAGCCCCGAGAGGTCGAACGCCGAAATATCCTCTTTAATTAGGTAGCGGTAGATGGTCGGCGGCGCGCAGAAAGTGGTGATGCGGTATTTTTCGAGAAGGGAGAGCAACTCGTTTTGATTGAAGCGGTCGTAATCGTAGGCAAAAACCGCCGCCGACATCAGCCATTGGCCGTAAATTTTGCCCCAAACGGCCTTTGCCCAGCCGGTGTCCGCCACCGTCAGGTGCACTCCCTCGGGGTCGACGTTGTGCCACCATTTCGCCGTCGCGAAATGGGCGATGGGATATGTATAGTCGTGAAGCACTATCTTGGGATAGCCCGTCGTGCCCGAGGTGAAATACATCAGCATCATATCGCCCTTTTTAGTGGTGTCGGCAGGCCTTTCAAAGACGTCGGAGCAGGCGTAGACGGACTCGAAATCGAGCCAGCCGGCACGGGAGCCCGACGCCAAAATCTTGATATTAAGCGGGCCGCATTCTTCCTCCGCCTTTTCTATTTCGGCGGCGGCGCTGCCGAAGGACGTCGCGATGACGGCGGTTATGCCTGCTGCCTTGAAGCGGTAGACATAGTCCTTTTTCATGAGCTGGTCGGTGGCGGGAACGATGACGGCGCCCAGCTTGTGAAGGGCGACAGCGGAAATCCAGAACTCCGCCTGACGCCTGAGCACCAGCATAACGCGGTCGCCGCGCTTTACGCCCAGTCCCTTAAGATAGTTGGCGGCCATGGACGAAAGGCGGCTGATGTCGCCGAATGTAAAGATTTTCTCTTCAAACGTTCTCGAAACCCAAACGAGAGCGCGCTTGGAAGGAACGGTTTTGCCGAAATAATCGACGACGTCGTAGGCGAAATTAAAGTCCTCGGGAACATGAAACTCTAGTCCCGCCAGCATGTCCTGTTCGTCCAGCTTTTCCGTCACATATCTCTTATAAAGCTCTTCCATATCTAACCTTATTAAATAGAATAATTGTGTTTTATTATAACATCCTCAAAAAATAAAATCCAGCTAATTGACAAAAAAAGATTAACTAAAGCCCTGCGACCGCAGGGCTTTAGTTTTATCCAACGTTTTTCGTTTTCCGTTGAGCGTTTTTCGTTTTTCGTTCGGCGCAGCCGCTCTCCGCCGTTATTCGTTATTAGTTATTAGTTTTTCATTCGGCGTAGGCCGCCGTTTTTCATTCGGCGCTTTAGCGCCGTCATCCACCGTCATTCATTATTAATTATTCATTACATTACTGCGTCTTC
>DAOTKC010000066.1:0-2006 GCA_035449045.1 Eubacteriales bacterium
CGCGGTAAACGGCGCTTACACGCACCAATTTCCCGTCCTCGCCCACCGTCATCAGCATGAGTGTCTTGTCCGAGGCGTAATTCTTGGGAATCGCCAGCCTGAACTCGACGTTCTCACCGCCTGCGTCTTCGGGAAACTCCAGCGTCACCACATAGACCGCTTTCATCTTCTCGCCGTATTTTGCCGCCGCAGCATTGTAATTTAACGCCTTTGCCGATTTTTCATCAAATTCGTCAACCTCGAATTCAAAGCCTTCGGGCGCGCGGATAGACGCCACCGAGCCCTTGACAATAAGGTCGTCGACGTTGACATCGATGGTATATTCTTTTATTTTCAAAGTCCCGCTTTCCGCCGTCACGGTATAGTTCTTGCTTCCCGTAAACGTCGCCGTAATCAGATAACTGCCGGCGGGCGAGCCGTTTTCGGCGGTGCAGAAATATTCCGCTATGCCGAGGTCGGCCTCGGTGTCGGAGCCGAAAAGCTCGCCTTCGACTATGGTAAAACCGAATTCGGGCAGGCTGTCGGCGGTATCAATTTCGTAATTATTGACCTTGACCTTAATCGGCGCTTTGTTGATAATTATGGTATAGGTTTCGGTCGTGATTACGTTGCTTCCCGACACGATATAGTTCTGCCCCACTACGATGGAAGCGGAGACGCGGTAAATTTTACTGTCCTTCATGGCGGGCTTGCCGCCTTCTAGCGTGCCGTCCTGAAATAAATAATCAATGGTAAGCTCTTCGGCAACCAGTTCGCCCGTCTCGATGGTGAAGAAATGGGTGGCGCCGTCATAGACAAGCGTAACTTGATTTTTTGTAAGTTTGACGCCGTCCAGCGCGGGATAAATCTCCGAAACGTCAAGCGCGATTTTTTCAATCCTCATACGGGCGATGCGGGAGGACTCGACATAATAATTGACAAGCATGTTCGAAACTTGGCTCAAATCGTATTGAATGATATAGTCGCCTCCCGCCGGCGAAGACGCAACGGCGTCGGTGTAGAGGCGGATTTTGGTGAGGTCGAGCCCGATGCCCTCCGCCGTTTCGCCGTTGACAAAGCCAGAAAGCGTGAATGTGAACTCGGGGTCCTCCTCGCCGAAATAGCGCGTAGCGTCGTTAATGGTTATGGTAAGCCTTGCGCGTGTTATTTTGGCAGTGCCGACCGCGGCAAGGGACACGATATAGTTGTCCTTATGGACGCCTCCAAGCGTGAAGGAGTCGACGACGAGGCTGACGCTGTTGCCGGCGTTGGGAGAGGCGAAGCGGACAACCAGCGAATCTACCCGCACATCGTCGCCCGCAAGGAAACCGATGTAGCTGGGCGTCGTGCTCTGAAGCTGGGCGGCGGTAGTGCCGTCGTAGACCTTGTCGTAGGCGCTGATTCCCGAAACGGTGACAAGCTGCTTGTTGATAAACACCCTGCCGTCGATATAGGTTATCTCGTAATTTGCCGAATTAAAGCCGCGGACGGACACCTCGTAGCCCTCGCTACTTGCCGGCTTTCTCGGATTGTCGGTGTCGGTGCCGGCAAGATTTTTTATAATCTCGCCCGAGAGCGCCGACGAATAGGTGTCGCTGCCTTTAAAGCCGGTAAATTCGAGATACTGTGAGAGAATGGTCGCTGTGCTGTTGCTGATTTTCTGGCCGTAGGTGATGGTCTGGTTTTTAAATCTTATCGAGAGGGGCGCCTTGTTGATGTTGCCGGAAAGAACGCCCGCGGCAAGCTCGGTAACGGAATAATTACCGCTTCTTGTGCCCGTCAGCGTGCTCGTGGTGGCGCCGAGCGTAACGGCGTTTCCCGCGTTTCCGCCGTTGGAATATTTAGCCGTAAACGACACTGTAACCTTGCCCGAGTCAAAGGCAAGTATGCCCGAAACCGGCACGTTGCTCCACGAAAAGTTATCGCTGGCGCTGTAGACGCGGTCGGGCACGGTGGTAAACGAATAACTAAGCGCGCGCTTTAAAACGGTCAGCTTGCCGTTAACCGCCGTTATTCTGTAATCGGCG
>DAOTKC010000067.1:0-1898 GCA_035449045.1 Eubacteriales bacterium
GCCCTTTGAGGGGCTGCTGGCATTAAATCCTTACAGGGTTAATGTTAAACCGCCCATTGAACGGGCGGTTACTGATTTGAATAACTGACCCGGGTAGGTTATTTATTTAGCTCTTCGGCTTCTTTTTTGATTTGTGTGTCCTCGTCGTTCATATAGCCGAGCATGAGGAATGCCCCCTCCTCGTCGCCGTCCTCGGCGGTCAAATCAAAGCGATAGGTGTAGGTGTAGTCCTTGCTGTTGAAGTAGTAGAGCCCGTCGCCCACTATATCGGCGGTAATCCACGAGGTCGCCAGCGAAATCGCCGAGGAAAGCTTCTCGGCGCGGGCTTCGGCATTATAAATGTCAATACGGTATAAAACGGCGGACTGCAGATAGTAGAGATAGCCGTCTTTTACGAACAGCACGGTGGGCGAAAGCGATTTGCCTACGACGGCGGAGTCGGAGTCGTAGGTATTGGGGTCTTCGCCGCCCGGCGCATAGCCTACTATGAGATAAATATTGGAGTTTGCGGCCAAAAGCGCGCCTTCGTCATAACCGAGCGGGGTCAAGGCGGTGTTGGTGCCGGTGCCCGAAAGCTCTTTTTCGGTTGCCACCTTAAAGGAAGGCATGCCGTTTTCCAACGTGATTTTGTTCATAAACAGCCCGCGCGTCGCCGTGGTTTGGTTTTCAAAAATCTGTTTGGTGTAGTAAATTACGAGATCGTCGCCGTCCAAAATGCTTGACACGATGGTGTATTGATAGACGCTGCCGGGGAATTTGGTGTGGTCGGTCTCGCCCTCGGGTAGATAGGTCGATTTATCGGCAAGAAGGGTGGAGCCGGTGCCGTCGAACTTGACCGCGCGAAGCTCGTGATAGAACTCGCCTTCCTCGGCGGGACGGGTGGCGGTGTAGACGATATAGTCGGCAATAGCGGGCTTTTCGTTCTTTTCATAGGAAAAGACGGGATCGGCCACATTCCCCGCAATTTTTTTCAGCGAGCTTTGCGCGGCGTCGGCCTTTCCGCTCGAAAGATCGGCGTAGTAAAGCGCCTTTCCCGTTGAATCGTAATATACTATCGCGTCTTTATAGAACTTATATTCGATGTCGCGGTTGTCCAAAACCAAGAGCCGGACGGGATTGCCGCCGTCGATATCGCTCCTCATAATGCTGAGATGCTTGGTGGAGGGGTTGCCCGCTCTGTCCTTTTCGGTGTTGGGCGCGGCGTAGTAGATATATTTGCCATAGATGGCGAAGCCGACGTTTTTATCGGAGGTGTAAACGTTCATCGGCACCAAAAGCTTGGAAGTATCGGCCTTGGGCACGCCGTTTTCGTCGAGCTCCATCCTCATGATGCCGCCCTTGACTTGCTTGCCGAAAGTGTTATCCTCATTGACGCCGACATAGCCGTTTATGAAATAAATATAATTGCCCTGCTTTATGACGAAGCCGAACTGGCTCTCGACCGGAGCGGTCGGGTCGCCGCCGCCGACGCCCTCCCACTTGAGCTTATTACACGCCGAAAGCGCGCCGACAAGCAAAACCAAAGCCAACACGGCGGCAATAACGATGGCAGATTTTTTGGACATTTTTGACTCCTTATTGCATATGTAAGAAAACTTTACATTCGACAAGTATATAATATATTACCGATAATAGCAAGAAAAATCAATTATTTCGGATTAACTTGTATTTAGGATAATTTTGTTTGGGGTGAATTATGGCTTTTAAGAAATTCGGCGCGCAAGCCGCCTCCTATTTAAACAAAGGGCGCAAAACCATTGAAGGGGACTCAGGCGAGGATGAAAACGGCGCCGCCGTTATAAATTCGTCTGCCGCGAATTCCTTCGCGCAGGCAGAAAAAAACGTTGAAAACTCCGCTCCTTCCGGCCGCGGGTTTATGCCGCCGCTCTTCAGAATGC
>DAOTKC010000068.1:0-1655 GCA_035449045.1 Eubacteriales bacterium
AGAAAATAACGTCGCAGCCCTCGATTTCAATCTCTTTGGGGCCGGCGGCTTTCAGCTCCTCTATTTCCTCGTAAAGTTTTTCAAAACAGCCCTCGGCGTTCTCCCAGTCGAAGCCGCATTTTTTGACCGCCTTTTGGACTTTCTCGGCGTAGAGCAGCGCGGGCAGATTTTTGGGAATGAAATCTACTTTGTCGGAAAAATTTTTTTCGCCCTTTTCGCGCGCCTTGGATTTTTCCCAAAACGCCAACGCTTCGGCGGCGTTTTTGGCCTTGTCCTCGCCGAAAATGTGGGTATGACGTGAAATCAGCTTATCCCCCAGCGCGGTCAGCATATCGGCGACGGAAAACTCGCCTGCTTCCTCCGCCATCACGGCGTGAAAGACCGCCTGCAAAAGGACGTCGCCCGCTTCCTCGCGGATTTTTTCAAAGTCGCCTAAGTCGATGGCCTCGACCAGCTCGTAGGCTTCCTCAATCATATTGATGCTGATGGAGGAATGGCTCTGCGCGCGGTCCCATTCGCAGCCGTCGGGCGCGCGAAGACGCTTCATGATGGCGATGATGTCCGAAAAGCCGAAGGAGCGCTTTTTTTCGAGCGGCAGGGGCTCCAAAACGTAGACGGCGCCCTCCTCAAACTCAATTGAAGATAACTCCCCTTCCTTAACGCCGCTGCCGAATATTGCGACGGTTTTATCACCGCCGAACGAAGAGATAAGCAGGTCTTTTACTGCCAAAAAATTTTCCGAGTTCGGCTGTATAGCAAGAGGAATATTCGGTGAAATTTCCAAGGGGCGGGACAGCGCGTCCTCTCCCGATAAGTATAAAAAAGAAGGGTATTTTTGAAATAGCGTTGATAAATCAATCATTCGTGGTTCCTTTGGCGGGCTTTACCAACCGCCCGATAATAGGCAGCCCTTCAATCTCTTCGGCGTCAAAGACCTTAAAGGCCGAAATCAGCGTAAGATAGAGCGCAAAAGAGAGCGGCGCGCCGATTAAAAACGCCGTCGTGCCGCTTTCGATAAAGCGGGCGAAGAGCACTGCCACGGTAACCATTATAACACCCGAGGATAAAATTACGGAAATGTTTTGCATCAGTTTTTGGTTGTTGCCGATATATTTTTTAATATATATGACGTCGAAAAGCCAAGCGGTAAACGCCATGGAAAGTGACGCCGTGACGGCGCCCAAAACGCCCATTCTGGGCACTAAAAATAGCGTTAAAATGACTTTCAAGGCGACGGAGGCGGCAAGGTTCCGGACGGGCACAATGGTGCGGTCGAGCGCCTGAAGCAGCGCGGTATAAATCTGAATGCCCGACATAAATATTATTTCAAACGCCGCAACACGAAGGAGCCGCGCCGCCAGCCATATCTCACCGTCGGACAGCGCGGGATAAAGCAAATTCAAAATGGGAGTTGCGAAGGAAAAAATCAAAAGCGAAGCGGGCAGGCCTATGACGTAAGCTACTTTGACGGAAAGCGCGCTTTTTTTCAGCACGCCGTCAAGGTTCCTTTCGGCGCGGGAGGCGGAGACGGCGGGAACGATGACGATGGCCAACGAAATGGCGCACACTATGGGAAGGTTGATTAGGCTTGCCACGGGCGCCGTCAAAATGCCGAAGCCCGAGGTCGCCGCCGCCGTCGACTCGCCGCTTGATTT
>DAOTKC010000069.1:0-1584 GCA_035449045.1 Eubacteriales bacterium
AACGAAGGTCTGGTTGTTGGCGGTAAGCCTGAGCGCGGCGGGAGATATGCGCCAATCGACGTAGCGTGTTGCCGCCGTAGTAAAGGTGTAGTTGGGATTGCTGATGCCGGTGACCTCGGCGCGGTAGTATGCCGCGTCGGTAGCCGAGTTATGGTAATACCTAGCCGGCGAGGAGCCTGCCACCTGTGTGCCCGTGTTGTTGTAGGCCGTTACCGTCACAACGTCGGAGCCGAAGACGCTGGACGCCGCCACGGTTGCGGTCACGGTGCGCGCGGTGGCGTTGTAGACGGGAGTCAAGCTTCCGCTCCAGTTGAATACTACAAGCGCGGAGTTCATCGTCAGCGCCTTGGTGAGCGGCGCGGTGATGATGTAGTTGACGAGCTCGGCGGGAGTGGCGCCCGCGGACGCCGTCGCGGTGTAGGAGCCCGCCTCTCTGAAGGTCGTCGCCTTGCCCGAGAAAGTGACGTTGAGGCTTAAGTTGCCGTCGTCGCCCGCGCCGATAATCCACGCGGTAACCGAGTTGCCCTGATTTTGAGAGTTATAGGTGAACACCGACAGCGCCGACCACTGCACCGCCCTCGATATCTTGGTGATGCTCCAGCTGCCGCTGCATTCCGAGGGAATGGGCATGATATAGTTGGCGCTCTTGCTGCCGGAAAGGCCGGTTATAGTGCAGGTATAATTGCCTGCGTTGGTGGCGACGTTGCCGGTCAGCACAAAGTTGACGTTGTCGACAGTGCCGCTCACCGTCACTCTGCCGATGATGTTGGGCGTATAGCCCTGCTGGACGCCGTTGTAGGGGAAGGAGGACGGAGTCTGCCAAGTCGCCGAGAGTTGCTTGGGCAGTATGGTGCCGGTAAAGCTGATATAGCCCGCGCCGCTGGCGTCTTCAATCACATAGTTGTTTTCGTCCTGGGCATACAGCATATAGTAGACCCTGACGTTGTTGGTATAGAGTCCGGCGTTAATTCCGGTGAACAGCGCCTCTCTGATGTCGATGTCGATGGAGACGACACCGAGCGAAGGATCGGCGGGCGACACGGTATAGTGCGTATTGAGCGTGAACTGCAAGGGGTTGGCGACGGTAGTGGGATAAGTGTCGTCGGAGTAACGGTAGAAGTTGGTTCCGTCGTAAATCTTGCTGATGTCCCATGCTCCCGCGACCGGATTGACGTTAAGCACGCGCGCGTGAATGACCCAATCGAAGGAGGTGGTGCCCGTAAGCGTATAGTTGGAGTTATTCCAGCCCGTCAGAGTTGCGGTGTAGTTGCCCGCCGCCGTAGCCGAGTATGTGCCCGAGCCGTAAGTGTAGGTGAAGGAGCTTTGAGTATCGCCCGAGGCAAGGTTGTTAACGTTGGGCTTGACGGTCCATGCATAACCGTTGTAGCCGGTGGTGGCGAGATACTCGCCGGACGCGTTGCCCTCGTAGGGCAGATAGGCGCCGCTGCTTATCTGGCTGTTGGCGATATACCATTTGTATGACGAAACGAGCTTCTGCATCTCAAAGCCGGTTATTGTGACTTCGCCGGGTGCCAGACCGTAGTTGTCGAAGAGCGAATCCTCGGGCTCGACCGCGGTAATGGT
>DAOTKC010000070.1:0-1549 GCA_035449045.1 Eubacteriales bacterium
GTTCGGCTCAAGCTTTAAAATCTGCTCGCGGTCGATTATTTCGGTGGGAATGCCGTTTTTAAGGCCGCGCTCCCTAAGCTCCTTAAGAGCGTCGAGGCCGTCCGCCGCGGCCGCCACTATGGAGCCGCATTTAAGAAAAGGGACGTCCAGCTCATAGGCGAGCTTTTCCATCATCGCCGCGCCTTCGCGGTTGAAGCGGGCTTTGAGCGTGCCCGGCTTGCAGTCGTAGCCGGCGTGGACAATTCCGCTGTTGGCGCGGGAGGCGCCGGTCGCGACGTCGTCTTCGGCTTCGAGAAGCAACGCCTTCAATTTATACCTTGCCAGCTCGTCTAAAACGGCGGCGCCGATAACGCCGCCGCCTATTACAATCACATCATACTTCACTATATTTTCCTCCGTAAGAGGCATTGAGCTTTATTAGTCAAAAAAAGCGGGTTTTTGCGCAGCCAAGCAAGCGCAAAACCTAAGCTTTTAAGACCTATTTGTCGCTTTTGCGGTTTTTGTAAGTCACTTGGTATCTTTGAATGTTTTCTTTAATGATGACTTCGGCCGAGGTGCGGTCCATTATTTCCAAAATAGAGGTGTCCTTGTGCTCCAGCTGCTTGTAGACATTGAAGAAGTGGGTGATTTCCTCCATAACGTGGGGCGGCAGTTCCTCGATGTTGTGATAGTTGTTCCAAAGCGGCTCGGTGACGGGAATGGCGATAATCTTGTGGTCGAGCTCGCCGTCGTCCTGCATGCTGACAACGCCTATCGGATAGCACCTTATCATCGCCATCGGCACCACCGGCTCGCTACAAAGCACCAAGACGTCAAGGGGGTCATGGTCGTCGGAGAGCGTGCGCGGAATAAAGCCGTAGTTGGCGGGATAATGGGTGGAGGTGTAGAGGACGCGGTCGAGTATAAGCGCGCCCGTTGCTTTGTCCATCTCGTATTTATTTTTGCTGCCCTTGGAAATTTCGATGACGGCGATAAAATCTTTGGGAGAAATTCTCTCCGCCGCAACGTCGTGCCATAAATTCATTTATAACCTCTTATTTAGCCAAAAACCCTTTTCATGGTAATAAGCCTGTTTATGCCAAAGCGGCCTTTTTATTATGTATATTCAATTTTGGTTACCGTATTATTATAGCATATCGCCGCCAAAATACAAGAAAAAAGCCGCTAAAATTGGCTTTTCGGACAATTTTCAGCCAAAACCGTCAAGCCTGACTCTCTCAGTTCATCCCAAAGCGCTCAGAAGTTTGCTTTTTATAAAAAATATGCTATAATTAAGCGTTTTCTATGCATTATAACTGTAAAAATTTAGACAAATTGTAATATTTTGTCTAAAAAGCTAAGGAGAGAGATGCTGAAACTCGAAAACATTATCAAAGATTATGTTATCAAAGTGCCCGGCAAAAAGAACGCCGACACAATAACGCACGCCTTAAAAGGCGTGAGCCTTGACTTCCGTGAGAATGAATTTGTGGCGATTTTGGGCCCGTCGGGCTGCGGCAAGACGACGCTCCTCAATATAGTGGGCGGGTTGGACAGATATACCGACGGC